>CAYLVR010000402.1:0-1511 GCA_964387165.1 uncultured Chitinophagaceae bacterium | reverse complement strand
AAATCTGGCAACAGGAATACAGTTGTGGTATTCCGCAATATGATGTAAAAGTGATTGGTGAATCTGATAAAAACGGTACGCTTCAATACTTTGAGCCGGACATGTCGATTTTCACTACAGGGGAGTATAAATTTGATACGCTTGCCGCACGTATGCGCGAGCTTTCATTTCTTAACAGAGGAATACGTATTACGCTGAAAGACGAACGTCCTGACGAAAATGGAAATCTGAAAGAAGAAACATTTTACAGTGAAGGAGGACTAAAAGAATTTGTTCATTTCTTAGATGGTACACGTGAAAAAATACTTCCTGAACCTATTTACGTGGAGGGTGAGAAAAACGGGGTTCCTGTAGAAGTTGCCATGACTTACAACAATGGCTATACAGAGAACCTGCATTCGTATGTAAACAACATCAATACCATTGAAGGTGGAACACACGTGGCGGGATTTCGCAGGGCATTAACCAGAACATTAAAAGCGTATGCTGATAAAGAAGGGTTGCTGAAAAATGTGAAGGTTGAAATCAGCGGAGATGATTTTCGTGAAGGACTTACTGGTGTAATTTCGGTAAAAGTTCAGGAGCCGCAATTTGAAGGGCAGACAAAAACAAAATTAGGAAACAGTGATGTTACCGGAGCAGTTGACCAGTGTGTTGGCGATATGCTTAATAACTATTTGGAAGAAAATCCCAAAGAAGCCAGACTCATTGTACAAAAGGTAATATTAGCGGCAACAGCACGTGCTGCAGCACGTAAAGCCCGCGAAATGGTGCAACGTAAAGGCGCGATGAGCGGAACAGGATTACCGGGTAAGCTGGCCGATTGTCAGGAAACAGACCCTGCTCTTTGTGAGATATACTTGGTGGAGGGAGATTCAGCGGGAGGAACGGCAAAGCAAGGCCGTAACCGTGCGTTTCAGGCTATTTTACCTTTACGCGGAAAAATCCTGAACGTTGAGAAAGCTATGGAGCATAAGATTTATGAGAATGAGGAAATCAAGAATATGTTTACAGGGTTGGGTGTAAGCATTGGTACAAGCGAAGATGCCAAAGCACTTAATCTAGACAAGCTGCGTTATCATAAAATTATTATTATGACGGATGCTGATGTGGACGGAAGCCATATTCGTACATTAATTCTTACCTTGTTTTTCCGTTATATGAAAGAGTTGTTGGAATTTGGTTACGTTTATATTGCCCAGCCACCATTGTATCTCGTTAAAAAAGGAAAAGAAGAAGAATATTGCTGGACAGAACCGCAGCGTGAAGAAGCTGTATTGCGTTTGGCAAAAGGTGGAAATCCTGATTCTGTGAATATTCAGCGTTATAAAGGTTTAGGTGAAATGAATGCCGAGCAATTGTGGAGCACAACAATGGATCCTGAAACGCGCACGTTAAAACAGGTAACACTGGAAAGTGCAGCAGAAGCCGACCGTATTTTCTCTATGCTTATGGGTGATGATGTGCCGCCACGCAGAGAGTTTATTGAGGCTAATGCCAAATATGCCAAT
>CAYLVR010000401.1:0-1533 GCA_964387165.1 uncultured Chitinophagaceae bacterium | reverse complement strand
CATTCAATCTGTTTTATTGAGTGCCAGTGTAAAATCCACATCGAAATTGTCCTGAACCCGCACAAGCCCTCCAAACTTTGCGGGTGTATCTATATCAAAATCAGCAAAATAAAAGGTCCTTTTCCCCTTCATTTCGTACCCATACCCCGTACTTCTGAATACATAAACTAAGTCAAACAGCCGCCGGACACCTGCAAGTTCGACAGCTACCCTGCCCCTGACCGTATCCGGCATTGTACTGGCATTGGGCCGCCGGTCTAAAGAGAGAAAGTGGATAGTCAGCAAAGGATACTCATCTGCCTTCAGTGTTTTCCTGAAGTTGCTGGTATAAAGTCTGTTATTGCAGTTGAAGCTGTTGATGTCCATCACGACACTACCTTCCATCTTCACTGGTTCGCCGCCATTTCCATTCATGCTATGCAGGGAAGAAGCCCTAAACTCATTTCCACATGCACAATCAAACGCACCGATATTCATACTTCCTGTAATCTGCATGAAACTCTGCTTTCCTATCTGCCAGGTCATAGCATGTTGGATAACAGGTTGCGATTTCACCGGCCCGACCAGCCCTATGATGATGCCCAGGCAGGCTAATCGCCTGAAAGGATCGCATGGAAAAACATACTTCTTCACGCGGTTTACATCACATCGATACGATTCTCTTTTTTCTGCTAAGTTTCTCATCCCGGGTCTATGTCGTTTTGCTAACAATAAAGTTGCAAGGAGTACGTGATGCAGACAATCACATTTTAGTTGGATTTTACAGGTGTTCAAAGGCCCCAACTTTTTTGACCTTTGCTATCCGGTGCCAACAGAGGCTTTCAAAACCATCGTTTGCTGAATCAGGACAGTGATCAGCACCGCTTAAATAAAGCCTGCCTTTTGGATAAAATATCTCGTTGAAAGATTTTTATGGGGTTGTGTAACAGTTACCCTTGTTATGTTATAGGCTGTAGTTTCTATGTTATTTACCGCTCTAAATAATAAACCGGAATTAATAAGAAAGCCATTGTCCAAACAATTACTTGAGTAATAAATGCAAAAATGAACATTACCAATGACACTGTCTTTTTTTCAAATTCCTGTTCCGCACTTGTCATAAGAATTGCGTGCTATTTTGTTTTCAATAGATGAACTATGGTTTTGCTTCCGTCTTTTTGGGATACTATGTCCATAAAATAGGCATTGGGTCTTTTGAATATGGAATCTCCGACTTGGATATGACTTGCTTCATTTTTATCTACCACAATATAATGACCGTTATAGTTTGCCGTTACGATTCTCATTCGTGTGGGTTTGCCTCTTTCGGGGACGAGATGTGTAATAACATCGCTGAATGTGGCATCACGAAACGCATCCCGGTTTTGGTTTTTCATATAGCTGATAAACAAAAAAGCTGCCGCAATAACGAGGAACATTATACCGTACATTATTTTTTGGGCCATATTTTTTTTATATGATTATAAATAATTGAGGTTTAATCAGAAGTAGTGGAAGCGTATACAGTTACCGTTTCTACACCATATACTGTAA
>CAYLVR010000400.1:0-1534 GCA_964387165.1 uncultured Chitinophagaceae bacterium | reverse complement strand
CCTTCGACTGCAAGCGCATGGCCTACAGCGGATTCAAGACCATCGTTGGCGACTGAGGGGCTTGGGCGCGTCTGGCCTTGTTAAAATCACCTCACAGACCCGTTGCCCTTGGCTTAAGCTGCGTTAGCGTCGTGCCACCTGTTATATGGACCTTTTGCCGCTCCTCGCCGTCAATGTCTTCGACATGTCCTGGATCTCCAGCCCGGAGGCGTGGATTGCCCTGGCCACCCTGACGGTCATGGAGATCGTCCTGGGCATTGATAACATCGTCTTCATTTCCATCCTGGTGGACCGTCTGCCGGTGGCTGAGCGGCCGCGTGCCCGCTTCCTCGGCCTGGGTTTTGCCATGGTCACCCGGGTCATCCTGCTGCTTTGCATCACCTGGGTCATGCAGCTCAATTCAGCCCTGTTTACCGTCTTTGGCCACGCCATTTCAGGCAAGGATCTCATCCTGATCCTGGGCGGGATGTTCCTGCTCTGGAAGAGCACCAAGGAGATCCATCACAAGGTGGAAGGCGCCCATGAGGAGGTCCATGCCACCGGTGCCGCCGGCCGTGCCGCCCTGGGGTCCATCCTGGTCCAGATCGCCATTCTGGACATCGTTTTCTCCCTGGATTCCGTCATCACCGCCGTGGGCATGGTGGATGACATCATGGTCATGATCATCGCCGTGATGATCGCCGTGGGCTTCATGATGGTCTTTGCCGGAACCGTCAGCGATTTCATCAGCCGTCATCCGACGGTCAAAGTGCTGGCCCTCTCCTTCCTCCTCCTCATCGGCACCACCCTCATTGCCGAAGGCTTCCACGTCCACTTCCAGAAAGGCTACGTCTATTTTGCCATGGCCTTTTCCATCATGGTGGAGTTTCTCAACATCCGCATGAAGACTAAGGCCGAGAAGAAAGCCCTGGCCGCAGCGGGCAAATAAAACTCCGGAGCCCGGGGTTTTTGGGTTATTGAAAACGAGAGCCATACTGGCTCAATGAGGGTAACTGAATGTCGCTAAAAATGACGATATGTCTCATGTTTAAGGGGCCGTTCAGTTCAGGGTCTGATTCTTAATGCGTTGATAATGAGCATTTTTCGGCCAGATGGCAGCAGTTGGCATACGCCATGCACTCTTATCAGCCGTCATCTGACATAACCTTCAACCCCATCCTATCCATGAAACTCACACGCTATACTCCTTCCTTTGACCTTGGCCGCGTGGCCGACTTTGACCAGTGGCTCCGCCATCCCTTCGCAGGCTTTCCTGCGGTGGGGCAGTTGCTGGGCGAATTCATGCCCGGTGCGGCAGGCCGCCTGGCCACAGATGTGTATGAGGACAAGGACAACTACTATGCCCGCTTCGAGCTGCCCGGCCTGAAGAAAGAAGACATCAAAGTGGAGGTCCATGACCGCCTGCTGACCGTCTCCGCCGGGCACCGCGAAAAAGACGGTGACAAGGAGGAATCCTATTCCCTCAGCCGCTCCGTCTCCGTGCCCGAAGGCGTCCGTGGAGATGCCATCGGCGCGAAGCTGGAAGACGGCATCC
>CAYLVR010000399.1:0-1542 GCA_964387165.1 uncultured Chitinophagaceae bacterium | reverse complement strand
CCCTTTTGGGCGTGATAAACGACTTTTAATTATTCCAGAATACAAATCAGGCTTTAAAGTTAACAACCTTTCTTGTGCCATAACATATTGTCTTTGGCGATGAATATATTTTCTGAAAGTGATCAGGTCGTTATGCCATGCAAATGCCTGATGGTTATAAAATAATGGAATACTCACATTAAATGCTCTTACAGCCAGATCATAATCTTCTGCATCGGTTAACCGTTCATCAAACCCTCCTAATGCTGTAAATAATTTTTTCGGAATGGAACAATTAGCAGCAGTAATAAAAACATGATCATTATTTAATGGCTTCCCTTGAAAAGCTTTTAGCGGCAAAGACCACTTTTGGGTGAGATATGATTTA
This sequence comes from uncultured Chitinophagaceae bacterium, assembly GCA_964387165.1. Classification (GTDB taxonomy): domain Bacteria; phylum Bacteroidota; class Bacteroidia; order Chitinophagales; family Chitinophagaceae; genus Flavitalea. The sequence goes on along the minus strand of CAYLVR010000399.1, from coordinate 1,175 downwards.
TATTTTTGAGCTTCTGTACTGCCTTTATATGCAGGATTTATTTGTGTACCTGTCAATATCGTGTCTGCAAATTGTTTATGATGATCAACATGACACTGCAGACATGTTGCACTGGGCAGCATATCGTCATCAAAAAAGACCAGCAAATCTCCTTTTGCTGCCTGTGCCCCTCTATTTCTAACTTTTGCCCTCCCGCCATTGCTCTGTTCAATAACTTGGAAATTACTAAATAAAAAATGATATTTGGTCAGAATATGGGCTGTATCATCCGTTGATCCGTCAATGACAACAATTACTTCATCTGCCTGGCACGTTTGTTGCGCCAGAGAATCCAGTGTTTTTTCTATTCGACATGCACCATTGTATGTTGGTACAATTACGGATACTGTCATTGAACAAGTAAATGGTTTATAATTTTTATAAGTCGGGCGGTAAATGAATGATAGTTTCGCCTCATAAAGATTTCATGATGTTTTTTAATCAGATTCTTCTTTGCTGCAGCGCTCACATCCGTCCTGGCCACTGAGCTGCCCCCCATCAGATGAACAATTTCTGCCCCAGCAAAAAAATGTATTTCATAACCGGTTTTTACGATATCCATACACCATTGCATATCCTCACAATACATCGAATAGTCATCATCCAGTTTATTTTCCGGCAGGAGCGCAAGTATTCTTCTGGGGAACATAAAATAGGTTCCCCATACCCAATCTGCTTTTACGGTTTCCCGGTTATCGAAAAACGCTCCTAATAATATTTTTCCGGCTTTTTTCCGGCTCATAAACTTTTGTAGCCGTAACAACTCGAACAGACCGTATTTCACGGAAGGGAAACGTTGTGCAGCCGATTGGATCTTTCCATCGGGATATACGAGCCGGCAGGATAAAACACCTACTTCCGGATGATTCTCAATATACCGGAATGTTTTCAACACTGCATTATCCTGTAAATAAGTATCACTGTTAAGTAATATGATGTATTTACCTTCGGCATGCCTGATACCTAAATTATTGCCACCGGCAAAACCGAGGTTTTTTTCCGTGACAACCAGTTTGATGCGATTTCCCCAATGTTTTACGTTCTTTGGATTAAATTCAGCAGATCCGTTTTCAACTAAAATAATTTCATAATTCAACCCCTGAACATGTAGTAATAATGAATTAATACAGACCTCG
>CAYLVR010000398.1:0-1547 GCA_964387165.1 uncultured Chitinophagaceae bacterium | reverse complement strand
CCAGCGCGCTGAGCAGCCATCTCCACATGCGGAGAACCATCCTCACGCAACCCCGAGACAGCGATGTACGCCATAGACCGATCCCAAGACACGTCCACACAGAAAGCGCGGCGACCCGGAGCCATGCGCGACGACGGGTCAATACCCGCCCCCCAAGCACCAGAGGGGAAAGGCCCCTCGAGCGACCCATCCGACCACTGGCACAAGCACTCGGTGCGGAACACCCACTCAGGGTCTCCCTTAGCGTCCCCGGCAATCGTGCGCTCACTGATGCCGTACCCCATGGACGGGTTCGCCATGGCCCAACCGTCACGGTCCATGACCGAACACCCAGGAGGGGCAGACCACTCGAAGATGCCGAGCGTGTCCGCATCCTCTTCCAGGTCTTCAAGATCCAGGTCAGGACCGTCGTCCGCCAACTCAACTAGGGCATCGAGCTCGTCCGAGCTGGGCAGTAGGCTGCCCGGATCATCTGCGGCGTTGATGCCGTCCGGGTCTCCCAGCGCCATGTGCGCCGTCTTGCGGAGGTACCGCAACACGATCGACGTCGCATCACCCGCGTTCGACAGTGCCCAGATCTGGGCCGCCGGCCTAGCGATTGTCGTCTTCGTGATCGCGCCCCACGCATCCCACGACTGATGCTCACGCAACTCGTCCAGAAGGATCAGATCACCGGACAGGCCACGGCCCGCACGACGGTTCGCAGCCTTCACCTTGTACCGCTCACCCGTAAGGAGCCGGATCGCCTTCTTACCGTTGTTGCGAACAGGCTTATCGGCAAGAGCCGCAAGCTCGGGCGTCTCATCGATGATGTCCTGAGCGCCCTCCCACACCTCTTCCGCCGTGTCCAAATCCTGCGCCGTCCCAAGCACAAGGTTCGTGCGAAGGACGTACAGGAAGAACAAGCTGAGGACCTGCGACAGCGTCGACTTCCCGTTCTGCCGGGCCACCAAGACGATGATCTTCCTGAACCGGAAGATCGGATCCAAGTGCCGCCGACTGTCCAGGGTCGAGGTCGTCAGCGCCGGGTCCAACTCGAGTGCATGGATCAGCAGCCACCGCTGCCACGGGAACAAATCGATCCCGCAAACATCCTGCGCGAACTCAACCGCAGCGAAACCAAGCGACGTCTCCGGCGTCAAATCCCGCAACGGGGGAGTAAAGATGCGGGGCGTCTCCGACCCAAGGCGCTTACGCCGAGCGGCCGCCCGTGATGCCGCGGAGCTGACCGAGCTTCCCATTCGAAGTCGCCCCCTTCGCCGGCGCCGCGCCACCAACATCACGGCGGGCAGCAGGGGTCGCCAGCAACTCCTTCAAGACGTTCATCAAGTGCGGAGTCAGGTACAGAGCCTTGGTCCGAGCGTCGCCCTGAAGATCGTCGGCAGCATCGATCGCATCAGCCAACGTCCGGCCCAACGCAACCGCAGCAGAATCCACTGCCTCCGTAGCAAGTGCTCCAACAGCCTCATCGAACGCAGCACGAACACCAGTCATGAACGCCTCCTCGCGCGCGATGGGGGTACCCACACCAGGGAGAGACGGAACAC
>CAYLVR010000397.1:0-1548 GCA_964387165.1 uncultured Chitinophagaceae bacterium | reverse complement strand
GTGAAAAATGGCGAGCGGCGAGGATCAGCTCCCGCGGTTGTATGTCTCTTTCCTCATTGGCAGCTTCCGCCTGCCTGAAATATTCGTCCCGCTCCTTCCCTTCTGCCTGGTTGTATTTCCGCCACAGGACGCTGACCTTATCGTGATAAGGCTTCATCCGGTCGGTTATGTATTGCAGGCGGTCATTGTTAGGGGTACCTGAAACCCGGAACCCCTCCTCCCGGCTATGCGTTACCGTAATAACGCCCGGCTCGAGGATCACACGCCCCCGGTCGGAAGGCGACAAACCAAAGATCGCCAGCACCGGCTTATCTGTTGTGCCGCGGTATTCAAATTTGCCGTCCGTGATGCTGACGCTGTCGCGGAAGGGATAGAAAGACATCTTTCCTTCCTTCAGGTGCGATACGCCTTTGATGATATATTCGTTCTTATCCTGCGCGGTCGCGCCGGCAACGGCAAACAGGAAGAGCGCTGCTGTCAAATAGATGATCTTTTTCATCAGAGTATCTTTATTTCTTTTTAGCTGCGCCGACAGCGCCTTTACCCATATCCAACAGGAAGAACTCTCTTAGAATGGGTTCGTCGTGGTAGCCGATGATCTTCCTCAGCACTTTCCCGTCGGGACCTACAAAGAACATGGTGGGATAGCCCTGCACGCTGTATTGATCAGGAAGCGTTTTTTCCGAATCCCAGGCCTGGGGCCAGGGAGCGCCGTCCTCCTCCATCGCCTTCCGCCATTTCTCTTCGTCTTTTTTCGGGTCAACGGAAACGCTGACGATCTCGAAGCCTTTTCCTTTGAGCTCGTTATAAATATTTATCAGCCCGGGTGTCATTTTCCGGCACCAGTGGCAGCCGGAGTACCAGAAATCGATCAGCACATATTTGCCTTTGAGGGAGGCAAGGGAGATGTTTTTGCCGTGCTCGTCGGGCAGCGTCCACTGGGGAGGAGTAACGCCTTCCGCCGTCCGCGCTACCCCTTCGTAAAACTCGTACTGCGACTGGTATCTCGGATCATCTTTCAGGAAGCTGAAAACATCCATATAGTGCCTGACGTTGGCGGCGCTTTCGTACCGTATCACGGGCAGGCATTCGATGAAACCCGCGAAGGTGCCGTCGGCCGTTACCAGTTCTTTGGTCGTCTTCATCTTGTCTGTCTTCGCCTGGTCGTACTCCCGCCATATCCTGATCCGCTCTTCCCCTTCCGCCTTGTTGTAGGCCGACCAGAGCCTGGTGATTTTATTGTTGTACGGCTTCAGCCCGTCTTCTATTCCCTGGAACCTTATGTTCAACGGCGCTCCGCCGAAACGATATCCTTCTTTCGTATGCTCCACGGTGATCGTGCCCGGCTCTATGATGATACGCGAGGAACGCGATGGGGGAATTTCGATGGAGATAAGATCATGACGATCTACCCTGCCTTTGAACCCGAAGACGCCGTTCACGATCTTTACCGTGTCGGGGTTCCGGTAGTCGTTCAGGATGGCGATCCCTTCCTGCAGATACGATGTGCCTTTTATGGTAAAGCTACCCGTTGGCAATCCCATTTCG
>CAYLVR010000396.1:0-1551 GCA_964387165.1 uncultured Chitinophagaceae bacterium | reverse complement strand
TTAGTTCTAATTGGTTTGATATTCATATACTAGATTTTATTCGCGTTAATTTTATTGTATTCGGCTTCTTTCCGTCTTTTCGCCTGTTAAAATACCATTTTCGTCAACCGGCTCTTGCTCACTTTTGGTGGCGAAATACTTTGGCATTAAAGTAAATCGCCAATCCCCTCCATTGGATGGGTGGCCGCGCCTATGTGCTGTTGCGCATAGGCGCGGCCGGGGTGGGTTCCACCAAAATTGAGCAAGAGCCTTTAAACCGACACATATTTTCCTCATTGGGCCACACCTGGTTTGCTTTCCAGTACAGGCTCGTTTTGGCCTAACCCCCCTCATTGGAACCTTGATTTCTCCTCAATGCCTCTTCGGATTCCGAGGAGGCATTGAGGAGGATCCGAGGAGGCAAAGAGGAGGCAAAGAGGAGAAACCGTGGAAAATTGACTCGTCATTTTGGTCTTTGCCTCGTTGATCAGAACCTTATCGCTAAGTGTTTTTTAGCAGTGATGTACGTTGAAAAAACGTTAGCGTTTCTGTGTTTTCACCTTGTACGGCATAATTCAATTATTGATTTTTGCCTCATGAAACGAAAAAGTGCGAAAAGGTGGATTTTCTAAAAAGGATCATATTAAGTATTGGGTAGATACTGCCAGTAAAGATTGGACGGCGATAAAGAAAATGCTGGATTGCAGATCATATGTGCATGCCTTATTCTTTATGCACCTGGTTTTGGAGAAACTACTCAAAGCGCATTGGGTTAAAAATAATGCAGGAAATCACCCTCCCGGAACTCACGATCTTGTTAAACTTCACAATGAATCAAGTTTGCAAATGGCTGAACAGGATGTAGTTTTTTTTCGAATAATGAATGATTTTCAGCTAGAAGGCAGATATCCTGAACATATACAAAAATTGTTTAGAGAATATAAACTTAAAAAAACTAATGGTATATTTACTGGTGTAAATAGTATTCGCAAATGCTTACTAAAAAAATTGCAATAAGGACCGTGGAAAACTTTGTTAAGGAAGTGAAAGCTTCTGGGATTCATGTGCGAAGGGCTGTTTTATTTGGTTCCTGCGCTCACGGTAAGCCTCATAAATGGAGTGATATTGATGTTGCACTGGTTGCCGATGAATTTAAGGGAGTTGATGACGTGCGGTTATTTGGAAGAATTAATAATAAACGGGAGTATTTAGATATTTCCACCCGCACCTACAATACTAAAGAATTCACTCGGGGAATAGATCCTTTCGTTGAGGTAATTATGGAAAAAGGAATCGAAATACAGTGTAATAAATAATACTATTTCCCATACCTATATTACATATTACAGAAGGGTTTTGTCGATGTACGACTGATACCAGCCTCTCGGGTCACATTTTTGTAATATTCTTTCCACAACTGTCGACCTGAGTGCTTGCTTAAATGGATTAGCGAAAAATCAGAATAAATTAGTGAATCCGATCTTAATTTTTAATCTGATTCATAATAATATCAGCCTGGCAAACGTGTAAAGGCTGATAAGTATTGTATGATCACTAATTATTTCAACCTGC
>CAYLVR010000395.1:247-1554 GCA_964387165.1 uncultured Chitinophagaceae bacterium | reverse complement strand
CACCCGCCTTCCTGCCGGTCGCCCTGGCGAAGCTGCATGAGGCCGGAGTGGAGCTTCACGGCGACGAGCGGACGATCGAAAACGCCGGTGACATCCCGGTCAGCCCGGCGACGGCCGAAGACTGGGACACCGAGTACCTGGACATGAAGTTGGCGGTAGCCGTGGTCGACTCGCTTGAAGAGGCAATCGACCATGTCAACCGGCATGGCAGCGGTCATTCCGAGGCGATCGTGACGGAGTCCGAGCTGGCGGCGAACGCCTTTACCTCGCGGGTCGATGCCGCAGCGGTCTACGTCAACGCCTCGACCCGCTTCACCGACGGCTTCGAATACGGCATGGGTGCCGAGATCGGTAACTCGACCCAGAAGCTTCACGCGCGCGGTCCGATCGGCCTGCGCGAGCTGACCACGTTCAAGTACGTGGTGCGTGGCGACGGTCAGATACGGGAGTAGCGCCGTCGTCAAGCTGGGAGTTCTCGGTTCCGCCTTCAACCCGCCGCATTACGGGCATCTGGCCCTGGCCCAGGAGGCGATCTGGGCGCTTGAGCTGGAAAGGGTGATCCTGGTCCCGACCGGCCAGGCGCCACACAAGGTGATCGAGAACGATCCCGGCTCCGAGGTTCGGCTGGCGATGACCCGGCTGGCCGCGGCCGAAGGCGAGCGCCTGGAGGTCTCGGCTATCGAGGTCCAGCGTCCCGGACTTTCCTATACCTACGAGCCCCTGGAGCAGATCAGTCGCGACCATCCCGGCGCTGAGCTGCACCTTCTGCTGGGCGCTGATGCCGCCGCCGGGCTGGCCGGTTGGCGCCATCCCGAACGGGTTGTCGAGCTGGCTCGGATGGCTGTTGCCCGCCGGGCCGGGGTCGCCGACAGCGAGGTCAGGGCGGTTCTTGCTCGGGTTGGCGCCGAACCGCGAGCTTCGATGCTGGACATGCCGCCCTTTGGTGTGTCCTCCTCGCTGGTTCGGGAGCGAGCCGCCGCCCGGCAGCCGCTTCGCTACCTGACCCCGGACCCGGTCGCCAAGTTGATCGTCGAGCAAAGGATCTATGGTGGTGTTGATGGCTACCAGCACTGAGAAGGACGGCGAGAAGGCCGTGGACATCGGATCCCGGGACTTGGCCCTGCGCCTCGCGGAGGTCGCCGACGCCAAAGGCGGTACCGATCTACTGCTGATCGACATCAGCGGACTGGTCTCTTACACCGACCACCTGTTGATCTGCACCGCTCGCAACGAGCGGATGGCAACGGCCATCGCCGATGAGATCCGGCTGCGGCTGAAGAACGAAGCCGGGCTGCTGCCGAAGGGGG
>CAYLVR010000395.1:0-237 GCA_964387165.1 uncultured Chitinophagaceae bacterium | reverse complement strand
TGGTTCTCGACTACCTCGACTGCATCGTTCACATCTTCACTGAGGAAGCGCGCGATCGCTACCAGTTGGATGAGCTTTGGCGGGACGCGCCGCGGGTCGATCTCAGCGATGTGATCGTCCCGCCTCCCGACGCGCCCGCCGTCTGACGTTCCGTTCTCTCGGCGAGGACGCCGAGTTGGCGTCCGACGGTTGGCGTACGGTGCCACTTCATGGGTGCCTTCAAGAGGTCTCTTTTCG
>CAYLVR010000394.1:0-1554 GCA_964387165.1 uncultured Chitinophagaceae bacterium | reverse complement strand
ACCACAGCAGCCCGCCCGCCAGCCGCGCGACCTTGCCGTCATGCCCGAACGGCGCATCGACGAAGCCAGTGGGTCGAAGATATGTCCTGGCGCTCACCACACACTCCGTTCGCCCTGAGCTTGTCGAAGGGCTGTCCTTCTTTCCGCCCTAAGAAAAGGACGGGGCTTCGACAAGTTCAGCCCGAACGGGTTGAGGGCCCTATCCCAAGGCCGCCAGATATTGCTGCCGGATCGCATCGAGCGGGACCACCTTGCCCGCATGCTCGATGTGCCAGAAGGTCCAGCCGTTGCAGCTCGGCGCGCCCTGCACGCCGGCGCCGATCTTGTGGATCGAGCCCTGCTGCCCGCCATGCTCCAGCGTCGCGTCGGCCAGCACCCGCGCGGTCCAGCGCCGCTTCGTGTCCATCACCATCGTGCCCGGCGCGATCAGCCCGCTTTCGACCAGCGCGCCGAACGCCACGCGCGGCTGGCTCCGGCGCGACGCCATCACCTTCATCGCGCTCTCGTCCAGCGGCAGGGTCGAATCGATCCGCGCCCGCGCCACCTTGATGTAGCGGCTCTCGCGCTCGATCCCGATCCAGTCGCGCCCCAGCCGCCGCGCCACCGCGCCGGTCGTGCCGGTGCCGAAAAAGGGGTCGAGCACCACGTCCCCCTTGTTGGTGCAGGCGAGCAGCACGCGGTAGAGCAAGGCCTCGGGCTTCTGCGTCGGATGGGCCTTCGCCCCCTCACCGTCCTTCGCCCGCTCGCCGCCCGAGCAGATCGGGATCACCCAGTCGGAGCGCATCTGCAATTCGTCGTTCAGCGCCTTCATCGCGCGATAGTTGAAGGTGTAGCGGCTGTCCTCGGACCGGCTCGCCCAGATCAAAGTCTCGTGCGCGTTGGTGAAGCGGGTGCCGCGGAAGTTCGGCATCGGGTTGGACTTGCGCCAGATGATGTCGTTCAAGATCCAGTAGCCCGCGTCCTGCAGTGCCGCGCCGACGCGGAAGATGTTGTGATAGGAGCCGATCACCCAGAGCGTGCCGTTCGGCTTCAGGATGCGCCGCGCCTCCTTCAGCCAGGCGCGGGTGAAGCGGTCATAGGCCTCGAACGTGTCGAACTTGTCCCAATCGTCGTCCACCGCGTCGACCCGGCTGCCCTCCGGCCGGAACAGGTCGCCGCCGAGCTGGAGATTGTAGGGCGGATCGGCGAAGATCATGTCGACCGATGCATCCGGCAGACGCGCCATCGCCGCCACGCAATCGTCCTGGAGGATGGTGTTGAGCGGCAAATCCACGGCGGGCGCCGACGCCTTGGGTGTCGCCTTCGCGGCCGTCTCGATCCGCCCCATCACGCTCATCATGCCGCCCCTCGAACCCAAAGAGGACCATGCTGAGTCAACGGGACTCCCCGGTCAAGTTCAAACACTTACCGACGAGGATTGAGAACGGGTAAAGCCCGGCGGAACGAAAGGAGTCTGCCGCAACATCTTGTGGCGGGCGGCATGAGCGGGACTCAACCGGCGGTGGTGTGGCCCGAAAGACTCAAGCCGCTCCTTTTCCTCCCCACGATTTCGTG
>CAYLVR010000393.1:0-1564 GCA_964387165.1 uncultured Chitinophagaceae bacterium | reverse complement strand
CAGATAAAGTAGTGACACCCTCTAATTCAAGGATTATGGTAAATGCACTAAAGAAGGGAGGCGCCAAAATAAAATACACTGAATATCCCGGTGTGGGTCATGACAGCTGGAACAACGCCTTTGCAGAACCGGATTTATTAAAATGGTTGTTTGAGCAGGAAGCTTTATAATCTTGTTTTGTATAATTCTATCATCTCATTTTTCCATCCTGTAAAGCTTCCATCAATTATTCTTTTGCGTGCCTCAGTAACCACATGCATATAAAATGCAAGGTTATGTACACTGGCAATTGTTAATCCTAATATTTCTTTCGATTTAATTAAATGCCTTAAATAGGATTTACTGTAATAATTACTAACCGGGCTCTCAAATCCATCATCAATAACAGAATAATCCTTCTCCCATTTTTTATTATCAATATTAATTATTCCTTTACTGGTAAATAGCATAGCATTACGGCCGTTGCGCGTGGGCATTACGCAATCGAACATATCAATTCCCAAAGAAATACATTCGAGAATATTCCACGGAGTTCCCACGCCCATTAAATATCTCGGTTTTTCAACTGGTAAATTTTCGCAGCACAACGCAGTTAATTCATACATCATTTCTTCAGGCTCTCCCACGCTTAATCCTCCTATTGCATTACCGGTTGCGTTTGCTGCTGCAATAGCTTTGCATGATTCAATTCTTAAATCGGTGTATGTACCGCCCTGCACTATAGGAAATAAATTCTGGTTGTAACCGTATTTATTTTCGGTTTCATTAAATCTTTTGAAACATCTTTCCAGCCAGCGGTGAGTAAGATGCATGGAATATTTAGCATATTTATATTCACTTGGGTAAGGGGGACATTCATCAAAAGCCATAATAATATCTGCGCCAATGGTTCGCTGGATATCCATCACCGATTCTGGTGTAAACAAATGTTTTGACCCATCAATATGCGATTGGAAAACAACGCCTTCTTCACTTATCTTCCTGGACCCTGCCAGGGAAAACACCTGGTAGCCGCCGCTATCGGTTAGTATAGGTTTGTGCCAGCCGTTGAATTTATGCAATCCGCCGGCGGCTTCAAGAACATCCAGTGACGGTCTTAAATATAAATGGTAAGTATTGCCCAAAATGATCTGCGCCTTTATATCCTCTCTTAACTGCTGCTGACTCACAGCCTTTACACTGCCCGCCGTACCCACAGGCATAAAGATGGGTGTGAGAATTTCACCATGATCTGTACTGATCTTTCCCGCCCTCGCTTTAGAATTGCCATCTGTTTGCTGAAGTTCAAATTGTAACCTGGCCATGGGGCGCAAGATAAACTACCAACTCCTTATCTTCGCCTCCTTATGCAAAATACCAACGATGTGGTAATGAGTGGCATCAGGAGCACGGGCTTCCTGCACCTCGGTAATTATTTTGGGGCCATCAGAAATTATGTGAAAATGCAGGAGCAATACACCTGTTTTTTTATGGTAGCCGATCTTCATGCACTGACCACCCATCCCGATACCAAAGAATTAAAATCGAACGTATATAGAGTACTGGCCGAAAACATTGCCTGTGG
>CAYLVR010000392.1:0-1581 GCA_964387165.1 uncultured Chitinophagaceae bacterium | reverse complement strand
TCAATTTAAAGCCGTTAAACTTAACATCTATTTCAATTCAACCATTGTGCGATTACAAGTCGATACCACAGAAAACATTGCGGAAGCGGTGCGCAATTTCTATTTTATAGGTAGCGGCATCTTTTCAGGCAAATCAATTGTTGCTACATCTCCTTGAGTCTGGTGTCAGAATCGAACTGACTACACTGGTTTTGCAGACCAGCACACATCCATTGTGCATACCAGACAGACAAAAAAAGACCGCTTGCTACATCGGTAACAAGCGGTCTTTTCGATTTCTTTATTTATAGTTTAACTGACAAATAAAGCCCACTGGTTACCTTGCGAGTAACGAAAGCATGAGCTAAAACAAAATTTGCCAGTTGACATTTTCATGCGGCAAACATACGAACGGCTTTTGAAATGACAATGGGACATGGATAAAAAAAATGACATTTCAATAGAAAACCGAAAACACATAGTAAAATCAATGATTGCGACAGACAAGCAAAAGAATGGCAGCCACTTTTTATTAACTTTGGTGCAAGGTTGAACGTTTGTGCTTCTAATCCCGCCCGAACGGAAAACCGCGGACGGTTATGTACAGTCGGCTAATTGCAGTTCTTGGCTTCAGCTATAGGCCAACGACATCATAACAGAAATAATCTGAATACAATATTTTTTATTTTAAATTGTCCTTTGGTATTTCGGCAGACGGAACTTTGATTTCCTCACCTGCGCAACGCCGCCGGAGGTTGTGCGCAATTGCCTGACCGAACTCAATCAATAACTGTTATGAATTGGAATGTAATAGGGATTATTTCAAGCATAGCGACAATTATACTGTTTCTACCTTCTTTTATTAGAGACGTTGTTGCTCCTATATTCAGTTACTATGCATTAAGAAAATCGCATTTTAAATTAGTTGGAAAATGGTTTTCATCATGGGAGCCCAAAGCTGTAAATGAATTCCCATGGGTTGACGAAACAATAACTATATCGAAAGGAAGGTTTGGAAAAATTATTTTTAAAAATGAAAATAATAACGAAGGGTACAGTTTTACTTGTGTAGGAAAGATTTATAAAACAGACAACTGCAAATTTTTGTATGGACATTGGACATCAAACAGTCCTGAAGATGATAAACAAGGTAGATTTTTGCTAACAATTAATCCAAGAGGTTACATGATGGGAAACTTTTTTGGACCAAATACACAAGGAGTTATGATGACCGGCGGTTGGATATTAGGACGAAACCCTTACCATATTGAAACTGCAAAGTTGCTATATAGTAAAGGCTTCCTTAATGACCAAGACATTGAAACTTTGAAAGAGATTAAGAATAAGCTGGACAATAAGCGTTGACATCTAAGTAAGTACGCATAATTCCTCATTAAGACAAGCCCATACCAATAAAATATTTGATATTATAAAAAAACACCTTACCTTGAAGATGCTTTTTTAATCCTCCAATCTTTTGACTGCCTGCACGCCTGAATGATACAGGCGGGCCTGCCACTACCCGAACCCGTATTTTAAAAAATTTTTAGTGGCTCTAAATATACAGGTTTTGCCTGGGTGATGTCTTTGTGCATACCCAAT
>CAYLVR010000391.1:0-1602 GCA_964387165.1 uncultured Chitinophagaceae bacterium | reverse complement strand
TTACCCGGTTCTATTCGTGGTAGGTTTGCTGCAGCGCTCCGGTGTAAAGGGGGAAAGGAGAAGATGCGCCGGCATATTTTAGCTGCTCCGAAAAATTAGGGTAGAGGGTCACCTCTTTGAGCATTTCGGGAGCCAGCCAGACAATATCCTTTGCGGAGGTGTTTTCCGGATTGATACGGGGAAGCTGATCTCCTATGAAAACCCGGAAAAGGCAGTGCAGCGTATCCGTCCTTCCCGGGAAGTGCAGTACTTCACCCATCAGGATCAGCTCCTGTATTTCGGCGCGGACCTCCAGCTCCTCCCACAGCTCCCTTTGAAGGGCTTCCGCAAGGGTCTCCCCGGGATCCGGGTTCCCGCCGGGCAATACATATACGTACGAAGCGCCGTACTGGTAGCGCATGGTTAGCACCGCGTGATGACGGTCGGTTATTAGGCCGGCGGGTCTGATCCTCATATCAGCTGCTTCTCAATCAATAGGATAAGGATGTGGATTACCTTTATATGAATTTCCTGGATGCGGTCAGCATATCCAAAGTGGGGAACACGTATCTCCACAGTCGCTTTCCCGGCCAGCTTCCCGCCGTCTTTCCCGGTGAGCAGCACCACTTTCATCCCCTTCTGAGAGGCCGCTTCCACCGCCCGGAGAATATTGGCGGAATTCCCGCTCGTGCTGATCGCCAGGAGGACGTCCTCCGGCCGGCCGACTCCTTCCACAAAGCGCGAAAAAACCTGATCAAATCCGTAGTCATTCGCCACACAGCTGAGATGGCTCACATCAGAGATCGCAATGGCAGGCAGCGAAGGGCGGTCATCCCTGTAACGCCCCGTGAGCTCCTCCGCAAAATGCATGGCGTCGCAATGCGACCCCCCGTTACCGCAGGAAATAATTTTCCCGCCCGACCGGATAGCCCCGGCCATTAAAACCGCCGCTTTACCGATGGCTTCAATCTGCACCGGATCGCCTAAAAAGCGGTCCAGGACAGAACGTGCATCTGTAAGCTCCTGTCTGACAATCTGTTGCGTATCCATTGACTGTTAAAACAATTGTTGCCGGTAAGGCATGTTATATCGTATGCCAAAAGTAACCATTCCTGTTTTCGGCGTTTCGGTCACCACGGAGCGAACGTCTCTGCGCATCAGCCGGTAATCCAGAAAAAGATTCTGGTACAGCATATAGGACAGCCGAAGGTCGAAGATCCGGGTCCGTTCCCGGGCGCCCTGCGCAATACGGATCCCTTCATCGGCCACCCTGGTTTCGTAATCGAGCGTCAGATCCCCTCCGTAGTTTCTCCCGAAAACATCTACTCCTTTCCCGGCAAACAGCATCGACCCGTAGATGGTCAGACGGTTGTTGAGCTGATAGCGGGCGATACTGATAAATTCTACGAAATTGGCTTCCAGCGGATGCGCCAGGGCCTGCCTGTAGTGCATATAGTTCCGCCCGCCATCCCGGTGGCTATAGGTATAGGGGCGCACCACGTTGTATTCCGCCTGAAGGTCGAGATGCGGGACCTTGAAGGCGTCTATATGCTTGGCTCCCAGCTGAAGGCCATATTTCTTTGTCCAGAATTTCGACCGGCTGAAGTAGTCCCTGCTCCGGAA
>CAYLVR010000390.1:1176-1648 GCA_964387165.1 uncultured Chitinophagaceae bacterium | reverse complement strand
CTGGGCGTTGCCGGTGAGCGCCCGCCCCGGCAACGCCCAGTTCCTGCTCACCACCGTGCTCGCCGTCAACGACGACACGGCGCTGGCGCATGCCGTGCTCAGCGCAGGGATCTACTCCGCCGAACCGTGCACGAGCGAGTACCACCAGCTGTTCAACGTGTCTGCACCGACGGCGCCGGCGACCGCCCCGTACCGCCTCGTCGGCCCGGTGTGCACGCCCGCCGACGTGCTCTACCAGCACTGGACGCTGCCGCCGCTGGCCCCAGGCGACGTCCTCGCGATCATGGACTCGGGGGCGTACTTCGTGCCGCAGGCGGCGGCGTTCTCGTTCCCCCGGCCGGGCGCCGTCCTCGTCGAGGACGACACGGTGACCGTCATCCGCGACGGCGAGCCGTTCGAAGCCGTGATCGCCGGTGACCGGCCGGAGCCCCGATGAACGCCGCCGACTCTCGCGGCGTCGCGGTTTTCGACG
>CAYLVR010000390.1:0-1166 GCA_964387165.1 uncultured Chitinophagaceae bacterium | reverse complement strand
CACCGATGAGTTCATCACCGGGCTGATCGCCAAGATGGCGAGCGAGGAGATCGACCTCGTCGCCCCGACGTCGGACCCGGTGGTGTTCGCCGTCGCCATGGCTCACGAACACCTCGGGCGGTCGCTCCCCGGTCATCCAACGAGCGCGGCGGTGGCCGACTGGCTGTTCAAGCCGGCGTTCGCCGCCGCCGTCGAAGCGACCGGGTTCCCGGTGCCACCGTGGTCGCTGCCAACCGATCTCGCCGCCGCCCGAGCGGCCGCCGCAGCCGTCGGCTACCCGGTGGTGTTCAAGCTGCGCTCGCACGTCGCCGCTGGCGTCGCCCGCGGCGAGGTGGTCTACCGCGAGTCCGACTTCGCCAGCGGCTTTCACCCCTATGAGGTCGCGCCCGGCCACGACTACGCCTGCAAGCTCGATCCCGATCTCGGCTGGGCGATGATGCAGAAGTACTACGACCCTGAGCGGACCGACGTCATCAGCGTGTCTGGCTGCATCGACGGCGACGGCACGGTCCACGGCGTCGGGCATTCACGCAAGGTGCGCTGCTGGCCTCCGCGGGTCGGCGTCGGCACGCTGTTCGAAGCGCTCGACGAGCAGCCGTTCACCGCCGCCGCCATCGACGTCGCCCGCCAGGTGCTCGGCGTCGGGTTGTTCGAGCTCGAGGTGCTGGTCGATGACGCCGGCGAGGCGATCGGCGCCATCGACCTCAACCCGCGGGCGTTCGGGCAGATCAGCCTCGAGATCGCGTGCGGCAACGATCTGCCCTCGTACTGGTACGACGTCGTCAACGGACGTCGGCCGACGCCCGCTGCCACCGCGCCACGACCGGCGTCGTACTGGCTGAAGGGCGTGCCGTACTACACCGAGGCAGCCGTGGCACTCGCCGCCGGCCCGCAGCGGCGCCGCGAACTGCGACGGATCATCGCCGAGCTGCGGCGGCGTCGCGTCGGCGCGATGTTCGAGTGGCGTGATCCCGGCCCGGCGCTGCGGCATGCGGCGAAGATCCTCCGTCACCCCGGTGGTCTGTTGCGGCCGTTCGTGCGTGAGCAGCGCCGGCTGCGCCGCGGCGACCAGGGCTGACCGGTGACTGACGAGCCGCCGACGCCCAGGTGACGGCTGGGGCAGCGCCATTTCAGGCGACCGTCGGCCGTGGCGACCGTCGGATCAG
>CAYLVR010000389.1:0-1654 GCA_964387165.1 uncultured Chitinophagaceae bacterium | reverse complement strand
ACGACCACCTATTTATGAAGGCATGGAATTAGAATTCCTGTCTGTCGAAACTACTGCCAAATCTATAATTAAAAGTTCATTGTTATTACCATCGCTGAATAGGTTTTTCCAGCCGAAACTGGTACCGAATCATGCACTACAGATCAATGTTTACACGTCAGTCATGTTTGCATAGGATTCGAATGTTGGTGGCTGAACATTTTACAAAGTGGCGTAGTGTAAGCTCCCCCGAAGTTCGGCCGCAGGATTTAGAGTTATTAATTACTTGAATTGTTAACTTTAATCTTGAAATATTATGAAACGGGTAAAATTTACAGAGACGCAGATTGTCTCCGCGCTCAAGAAACAGGAAAATGGAATATCAGTAAAGGACATTGCCAGGGAACTGGGAATCAGCGATGCAACATTTTATAATTGGAAGGCCAAGTATGGCGGTATGGAAGCCAACGATGTGAAACGCCTGAAAGATCTGGAGGTAGAACATGCAGAGTTAAAAAAGATGTATGCAGAGCTGAGTATGGAGAATAGGGCAATGAAAAACCTGATTGAAAAAAAGTTATAACGCCTCAGAATAAAAGGGAAGCGGTTGTTTTTCTGACAGAGCAGGAGCAACTGAGTGTTCGAAAGGCGTGTAAGATCGTAGCCATCCCGCGAAGTACCTACGAGTATGTTGCAAAACCCAAAGATGATGCCCCGGTTCAGACGGCATTATCGGCACTTACGCAGAAGCATGTTGACATTGGCTTCTGGCAATGCTTTTACCGGTTAAAAAATAAAGGATATAGTTGGAACCATAAAAAAGTGTATCGCGTGTATACAGCTATGAAATTAAATATCCGCAGGCGATCCAAACGCAGGCTACCTGCCCGCATTCAGGAAGCATTATTAATACCACAGGCACCCAATGAGGTATGGAGCGTTGATTTTATGAGCGATGCCTTAATGGATGGCAGAAAGTTCCGTTTATTAAATATCCTGGATGATTTTAACCGGGAATCGCTGGCTATGGAAATAGATACCTCATTGCCTTCATTACGGGTGATCAGGGTCCTGGAAAACATTATTGCCAGACGTGGAAAACCTTTATGCATCAGAAGTGACAATGGTCCTGAATTTATCAGTCATAAATTGCAGCAATGGTGTGAGAGCAACAATATCAGGTTACAATATATCCAGCCCGGAAAACCCACGCAGAATGCATTTATTGAGCGCCAGAATGGAAGTCTGCGTCGTGGCTTATTGGATGCGTATTTATTTTACAGCCTGGCAGAGGTGAGGATCATGGCCAAAGAATGGCAAACAGATTACAATACTGAACGACCGCATAAATCGCTGGGATATTTATCACCGCTGAATTATGCTGAACAGTATTACAAAAGCCGAAATGCGGAACCGATGCTTTATCCACAAACGGCGAACGAAAATGCTTTAAAAATTGAAGAGAGCCGGTTAGTGGATAAAGTACTTGAAAAACTAAAAAACTCTAATTGATCGTGGCCCAGTTTTAAGGGAAGCTTACACTTATTGACAAAGCGTTATCTATTAAAAATGCTTATATGAAAAGTAGACTTTTCATGCTTGCAGGATGCTTTTCCTGTAACCTCCTTTCTCACGGACAAGCGGATTCCATACCAAGACATATCTACCTGAAAAC
>CAYLVR010000388.1:0-1678 GCA_964387165.1 uncultured Chitinophagaceae bacterium | reverse complement strand
TGATGCTATACAGAATAATCAAACAGACAGCTACAATAAAGTAATAGATGCAATTATAAAGCGATTTGGCGACCCTGAACTCGAGGCCAAACTCGAACTGCTGCATAAGTGCCTTACACCCGAAGGAGCAAGAACCGCCACACAAATACCAAACTATAACCTCATTCAAGAAGCGGTTGAAAGTGTAAAAATGAATGGCAATGGCAAAACGGTTGTTAATCACTTATCGGAGCAGGCACAAAAGGATTGTTTTGATGAGGAGTACATAAAGCCTCTTACCGCTTTGCGGGATAAACTATTGGAGTAGACCAATTTTCAAAGTACATCTAAAAGACCAGAGATATGCTTTACTTCACTGACATCATCCGGCTTACCAAACCCGTTGAATCTATACGCATTACGGTATCGTCCTTTGATAGATTTAAACATAAAAAAGAGGTGTTGGAAAATGTCTTGTTGGAAAAAGGTGAAATCATACGGATGTCCCCCTCGGGGATTTTAACCGATAATCCAGGGCAGGAGTATATTTTCCACTGCCTGCACTATCAGGAAAATGCATTTGTAGAAAAATACTTTGGGGAGAACATTGAAAAATCCAAAATACCTATCATAGAGATTTCCATTATTGCCTCCAATCTGAAAGGAAATTTTGAAAAAATGGAAGATCCTTGTCGGGGAGATGAGAATCTAATCAATAACAGTTCGGAAGATTACATTATAAGCATTGTAAAATGGCCTTTGATTGAACAAATCATAAATTCCATAGAAAGGAAGGGATTGGGATACCAGATTGTTAGAGATCCCTCTGCTTATATGCATTTCATTGTTGCCAAAGATAAAAACACGCTTAACCGGTTGAATTTGTCCATAACAGACATAAAAATATATGAACATAATGGTAAAGAATACATTTTCGGAAAAATGCTTCATAAGTAGTGTTATCCGGAAGTGAGCTTCTTCCAATAGAGTGTTGCAACTGTCACATTATTCTTATATAATTGTATCTGTAAACTAACAGAGAAAATTTCATTCAGCTGCAATAGCCCTGGCCGCCAAGGGAAACACTGAAGAGTATGGTTAAATGATGACGCATAAAAGTAAACCCACTCCATGATAAACTACAAAGACATCATAAAACTAACCAATGTATGGAGATCTTGAATGAACACTACAAATAAATATATCATTATTGACGACAACGCCAACTTTGCAACTGCTTTGTACAAAGAACTGAAAGCTGCTGATAACTCCCCGAATCTTTCAAACGATTTGGCTCAAATTGCTGAAACGTTGAAAGCAACAGTCGGTACAGACAATATTATTTTCATCAACATAAACCTAAAAGCAGGTAGTAACAGACAAGATCAAAAAGGAATTGAACTGCTGATTTGGCTCAGGATAAAAGGTGTAATGAACCACTGCGTTATGTATTCATTTGAAACCATACACAGTTTATTACAACGCAAACCCGAACACCTGATTTTAACTTCTAAGGGAACAACGTTTGTGCGATTACCGGATGATTTTAATTTGGATTATGACAAGCTATCGGCAATTAAGGCAGATGATGATGATGTGAAGGGGGTGTTGAGCATTGTTTATGCTGTAAACAATAAGCTTGCAGAAGGCATAAGGCATACAGAGGCTAATTGGTGGGGTGTAAAGAAACTTTATGACG
>CAYLVR010000387.1:1180-1682 GCA_964387165.1 uncultured Chitinophagaceae bacterium | reverse complement strand
GGCAATGGTACCTTCTTCAACCATTTCGTTCATCATCCTGAATAATGTTTCATAACTGGTCCCTACAAACGATGCAAGATCTTGCCTGCTCAGAATAATATCTACTGCATTGTCGTTGTCTGTGCCGAACTTTTCTTTTAAGGTCAACAGGGCCTGTGCAATACGCCCCTTCACTGGCATGTGTGCAAGATTGCGCATATTTCTTTCCGACTCTTTCAATTCAGCAGCAAAAAACATCATCAATTCATACAGGAAATTATGGTTGACCTTTAATGAAGAATCAAAAAAATCCTTTCCAATAAAACAAACAGTGGTGCGCTCCAGTGCAGTGGCCGACACAGGAAAATAAATATCCCTGCCTAATCCGCGGTGACCAACAACCTGGCCGTCCTTTGCAAATCGTACAATTAACTCCTTATCTTCTCCCCATTGTTTATGCACCTTTACCAGCCCGTGATAAATGAAATAAATTCCCTTCATTTCATCACCTTCTTTAAAAATG
>CAYLVR010000387.1:0-1170 GCA_964387165.1 uncultured Chitinophagaceae bacterium | reverse complement strand
GAACTGGAAATTTTTCCTGTGTGCCGCAATAGCCGGGAGCCATTCTTTGATGCAAAGCCTGCATAGTAGGCAGGTATTTAAATCGCATGATGATTTAATTTCTTTCATTACTGTGGATATATGCAGATGTCAATGAGTTTTTATGCACCTCCTGTTTTACCAGTGATGGATGCAGGTTCACAACATCACCAATAATAATAACTGCAGGATTGGTAAGGCCCAGGTATTCTGATTTAAAAGCAATATCCTTCACCGTACCGATAGCCATTTTTTCTTTGGTGGTGGTTGCATCCTGGATGATCGCAGCTGCAGTACCGGATTTACCGCATGATGTAAAAATATCCACTATCTTTTCCAGCTTACTCATCGCCATTAATATCACAATTGTAGCGCTCGATCGGGCAGCCAGGTAAATATCCGGCGATATATCTCCCGCACGCGTGGTTCCGGTGACTACCCAGAAACTTTCATTAATTCCCCTGCAGGTGAGGGGAATCATCTGAGAAGCGGGCCCCGCGATACAACTGGATATGCCGGGTATTATTTCCACTTCAACCCCTGCCGATCTTGCCACTTCTATCTCTTCCTGTGCACGACCAAACACAAACGGGTCGCCGCCTTTAAGTCTAACCACCCTTGCATACCTCGAAGTGTAATCAAGAATAAGCGCATTGATCTCATCCTGAGATAATGAATGGCAACCCATCCTTTTCCCTGCAAAATGAAGAATGGCTCCTGTTGAAGCATATTGAAGCAGTTCCCCGTTTGCCAACGCATCATATATTATAACATCGGCTGCCTTCAGTGCCTTAATCGCCTTCAGGGTAATCATTTCCGGGTCGCCAGGGCCCGCTCCAACTAATGATAATAAAGCCATATATATAAATTAGTAATTAAAATATATGATGTAAATCATATTTCTGTGTGTAAATATAAAGAAATTCATTTATCTTTATTGTATATATATTTTACTAATGTAACGATTGCCTGTCTTCATTTTAATCATATTAATCTGACAGGCTTATGAGAATCATTGTAGTAGGTAATGGAATGGTAGGCTATAAGTTTTGCGAAAAACTTATATATAAAAAAATTATAGATGTTGAAATTACGGTATTTGGGGAGGAAATGCTGCCTGCTTACGACCGGGTTCACCTGAGTGAGTACTTT
>CAYLVR010000386.1:1178-1698 GCA_964387165.1 uncultured Chitinophagaceae bacterium | reverse complement strand
CGTCACCGGGGGTGGCTACCCTGACGATAATAGACTGATTTTCCAACTTGGTAAAAATAAATCGTGATAAATACGATCAAAAAACACGTCCGAATCGTGTAAGATGTAACCGGGGGGCTTTTTCACTGATAGGGGCAAGGGGTTGCCTGCTCGTCCTATCAGCAACCACGTCGTGACCGGGGGAGAGAATAACAGAAATTAGGAACTACAATCCTGGCAGGTTGTGCTGAATGGATACTATGGTTTGCCTGGTTGTTCAACTTCAGTTCAATATTAATTGTGAATGAATGTCCTGTTTTATGTACACAAAGTTATGAAATAAATGATATTTCCAAATATATTTTTGATTACAGCAGAAACGGAGCCAGGGCGTCGGCCAGCTTCCGGTCGTTGCTTAGGCGGGGAACCTTGTTCTGCCCTCCGAGCTTACCGATGCTTTTCATGTAGTCGATGAAAGCATTTTTTCTTAATGGGGTGATTTTAAGCGTGTTAAGGATGTTACCTCGAATAAGATCGTCGT
>CAYLVR010000386.1:0-1168 GCA_964387165.1 uncultured Chitinophagaceae bacterium | reverse complement strand
GGCGAAAGCCTGCAGGTCGGCGGGGGGCGTTTCGAACTCTACGAACCATTCGTGGTAAGAGCCGCCCTCGCCCTGTTGGATGAAGGGCGCTACGGTAAACTCTACGATGCGGGCGCCGGTTTCGCCGGCGGCTTTGAGGAGGCTATGCTCCACTTCTTCACCGATCACGTGCTCGCCGAAGGCGGAGATAAAGTGTTTGATGCGGCCTGTAACCACGAGGCGGTAGGGGTTGGTGGACACGAACCGGACCGTATCGCCTATGTTGTAGCCCCACAGGCCGGCGTTGCTGTTGATAATGAGCGCGTAATTTTCGCCCGTTCTCACCTCGCTTAACGGGAGGCGGGTGGGATTTTCGTTAAAGACCTCCGCGGCGGGGATGAACTCGAAGAAGATACCGCTGTTGGTATTCAGCAGTAGGCCCTCTTCTTCCCGGGTGTCCTGGAAGGCAAAAAAGCCTTCGGAGGCCGGGAAAGTCTCGATGGTGTCCACTTCGCGGCCTATACTATCGAACAGCCTGGCCTTATAGGGCTCGAAATTCACGCCGCCGTGCACCAGCACGGAGAAGCCGGGGAACAGCTCTCCCACCTTTTTGCCGGTTTTTTCCTGCAGCTTGTCGAAATACATCTGCATCCAGGGCGGGATACCGCTGATGAGGGTCATATTGCGGTCCTTCGTTTCTTCCACTATCCTGTCGAGCTTGGTTTCCCAGTCTTCAATGCAGTTGGTCTCATAAGAAGGGAGCTGGTTCCGGCGGAGATAGGCGGGCACGTGATGGTTCACTATGCCGCTCAGCCGCCCCGTGGGGATCCCTCCTATCCTGTCGAGCACCGGGGAGCCGGATAAAAAGATCATTTTACCGTCGGCGAAGGCGTGGTTGCCCGTTTCCGTCATATAACAGAGCAGCGCGTTCCGGGCGGAATTGATGTGGTTGGATACGGAATCCTTTGTAATGGGGATGTATTTGGCGCCGCTGGTGGTGCCGGAGGTTTTGGCGAAATAGATAGGCACCCCCTTCCACAGTACGTTGTGTTTACCTTCCTTGATCTGTTCGATATACCCTTTGAACTGCTCGTAGTCCCGCAGGGGAACGGCCTGCCGGAAAGATGGGTAGTCGTTCACTTCCCCAAGGTGGTGGTCGGTCCCGAATACCGTTCCGCTCCCTGTTTTC
>CAYLVR010000385.1:0-1718 GCA_964387165.1 uncultured Chitinophagaceae bacterium | reverse complement strand
CGCGGAGCGAGATCGCGAGCCGCGCGAATACTTATTTGATCCGCTTCCGCGAATGATAAAGCCTCCCCTACTCTCGCCCTTAGAAGTGCTCGCACGATGTCGTCAATCGTTGGCTTGTCATCACCGCGGACAACTGCCGACCTAATGGCTGAATTGCAACATTGACGAATGTCAGATCCGGACATGCCATCAGATAGATCGGCGAGGTCGTTAAGGTGCTCAGCTATGTAGTCGTCGCCAAGGAAAGTCGAGAGCATGTCCTTACGAACTATCAGGGAAGGCATGGGCACCTCGATCCTATAAGCGAAGCGCCTCCAAATCGCTGGATCGAGTAAATGGTGGTGGTTGGTTGCCGCAATTAGGATCGTCTCATCGTGCAACGCATCAATATTTTGTAGCAGGCTAACGACGACACGTTTCAGTTCGCCCATTTCGTGCTGGTCATCACGAAGTTTCGCGAGCGAATCTATTTCGTCGAGAAATAGCACGCACGGCTTGCTGCGAGCGTGATCGAAGAGCACCCGTAGGTTTCTTGCTGTATTGCCCAAGAAGGACGAGATAAGGGAATCTGAGCGGCAGGTGATCAAAGGAAGCCCAAGCTGCCCAGCAATACTTCTCGCGAGTTGCGTCTTACCAACGCCTGGAGGTCCGTAAAGGATCATTGATGGGGAGATACCGACGCCGGACGCGATCAACTGATCTGCCTGCCGTACGAACGATAGAAATTCGTCGACGCGTTCGGCGATCCCTGGCTCTAAAATCACCGGGGTAGCATTCGTATCGATCCACTCCTCATCGCCGAGAGGAAGCCGCGAATCTTGGTCAACCGGCAATCTGCTTGGCGCAAGGGCACGCGACAGAGCCAATTCGGAAGCTTCCAAATTGCCCAGAGTCCGCTCCAGCCGCGTTGCCGCCTTAGAATCCCCTGCGTCCTTCAGCTTCCGCACCAGTTGCTGCACGTACCCTACGACCTTTGGTCGATCAGCTTTAAGGGCTCCGTCAATAATGCGAGAAATTTCGAGCAGGTAATCCATGGCGTCTCCTTCTGGGATGAAAGAATACCGCCATTATCGTCTTTTGGCAACCGATTTATGAAAGAATTATGCCTCACGGTGAAATAAACGGCTTATTTCTGAAAGACCCACGTTGCCGGGAGGCGGCACCGGCCCCATGGGGCTGCTCTCGCTGTCAAATCTGAGGTTAACGCAACGAGCCGTTCGCTACCGGTGGGTTCCTTAGACCTGTCCACCAACGCCTTTGAACTTTTCAACAAAGTCCGCGATTTTCTGGAAAACGCATTGCTTCTTGGCGAGGTATTGCGGGTGAAGCGGACTCATCTTCGGCAGGATAGCATTAAGCTCAGTCCCATTGTCGCTAGCAAACTCCCGCTTTAGCGAGGTGGCGATATAACGCTTGGCGGCCTCAGAATTCAAGTTCTCAGCCTCGATGAGTTCGTTCGCCTCACGCCGCTGTTCCGTCTGAGCAAAGGTGAAGAAGGCCTCAATCACACTGATCTTGTCGCCAAGCTGATCAAGGTCGGTCTGATTGATGAAGTCGACGAGCAAACTTTCCTTGGCACGGTTGCCCAAGCTGGCGCGGATCACCCGGCGCACATCTTCGACCAGGGCCACTTTGTCTTTGATCTTCTTGTTGTTCTCGAAAATTAACTCGAGGATGAAATCCAGGTTGATTTCCTGGGATTTCAGTAGATCTACCTC
>CAYLVR010000384.1:0-1719 GCA_964387165.1 uncultured Chitinophagaceae bacterium | reverse complement strand
AGTGGAATGTATTGAAGTTGTATGCATTTTTTCTCATTTGTTCAGCCCGTTCAGTCAAGAGGCAAACGTTTTTATTTTCAGCAACTTTGGCTTTTGTTCCTCAAAGCATCCGCAACAAAAAATCTAAAAACCCCACACACCTTGGTAGGGAGGCCAGCAAACCAGCCACAGTTCTTACCACCTCTTTTTTTGAAAAATAAACTGTCAAAGCGCCAATTATTGCGGGAAGCAAGAGAAGAAATGTTGCTGACATCATCGTAAAAACCCCGCTCCAGGTTGATGTGCCAAATACGGTCCTCAACAGCAATGCGTAGATTGTAGGAATGGCAATGATCTTTAATGTTGTTATCAGTTTCTGTTTGTTCATCGCAGTAGCGGATCTGTTAATTGTATAAATATATTCATCACCATTAGAATGGCTGCGATAAATAGTAAATTTCTGTCTGCGGCTTTCGTCATTTATCTGGATAAAATGTTACTGCACTTCTTTACCCGTTTTGTCGATATAGAATGTTCTGCCATTGAGTGTTACTTTTGCTTCGCCGAAGCTAAATGCCATTACAATATTATCGTATTGAAATGGGATAATTACATCCCCTTTGGTGTTAACATATCCCCATTTACCATTCAGCTTGACGGCGGCTAAACCATCAGCCGAAAAAACTGTTGCCCCATCATATTTTAGCGATGTTAGTTCTTTGTCCGTACTGATTTCTTTGATACCGTACTTACATATGTTATTGGCATCGCAGTTGCCTATATAATCTTCAATTTCCTGTTTTTCGGTTTGTGCCTGCAATGACATTGTTCCAAGCAGCACCAGGCAGATCGTGAGCAGTGCTTTTGCGTTCATAATAGTTTGGTTTCGATGTTTTATTTTCGGTTAAAGTATAGTGTTTTCACAGAGCCATCAATAGTGCAGATGTACTAACGGATCTGCGGTATTTTCACTTATGGTTGGTGCTACCGAACATACTGTGGGTCTTGTCCGTGAGAATAGGGTAACACCGGTCATCCGGGAAAGGGAAGGATAAATGTTTTATTACGGATTAATGACTGTTAATGTAATAAAAGATAAAAAACTCTTTTTATATTTATACCGTAAATTATAAGATCATGGCTAATCAAATACAGGCAGAAGAATTGGATGTTCGGGTACTTATCCCCATTGAAAGACATAAGAAATTAATACAATTGTTCAAGGAATTACCCGTTAATGAAAGTTTTATCTTTATCAACGATCATGATCCGATCCCCCTTTATTATGAATTCCGTTCGATTTACGGGGATGTAGTAGGGTGGGAGTACCTCAACCGCGGAGGAAGGGAGTGGAAGGTGAAAGTTACCCGTACCGAGGCCTCCCTGGGCAGGGAGTTTACCGAAATTTCGACCCTGCTTGATCTCAGGAAGGCCAATGAAAAAGAATGGAAGCAGATCGTATTTCACCGTTACGGCATGATGGAGCAAGGCGATGTTATGGAAGTTATAGCCGCGGAAGATCCGAAAGAGATCCATGATATTTTCATCAATAAGTTTGAAGGTCAGCACTCCTGGATCTATAAGAAGAAAGAACCTGAAGAATATGTTGTTCACATAAGAAAGGAAGTAAAGAGTGGCCTGGGGGATGATGGTTTTTCTGTCGTCAATGAGTTTGATATCCGGCCTTTTCCGCCAACGGAGCGCCATGAGATGTTTTACAAGGCCTTTGCCGATATAAAA
>CAYLVR010000383.1:0-1726 GCA_964387165.1 uncultured Chitinophagaceae bacterium | reverse complement strand
GTTCGCGAAAACAAATTCAGAGTTGATTTATATTTCCGGGTAAGTGCTATTGTACTAAAAATTCCACCATTACGGGAGAGAAAAAGCGACATTCCTTTATTAGTTGCAAATCAACTTCATAAACTTTCCCTGAAATTTGATAAAAAATTATTGGGAACCACGGTCGACTTTATGAATCGACTCAAAGGATATTCCTGGCCCGGAAATGTTCGTGAGTTAGAACAGGTAATTACGAGACATGCAATAATAGAGGAAACGCCTATTCTGGAAGGTGATCCCACTCTGTTTGCAGAAACTGTTGCCGATAAGATGGAAACAAATTCAGATAAAGGCCAATTGGCCCGGCAAGCTCTTGTTAAGGCTGGTTATAACAAATCTAAAGCCGCATCGGCTTTAGGCATTAGTCGCAAAACACTCTACCAGTGGCTGGGAATTAATGAAGCAAATGATAGGTCAGACGATTAATGAGCACATTTTTTGAACTCTACAAGCTTATCCAGTAGGTTTGTCAATTTTGCTTTTGTAACCTGCTTACCTTGTATATTAATTGAACGTATAGTTTCGTCAATATCAGGCGCGATGTAACACTTTCTCTGGCGGAAGTGTACGCTGTTCATAAACTAAAGATTGGCAAACCTGCTTTAAGAGTTTGCTTTTTAGTCATGGTAGCCATGTCCGACTTTTTGTCAGTAAGTCGCCGAATGCGAAACTATTATATGAGACCTTGAAAATGCGAAGGTACAATATCGGTCCCTGCAATTCCTATTAATTATTTATTATTTACCCCGGCCTTGCAACATTACCCCGACCGTCCGGAATATGATGTTTAAATCTGTTTTCAGGTTGACATTTGACAGGTAACTCAGGTCAAACAACATCCGTTCACACATTTGCTCCACATTCTCGGCATAGCCATAACATATCTGTCCGATGGAGGTAATGCCGGGCTTGACACGAAGCAGCCGGTTGTATTCCGGGGCTCTCTGTACAATTTTATTGATGAAGTGCTGACGCTCAGGGCGCGGACCTACTACTGACATATCTCCTTTCAGTACGTTCCAGAACTGCGGCAGTTCGTCCAATCGTGTCTTCCGCATAAAACGTCCCCAGGGAGTTACCCTCGGATCATTCTCAGAAGCCAGCTGTGGACCTGCTTTTTCGGCATCTGTACGCATACTTCTGAATTTATAGATATAGAACGGGTTTCCATCTTTTCCCATCCGTTCCTGCCGGTAAAATACAGGTCCCGGTGAGGTGAACTGAGTAATCAGTGCCAGCAGGATAAATGCCGGCAGACCGATGATGATAACTGCGAAGGAAAAAAGGATATCGAAACCTCGTTTTAACAGTCGTGTACCCTGATCCAGCAATGCCTTTTTGCTGATCTGCTGACTGATAATGAATGCGTGCTGGTAGGTAATAAAACGCTGCATCGTGTCCCTGAACGAGAATCCGTCGGGTATAAAAATGTGATTGTCTGCTTTATATACAATTTCCTGAACCTGATTTTCCTGTCTCATGTGAATGGCAATTAAAATGATTTTACGACCCCTGTTTCTTCAGCACTTTTGCCGGAATAGCAACTGCCAATACGGTGCCACCGGTATACGGTGAAAAAAAACTGCTTCAGAAGTCATTACAGGCGACTCTGACCGCAAAAAGAAAATAGGCTATTGGGTACGGAATTCCACATTTAGTGGTATACATAGCGATAGTAGAACAGGTT
>CAYLVR010000382.1:0-1750 GCA_964387165.1 uncultured Chitinophagaceae bacterium | reverse complement strand
ACCGATAAAATGTTGTCAAAAGAATTAAGGGAACTGGAAATGAACGAGCTCATTAAACGCACAGTGTATGATACTGTTCCGGTTATAGTGGAATATTCTATGACCCCTTACGGTCACTCACTCGAAAAGCTGATTGATGAACTACAGGCCTGGGGATGCAAACACCGCAAAAGGATCATGGGCAAGTCAAGGCAGGGTTAAGATTGCTCTATATCTTGTCAAGATTTTGATATTCTTCTGCTGATTAAGTTGTCTATCTTCCGTTCCTAACAAAACTTAGTCAAATGAATCGTAGAGACCTGGTAGGAAAAATGACCGCCCTTGCATCGGGTGGATTATTGTTAAGTTCTACAACAGCAAAAGCCAGCGGAAACTTTGAGGCAGGTGCAAGCGTAAACTCATACGTAACCATTTATGATGTGCGCAAATACGGAGCGAAGGGTGATGGAAAAACCAACGATGTTGTAGCCATTCAAAAGGCGATTGATGCCTGTAGTAAAGGCGGTGGTGGGGTAGTGTTGTTCGACAAAGGAACATTCCTTAGTAGTGGTATTAAATTAAAAAGCCATGTTGAACTGCATATTTCTTCAACAGCAGTGTTAATGGGTACCAGGAACGTGAACGATTATAATCATGATACTAATTTTAAGCAAGGTGGTGGAATAAGATCGTTTATTAATGCTGACAATTGTCATCATATTGCTATTACAGGAAGTGGAATGGTGAATGGACAGGGTGAAGCATTTCCTGCTACATCAGGATATTCAGTTCGCCCATATCTTGTTTATTTCAGAAGCTGTAAAGATATCAGGATCACAAATATAACCTTGTATAATTCTGCAGTTTGGATCTGCTGGTTATTGCAATGTGAAAGAATTAAACTGCAGGGAGTAACTATGGACAATCCTGTTAGCCCTAACAGAGACGGAATTGATCTTGATGGTTGCCGCGATGTGCATATTTCGGATTGCGTTTTTAAAACGGAAGATGACAGTATTGCCTTCAAGGTGAGTGAAAAAGGATTTCCAACCAGAGACGTCACGGTAACAAATTGTATTATCAGCTCAAGATGTGCGGCAATACGATTTGGTCCTGACGCCATTGACAATATCGAAAATATAACTATTTCGAATTGTGTTATCCGCGATACCAGGCTTAATGGAATAAAGATCCAGGAATCAATGGGTGCAACAATGCAAAATATTACTTTCTCTAATATCGTAATGGAGAATGTGGTTGGACCGGTTTCAATACGTTGTGCAGGATGGATGCTTGAGCAGGGAGACACTGCCCCGTTTGAAATTAATGACAGTGATTGGGCGAATGGCAAGATCCGTAATATCCTTTTTAATAATATCACGGGAACCACACCTGAAAAAAATCATGCGGTTTCAATTACGGGAACCACTCAAACAAGGCCGAGCGATATTACATTCAGCAATATTGATATTACCTATACTGGTGGCGGTACAGCAGCCCAGGGCGCCCGTCGTGATGTGCCTGACCTGGACAGGCATTACCCTGAAATATATATTTTCGGTGATCTGCCGGCTTACGCATTTTATATACATCATGCATCGGGGCTTGTTTTTAATAATGTGACCATACGTTTGCAGTCGGATGATATGCGGCCCGCATTTGTATGCGATGATGTTGATAATCTTGAATTCTCGGGGCTTAAAGTTGCAGGAACAAAAACAGCAGAATCGGTTATTCGTTTTCAAAATACCCGTAATGTATTTATCAATGC
>CAYLVR010000381.1:0-1753 GCA_964387165.1 uncultured Chitinophagaceae bacterium | reverse complement strand
TACACGAACAACGGAGTGCCTCTCAATGAAGACAAAACCTGGGATTATCAGAACAGGTATAATTTACAAACTGCTGAAGCTTCCGACATGTACTATATAAAACAGGGTTATTCCACTGTTAAGATGCATTTTAACAGGGAACCCCGCTTTTATGCAAATGTTGGTTTTGATGGTGGTATCTGGTTCGGTAATGGCACATTAAACGATAATAACGCCCTGTATATACAGGCAAAAAACAAACAACCTGCCGGAATAAGATCGCAGTACACCACTAATGAAACAGGCTATTTTGTCAAAAAACTTGTGCACTACCAGAGTGTTTACCTGGGAAGTGCTAATCCCATGAATTATCCCTGGCCAATGATGCGGCTTGCAGGTTTATATCTTTTATATGCTGAATCATTGAATGAGCTAAACGGACCATCAGAAGAAGTATACCAATATATAGATGCCGTTAGGGAAAGAGCAGGATTGAAAGGGGTAATAGAATCATGGAATACGTACTCAAAAAATCCTGCAAAGCCTTCTTCAAAACAGGGTATGCGGGAAATCATTCATCAGGAAAGAAGGATTGAGCTGAGCTTTGAAGGTCACAGTGGTTGGGATTTGCGCAGGTGGAAAGAACTTCAGGATGTGCTGAGCAGACCCATACAAGGCTGGGATATTTATCAGCAGGATGCTGCTACCTATTATCGTGTAAGAAACATTCTCGACCCAGTATTCAATACTAAAGATTATTTCTGGCCTATTATGGACAATGATTTAACGGTCAATTCCAATTTGGTGCAAAATCCATTCTGGTAATAAAGAAAATGAACAATTTTTTTTAGTTCAAAAGCAATAGTTATGAAATTTATATATAAAACGTATTTAGTTATAACCAGCATTGCTGTGACACTGATATTTTTTGGGAGGTGTACTAAAATTGATAATTACAATGATATTATATCAGAGGACAAAACAAAACCCGGAGTTGTTACGAATGTACGAGTAACCAACGTGAATGGCGGAGCTTATCTGACTTATTCGTTTCCAAAGTCTGGCAATGTTTTATACGTATTGGCCGAATACCAGATAAACGATAAAATAAGCAGGCAAATAAAATCATCGTATTATTCTGATACAATATTTGTCAGTGGTTTTGCGCAAAACCGCGAATACGATGTTACATTATATGCTGTTACCCGTGCTGAAGTAAAATCGGATCCTGTACAAGTAAAAGTGTTTCCCGATACCCCTCCTTACTTATTGGTATATCCCTCTCTAAGTGTAAGAGCAGATTTTGGCGGAATTCAGGTTTCTTCGGAGAATATTGAAGAACAACCTGTTGGCATAGTGGTGATCACTAAAGACAGCAATGGCGAATGGGATATTGCAGAGCAGGTTTATACGGACAAAATCAGTTCAACTTTCAGTGTAAGAGGGTACGATACCATTCCACGCGAATTTGGTGTATACATTACAGACCCATGGGGAAATATGTCTGATACTTTAATCGAAACCATTAAACCTATTTATGAAAAAGAATTTGATAAGACCAAATTCCAGCCATTTCCATTCCCTTCAGAACCTCCTGCTGGATGGGGCTGGTTATTGCCATATATATGGAATAATAGTTCAACAGGATTAGGATTTGAGTCAAGTGTTGGGTGGGGGATGCCTCAAACCTTTACATTTGATATGGGGGTAAGGGGGAAATTAAGCCGGTATAAAAAATGGGACAGATACCAGGATGCACCATATGCTGCATCCT
>CAYLVR010000380.1:0-1758 GCA_964387165.1 uncultured Chitinophagaceae bacterium | reverse complement strand
TTCAGATTTCTTTAACGCGTCATGATTTGAGCTCTTAGCTACCTCAACAAAAAAGCTCTGCGCTCTAGCAACATTGGTTAGGCTGAGCGATCCATCTGCGATCTTTTCTTCCAACTCGGGCAGCTCCCGAACCAGACGCATTGCTTTAAGCCGACGAATGGCCTCATCCTCGCTGTAGTCGAGTTCCTTCATCGCATAATCAAACATGCTGGAATATCCCAACTCAGAAAAGAGTCTGCGACGTTCGATCTCTCTAAGATGCTGCAACATCTTAGTCAAAACCTCGCGCTCTTCCCCGCGTAATCTTTTGGCTTGGCTTAGTAGTTCTGAGTCTTTTAGTTTGAAAATTCGCATGACAACGCCCTCAAATTATTACCATACATATATATGGTATTATGATGCGATTTGTCAATAATATTGTTAGGATAAAGGTGAATTTTTGATCTGCCTTGTGCGCACAAGGTAGAAGTCTGCCGGTGACATTAAGGCTCGTATTGCCACTTTAAGATGGGCAATCCGCCAGCGGCAGGAAACTTCCAAGTGTTGGTAAAGTCCCAGCCCGTGTAGATTGCTGTAGCAGAAGTGAAGTTTGTGAAGTCTGAGTAATCGAGGCCAGTTCCGGGATCATTGCAAGTATCTGCATCTGCGGTGTTAGCATCGGTATGAATACAAAGAGGTGGAGCATCGGCATGCGCCCAGTAATAACCATTTATCACTTTTGTGCCAACATAGTTGTTAATTGTATGCGCGAAGCCACCTTTGGTGGTTCCTGCTTGAACTATGCCAACAGCGACGGAATCGTTTACCGTAACGCTTGTGTTATATCTAAGACCGGCTATGAATCCCGCTGCATAGGATGCAGTGCCTATTACGTGTCCTGATGCCAAGCTTTTATGTAGTGATGCACCGCCGGCCTGAATAGTTTCTGCAAAGCCCGCGGCGCTTGACATGTTTCCTATGACTGATCCAAAAGATAAAAGGTCGGTACCGTTCCGAATACGACCGGCGAAACCGCCGTAGCCTCCTACTCCCGGAGTGCTGGCGATAACATGCCCGTAGGCAACGTTGTTGTTAACAGTATGTTCAATCCTTCCCGCGAATCCACCAGCGGCTGATCCGGAAGTTCCTCCTACAAAGATCACATTTCCTAAAGACTGATTGTGGGTAATTGTAAAGTTATATCCAACACTATACCCACCGGTTGTGCCGATAAAGCCGCCGGCTAGAGAACTTATGCCTGCGCCTGCGGAGATCACGTGAACATTTGCTAAATTTCGGCGAAGTGTAACGCGATACTGCGCGTGACCTACCATGCCACCTATTGCGCCTGTACTTGCAGGAACTACGCGAGAAACGTGGCCTTGGATGTAAGAATCTAATATGGATCCTTCATAAATGTAGCCAACGATTCCACCAGTATACTGTTCTCCAAGGACATGGATATTTTCAAATCCCATCTTTTCAATTTTTGAATTGATGTCATCCATATAACCAAAGATACCTGAATATGTAGAAGTCGGTCTTTGAATATAGGCATTACGAGCAATAAATCCGTTACCATTAAGAATTCCGCAGAAACGGCTTGTGCAGTCGCCATTAGTGTCATCACCAATGGTTCCAGAGAAACCTGAACTTAGATCAACGCTGTTCATCATTTTGAAATAAGTACCGGCGGAGTCATGATTGCGAATTTTGTCAAACTGAGCTGTTGTACAAATGAGGTAGGGGTCACCCACGGAACCATCGCCATTGGCAAAG
>CAYLVR010000379.1:0-1775 GCA_964387165.1 uncultured Chitinophagaceae bacterium | reverse complement strand
ATCTGATGAAATACATTACCTTCATATTACTAGCCTTTATACCTTTTCAGATATCATTTTCCCAACTATCCGACTACCATATTTACGGTAGATTAAAGAATGTCGATGATGGCACTACGTTTTATCTGTCGAGGAAAAACGAGAAGGGAAGAATGGATACTGTTGCGAAAAGCGTTGCGATTAACGGTCAATTTTTATTTTCCGGAACCATCCCGTTGGCGGCAGAGTTTTACTTTATACAGGTCGATAAATCTATTTCTTCAGAGCCGAAGCTTATTTTGTTAGAGAACGCGATTTTTGAAATTTCTGGATCATTGTCGAACTGGCCAAGGAATGTATATGTTTCCGGGGGTGAAGCAAATAAAGATTACAACGATCTTAAAAAACTGATAGAGGAACCCCTTGAGCACTACACTAGGCTTCAGTATATAGTCGACAGCATACGAGCTGAAATTTGGAGGAGGAAAGCGGACGTACAGAATCAGAAGAACGATGATGATCTGCTGAGTCTTGAGAAAGTATATGGAGAGAAGACGGATAGAGCCTTACAGGAGTATCAAAATACGATGAAAGAGTTTGTTTTTCAGAACAGGGAATCGCTATATACACCGCATCTAATTATAAGGCTTAATAATACGATGACATTGGCAGAAAAGGAAGAAGCATATAGCAGTCTGTCGGCAAGGTCAAGAGAAAGTTTCTATGGACGACAGCTAAAGCAACACCTTGAAGAGATGCGGGTGGCATCCTCATTGAAAATGGGGAATAAGGCGCCGGATTTTTGCGTCACAACTATTGACGGAGACACGATCCAATTGATGACTGAAGCAGCAAAAAATAAGGTCACGATATTAGATTTTTGGGCTTCTTGGTGTACACCATGTCGGACTAAAAATAAACACCTAAAGGAGATTTACAACCGCTTTTCGAGTAAGGGCCTTGGTATAGTAGGCATTTCAACGGATCGTAACGAGGCGGCCCTGCTTAAAGCCATGCGAGAGGATGGGTGTCCCTGGGTTCAGATTTCCGATATGCAGAATAACAGTCAACTATCAAAAATGTACAGCATAAGACATCTACCTAGTACATTCATTTTAAATAGCAAGGGTGTTATCATCGGAGTGGATTGGGTTAATTTAGATATGGAAGCAAAAATGAAGGCGATTTTGGACTAGATGTTTAGCTTGTAAGAGGCTATTAAGTTGGTATACAATACTACGAATGTGGAGTCTTGCAGATAGATCGACTGGATCTTTTGGTTTTTACTCTTCGGTAGCGTGAAACTACCGGCATAGGTTCCATTGAGAATATTGTACACATCAAAGACGTGATTTGATCTGAAATTGTTCACGGATTGATCTCGGGATTTTATACCGGAAAGTACGATCAGGTGTTTATTATTCAAGGCTGCCTTTTTATTGACCGTTAGCCTGGAGTTTGCCGGAACAATTTCCCCCCTTTTTGATGTACCCCGTTGGGTCATCTCAACAACTGGGTGGACAATTGTATCTATTGTATTACCGTAGTACGCAACGTTCGCAGTTGTGTCCATACAGATGAAACTGTTTTTATAGTAATGTAGATAGGTAAGCATCGCATTTTTTTTGTTGTACAAAAGCATGCCGTCGTCAGCAAACCCCGAAATCCCGGTTCCGGGTGATATCACCTTTTTTCTGAGCACGACGCCGGTTCGGAGGTTTACAAAAAAAAGACAAAAATTTTTATTTTCATGGACATAGGCATATAATGTGGCTATGCTGTCATTTATTTGCGCC
>CAYLVR010000378.1:0-1791 GCA_964387165.1 uncultured Chitinophagaceae bacterium | reverse complement strand
CTCCCCCCTTGGTTACGAAGTGCAAACTTGTGGTCCCGTTGTTTGTAAGCCAGTGGTTGGTGAGCGAAGTCGAACCATGCTTTCTGGTCTTTTTCAGGACTACATAAGGAGTGAAAGTGCGCTGATATAATTTAGAGCCCCCATGTGCTAAACATGCTTAGTACCCACCTGTAGAAAAACCAGTAATAACGCATCTCGTTGCGGTACAATCAGTTTGTATACCTAAACTGTGTGGAATGACACCATCAATAGAAAATCGTAAGCCAGCCGCTGAGGTAAATCTCAATGAGCCATTTTGAAGGTAATACTTTACTGAATGAAATTTCGTACCTGTACTGGTAACTTGTGGTAACGCCTTCAGTGCCTCATCATCGCGAAAGATAAATTTATATAAAAGAGATTCTTTGTTTTTAAATTTTTTTAATTCTTCCCTTGTGATTTTGAGCTTTTTATAAAATATTTCGCCAATCTCAATATTGACGACGTTATCAAAGAAAATACTGAGCCTATCCAAATCCTCCGTCATCATATAGTTCACTATTTGCTTATGAACAGAAATAATTCTGAAATGTTTAAAAGATGGATTCTTATTCAAATTTGGGTTTTTCTTCAGCAAATCATCAATCGATATTGCGTTCAAATAATCAGAAACAGTAATCTCCTCCTGATTTTTACAATCAATCGATGTCCAAAGAAAAGCTATAATAAATGTGATTTTTAATAGAAGATAAGTAATTTTCATTTTAATCCCAGCATTACACGCATCGCTTCTTCCCGACGCAAAGGTTTACCATTACTGTCAGCAAAAGTATAATGTGTATGGATTGCAGGTACTCCATTCGCACTACTATGATCTTTATCTTGTATCCAACCAATGCCTCCTGATTGACCTACCAATGTTCCACCCGGTAATTTTTGGCCGGTACCGGCTGCGTTATAGACTTTTGCATTGATTTCGACGTTATGTCCAATTGCGGCATAGTAAGAGCTGCCTTGATTGTCAAAAATTTTTAAAATTACACTTACTCCCATATTTTGAGTGGCTAATGTCGTTGGTAACTGAGGTAATTGGCCTGCAATAACTTTATCACCAATTGATATTGCAGCGACTTCAAAATCATTAACAGCCCCTGGGACCATACCGTCTTTGTAATTATAATCCAGTTTGTGTGGTACGTCATTACCGCGATAGTGTTCACGATTTGCCGCTATTTCTGGACTAGGGTGACTACTTGGTGTGTAGTTATCTTCATCGTAATAAACGACTTTGGTTTCGCCTCCGAACCATCGTGTATACCAAGGATTGCCTTTTTTATCTATGTGCTGTTGTGCTGTTGTCGGCTTACCCAAAGCCTGTAGGTTGAATGGGATACGTGGTGCTATTTCATAAGGATTTAGTTGGGTTACACGCAATTCTTCTTTCAAAGCATTCTGACCAGACTTGCCTGAATCCCATAGAGACAAAGCATGGTTTAACGCTTCAGCCATTGCAATTTTATCTGAGCTCTGATTTTGATCAATAATTAGCTGTTTTGTTTTGTAATCATAAGTAAATTTTACACCAAGAGCTTTCAAATCTTTCATAGCATCGCCGCGATTCTTATCTACAAACTTTTTAACTATCGCCAATGAAGCATCATCCATACTATTTTGATTTGTAGGATTAGGCAACGGAATATCATTGCCAACGGCTAAAAGGCGAGCTTTGTCCATTTGGACAAAATCGTCGTTGAGATCGCCCACCGTTTGTAACTGCACACCTCTAAGTTCTGCCTGCTCCATCATATACTG
>CAYLVR010000377.1:0-1792 GCA_964387165.1 uncultured Chitinophagaceae bacterium | reverse complement strand
TAAGATCAACAATGCTATGATCGTCATATAAATTCTGAAACAACATCCATATGCAAGTGCCGTGGATTGGGGATGGAATCCTGTGGGCACCCCTCTAAAAATATTACGATCCACGTTCGGCACAGAATGTAGATAGATGGCAGATGAAAGGGAAGTCATAAATTAAAACAGCTAGATTAGTTGAGGTAATTTTTGAAAAATGAAGAATGACCTTGCTTCCCAACACATCCTTGAACGTCCGAGAAGTAACGCCATAACCTAACGCAAATCAATTAGCTTGTTAATGTAATTAGAGTATCTAGCATATGGCATAGTTTTGATGTTTATAAGTATATGTATCGTTAATTCTAAATTATCAGAAAATACAATAATATTTTCTCTTTTCATTTCTATATGACACCTACTATAATATGAACCGCATGCAGTGACAATCCCCCAAAAGACCTCAAATAAGTTGATATTGGTTCATTTTACTATCCTGTATATTCATTGATCCTTGCAATAAAAAGGCGTATTTTCTTTAACGCGATAGAAATTTGGTTTTCCACTGTTTTTTCTGAAATATTTAATTTATAAGCAATCTCTCTATGACTAAATTGATGTGTTCGACTCATAAAAAATACGTCACGGCATTTTTCTGGAAGTTGATTACAGAACTGATGCATGAACTCCTTTAACTCCTTAAACTCCAACTCATCGCATTGATCTAATTTTTCATGTTGTATCCGTTCCGCAGAAGTAAAAAATTTATCTCGTACTTTTTTATGGCGGATGTAATTAGCAATTTTGAATTTTATACCCCCAGTCATAAATGCTGGTATACTTTTAACAACAGCAACTTGGCCTCGGTGCACCCACAACCACATGAATGTTTCCTGCAATATATCCATACAGACATCTTGATCTTTCAGCCGGTGATAGGTCATCTGATATAACGAATTCCAATATCTTCGATAAATCTCATTAAAGGCCATTTTGTCATCCTGGCTTATTTTGATTAATAGCTTTTGATCAGTAAGGCTTTGATAAACCGTTTCCAACTGTGATTGTCCGCATGTGGTTTCAATTGCTTGAAAGTAGCAGTCATCCTGCTGCTTTACTTTTCCGGCAGACGGTTGTGGCACATTTCCAACAAAGGTCACTTTTGAATATACCATATCAATCATTTGATATTTGTTGAAAAATTTCTTTATATCCATTTTTAATAATCCCGATGTCTGAATTCAACGCAAAGCAGGTGAAACCCATTTTTTTCAGTGACTCAAGTTCACCGTAATCTCTTACCAGTATTCCGGCACTTTTATTATACGCATTTGCAGATTCCGCTACGATAGATAGTGCCTGACCGTAATCAAGCTTATCATATCCGCACTGCAAACCCAGAGACACCTTTAGGTCCGAAGGCCCTACAAATAGTACATCAACACCCTCAATAGCTGCTATCGCCCGGCAGTTCCTTACACCCAAGACATCTTCAATTTGTGCAAATAAAATCTGGCGAACCAACGATATATCTACCGAAGAAAATACTCCATAATGAAAAGCACGCGCGGAACTGGAATATCCTCTCTTTCCTACGGGCGGGTATAGTAATGCACTTACACAAGCCGAAGCGTCATTTTCAGTTGAAACATGAGGTAACATGATACCCGATGCCCCCCAATCCAACACTCTGCCTATTATCACGGGATCGAGTGCAGGTACTCGTACAATTGTTGCCGCATGGCTTCCGCGAGCAGCCTGAAGATTAGGCAACAAAGCTGATTCCGCGAAACAACCATGTTCCATATCA
>CAYLVR010000376.1:0-1806 GCA_964387165.1 uncultured Chitinophagaceae bacterium | reverse complement strand
GTCGCAGATCTTTTTTTATACCGTGATCGGCACCCACCACTTTGTCTTCAGCGCCATCCCCTGGTGGCTGCAGACGGTGGCTATCGTAGGCAGCGGGGGCATGATCATCCCGGTGGTGGCCGGCACCACCAACTTCCTGATGACATTCAAAGGGGCCTGGCATAAGGTGGCGGGCAGCTATACCCTGCCGTTCTTCGTGGTGGGTATTGTATTCTATTTTACGGGCTCCATGCAGGGAACGGCGGAGGCTTTCCGGTACACTAACCTGCTCTGGCACTTTACCGACTTTACCGTGGCGCACTCCCACCTTACGATGTACGGCATCATCGCCTTTATACTGTGGGCCTGCATTTACGCGGTAGTGCCGCGGCTTACGGGCAAAGAGCCGTCGCACGTATGGGTAGGCATCCACTTCTGGCTGGCGCTGGCGGGGTTGCTGTTCTATACCGTGCCCCTGATGATAGGTGGGACCCTGAGGGGAATGATGTGGATGGAAGGCAAGCCATTCATGGACAGCGTGGAACTGATGCTGCCGTACTGGCTGTGGCGCGCTATCGGCGGAAGCATGATGTGGGCGTCGCACATCGTATTCGCATACAATATGTATAAAATGATAAAAGGGCCGGTGGTTATAAACATCCGGAAAGAAGGAGTGAAAAAACTAAATGGAACTATTTAACAATCACAGGAAATTATTCGGCGCGGCTTTCGGACTGTTCGCCCTGCTCACCATAGCGGTGGCGATCCTGCCCGCGCTGCACAACCAGTCGGCCAACAGGCCGCTGCCGGGAAGCGAGCCGCTTACCGCATCGGAAATGAGAGGTAAAATGCTGTTCATACAGAACGGCTGCGTGGCCTGTCATACCCAGCAGGTGCGTAACGTGGATATGGATAAAGTATGGGGATCGAGGCCGGGGGTAGCGGCCGACTATGCCCGCAACGAACGCATCAGCGCCTGGGTCAATACGGCTACGCTGATGGGCACGGAGCGCACGGGACCCGACCTTACCAACGTTGGCCTCCGGCAGCCGGGACTGGAATGGAACCTGCTGCACCTGTACCAGCCCCGCGCGGTGGTACGGCAATCGGTAATGCCGGCCTACCCCTGGCTGTTCACCGTTAAGGAAGAGCCAGCAGCAGACGACGTAGTGGTGAACGTTCCCGAAAAGTATGCCCGCAATGTAAAAGGGAAAGTCGTGGCAACGGAAGACGCCCTCGACCTGGTAGCCTACCTGCAGTCGCTGAAACAGGTAAAGCTGCCCGATGGCACACCCGACCCTGAATTCCTGTATAAAGAGCTGGCGAAAACGGTAACGGCGGCAGGCGGCGGAGAGGGCAGCGGCGGGCCCGATGGCAAAGCGCTGTACATAACGCACTGCCAGGCCTGCCACCAGGAGAACGGGGAGGGACTGCAGGGCGCTTTCCCCTCGCTGAAAGGAAGCGCGGTAGTGAACAACGACAACCCCGAGCTGTTCGTTACGATCATCATGACGGGATACGACGCCAGAGCGGAATACGGGCCCATGCCCGCCGTTGGGGAGAACGCCAACCTCTCCGCCGAAGAAGTGGCTGCTATTATGAACCACGAGCGTTCTCACTGGGGTAATGATGCCAGGAAGGTGTCGGTTGAGGAGGTGAAAAAAGTGATGGATTTTATTAAGAAGGAAAGAGGGAATTGAAAATTATACTATGATGACAGCGAAGAGTAAACAATACCAGCCGGAGGAGCGCTTTGAACATTGTGATGACAGAAGGACCGGGCAGGATGCCGCACTTTTGCGCGAGGGATTGCAGTGGAAAGCCCGC
>CAYLVR010000375.1:0-1812 GCA_964387165.1 uncultured Chitinophagaceae bacterium | reverse complement strand
AAAGAAAGGGCAGCTATTTAATTTTTCCTCAATAGCTCACCTGACTTGTCCCCTTCAAATTTAGTGCGGTTTTAAGTTGTTGATTTTCATTATTTTAATACTTTTTTAGGTTATTTTTACCGCACTAAGGAGTTTTTTTATGAAAATCAGGGGTGGTAACTACCGCCTCAAAGGCCACGGCGGTTCAGATAGTACGTTATCAAAATAATAAGCGGAGTATCCTGCACCATGTTGGCTCGGCTCATACTGATGCCGAACTGCAAGAGCTGATGACTTTGGCAGAGGAATGGATAAAAGATTATTCCCAACAACTGTCTGTTTTCCCGGATGAAAATCCCAATAAAGTGTTGCATTTGAACCACTGCACTTTTATGGGAGTGCAATACCGTTATTTTCATCAACAGATCAATATTATCCAAGACAAAATGGGGTTTGGCGATTTGCCCCCACTATTGAATGATTTAGTAGCCATAAGAATATTCGAGCCAGCCTCTAAACTCCGTTCGCTGGAGCTGATGGAACGTTATTTTGGCATCCGGCACAGCCGTAAAACATATTATAAGATAGCTCCCAAATGTATTGAGTTAAAGGAAACGATCGAGCACAAGGTTGTGCGCTTTGCTCAACAGTATTATTCATTCAATTTCGATCTGGTGTTTTACGATGTTACTACACTTTATTTTGAGACTTTTGAAGAAGATGAGTTGCGCAAGAATGGTTTTTCCAAAGACAATAAATCGCATCAGCCCCAGATATTAGTGGCATTGATGGTAACCAAAGAAGGCTTTCCTATTGCGTGTGAAATATTCAGTGGTAACACCTTTGAAGGGCATACCATTATTCCGGTTATCAACAAAATCATCCAAAAAAACAATGTACAAAACTTTACGGTAGTAGCAGATGCCGCTATGATCAGTTCGGAAAACATCGCACAGCTAAATCACCACAAGGTTAACTATATTGTAGGGGCAAGGATGGGAAACCTTTCGGTGGAACTGCTTGAACGGGTAGATAAACAAATCGACAGGCAGGATGGCAGAAGCATCCGGATAAAAACAGAATTGGGATACTTGATTTGCGGCTATTCCTCTGTACGGTATCGTAAAGATTTGTATGAGATGAATAAGCAAATCGAAAAAGCCAAGCAGGTAATTGAAGCACCCTCTAAAAGCAGGAAACAAAAATTCACCAAGACCAATCAACAAAAATTGGAACTCAATGAAGAACTGATTGAGAAAACAAAAAAGCTGCTTGGTATTAAAGGTTATTATACTAATCTGGAAGAGCATGTAGTAGACAACAAAACCATCATAGAGCGTTATCATGAACTGTACCGGATAGAACAGGCCTTCAGGGTGTCTAAAAATGATTTAGAGACAAGACCTGTCTTCCATTTTAAAGAACAACCCATTAAACTGCATATACTAATTTGTTTTATGGCGCTGACCATCTCGAAACACATTGAACTAAAAGCCGGCGTTTCAATAAGAAAGTTTCTGGATGAAGCTAAAACAATAGTCGACGGGAAAATCTTAAATCATATTACCGGCAAAACGGTAACGATCAACGCTCAGAAGACTCCAAAAATAACACAGCTGGTCGATAAATTATTCCCACCGCACTAAAAGGGACAAGTCAGGAAATTAAAGATATTCAGGTGTAAAAAAACAGGGAAAAAGCCCGCAGTTGCTACTGGAGAATTTGAAACTGATGGCAAAACCTGGCTGGGATTGGCCTGTACCGACGGCCTGCTGGAGTTGCTGGAAATTCAATTGGAAGGAAAAAAACGAATGTCCGCGGAGGATTTTTTAA
>CAYLVR010000374.1:0-1824 GCA_964387165.1 uncultured Chitinophagaceae bacterium | reverse complement strand
AACCAGATCAATCAGCGGATCTGATAGACGAAGAAACTATTGATAACTTTCTCAATCGAGTTGTAGATTGGGATAAGCTCTTGTGTGGAGAAGAAGAGAACATACATACCCCTTCATCCAAATCTCCCGTAGATGAAACAGTGTGTTCGCCTTCAAACGAATCCAAATCTCCCGCAGATGAAACAGTATGTTCGCCTTCAAACGAATCCAAATCTCCCGTAGATGAAACAGTATGCCCGCCTTCAAACGAACCCATAATCGGATCTATAATACGGTCCAGATCGTCCATGCCCATATACACGTATGTTCATGCGAGATCTGCGACCTCATCTCAATCTCAATCTCAAATCCAATCATCTGTGCTACCTGTGTGTAATCAGTCCCTGCATCAGTCTCTGCATCAATCTTCGCATCAATCTAAATTCCCTTCTAAGCTCTCTTCGCTGTCTCAATCACATGTACCTATATATGTGTGTGATCATAGTCAACCCAAACCGTACATTTTGTTCGATAAGATCTCTGTGACTCATATGAAATTCAATAAGAAGTACGTAGCAAAGATACATATAGAGAACTTTCCTAAGATCGATGCACATTTTGTTATCAACGGCGATTTCGGAATGTACATAGATACGTGTCGTCAGTTCGCCAAAACGAACATGTACCACATCGCGATTGTAAAGTTCAATCAAACAAGGATAAAATTCGAACAGGGAACGTGCATGATATCCTTTAAGATCTGGTTTGATGAAACATACGAGTCTACATGTGGTCTTGTTTTGGGTATGAGACTGAATGTACAACAGGTGGGCACGATGTGTTTCGGTGAGAACATTTATTCCAACTGGATCACTTTAGGATCCAAGAAACAGAATGACAGATATGGCATCATGGACTCTAGTATGTGAGTGTACACAGACGTACGTACAG
This sequence comes from uncultured Chitinophagaceae bacterium, assembly GCA_964387165.1. Lineage (GTDB taxonomy): Bacteria > Bacteroidota > Bacteroidia > Chitinophagales > Chitinophagaceae > Flavitalea. Next base: position 894 of record CAYLVR010000374.1, on the reverse strand, counting down.
ACATAATCAGATCAACCTTGCATAAAATTGACAAATGAAATACCATGTAATGAATATATTAAAATGTTGATAGGATATATGAACATATTAATATGGTCCTGATCAAGATCATTAGGCATTCTGAGAGACTAGACTTTACAAACAAAATCTACTGGCTAATCTGCTTTGGTCACTATTGGGCAGACTCTCCTCTGACTGTAAAGGGTCATGAGATGGCCAATAACAAAGGGAAGCAAATGATCACGCATAACTTCAATCCAAAGTATATCTACACTTCCCCATACACTAGAACCATGGCAACCTCTACTGAAATCAAGACCTCTTTTCCTTACGCCGAAATCATCATTGAGCCTCTTCTTTCAGAGTACCAACCATTCTTCAAACACAGAATCAATCTCTATCCGAGCGGCATTCCTACTACCTACGAGGGCCAAGACACCGCTTTCGACTATCCAGAGACATACAATGACTTCTCCAGAAGGATACAGTATATCATATCAAAGCTAATAGATAAACACAACGACGATCTGATAGTAGTTACACATGGAGAGGTCCTGAAGGTTTTTATTGCGTATATCCGATCAATCTATCCTGATCTTAGTTTAGATCCGGGTACAACACCATACTTGACTACGCTCACTTTTGAATACGACAAAGACACTAACATCATTATAGAGGGCTCTATAGAGGTTGATTTCTATGATAGCTAATTGTTCAATTGGTTATCATATGTTCTACATTGAATGATCTTCAGTCTAAATCCATCTTTGACGGGCTCTTCTTCTTGTGTTTCTTACGCTTCTTCTTTGAATCTACTCCAGAAGAGGGTTGTGTGGGTTGTATGGGTTGTATGGGTTGTATGGGTTGTATGGGCTGCACAGGCTGCGCATCTGG
>CAYLVR010000373.1:0-1824 GCA_964387165.1 uncultured Chitinophagaceae bacterium | reverse complement strand
TACGCCGACAACAACCCCACCGTCTACACCGACCCCAGCGGGCTGTGGCCGACGCTGTGTGGGAGTGGCATGAAACAGTTCATCATGGGACTAGCTGGTGCCCCGTGTGCTGACGCAGGCGGTTATACGGGAGCTAATAATGCTGGACAGGCGGTGGGTGGTTTCGCTGAAGGCACACAGGAGTATGTCAACCAGACCGCTCGGGTCTTCACGCCAGCTGGCGCGACGGACGCGGCAGTCTCCATGGCATCGGATGTGGCCGCTTATGGGCCTGCCGCGAGCACGAAGTGGATGGTCGATGGTGTCGTAGATGATGGCATCCACGTAGCCCATGCCACTGAAGGTTTGGTGTGTGGTCTGCGCTACAACCACGGTCCCTGCTATCGCACCATGGGACACGAGAGCGCACAGCCTGCCATCAATGGCTACATCGCCTACGTCAGCGCATACGCAGGTGCTGGATCGGTTTCACTCGGAAGCCGAGCCGGAATAGGTGTCATCTCCGCAGGAACACGAGTTAGCAGAGCGGTACTCACGCCTGATGTTCCGCGTGTCGCACCCACGGTGACAACACCACGCCTTCCAGGACTCCCCTTAACGGCGCCAAAGCCTGCCGGCTTGGGCTCAACTGGCAGGATAATTCCAGTCAACCTTAAAGAACAGTTGGCAATGACCCAGGTGCGTTCGGCGCCGGGCGGTTCCATTATTCGTAGTATTCAGATGACTGACCCGCGCTGGCCAGCTTCTCAAGGCTGGGTCAAGATGCAACAGAGCGTCAATGGCATCACTATTCATTACGTTAAGAATATCGGGACTGGCGCAATTGACGACTTTAAGTTTGTGGGAAAGAAATGAAAGCAATCTGCATACTAAATGACCCGAAGCTCCTTGCTGACCATCAGCAAAGTCGTGCCGTGCTCTTTGAAGACAGGTACCCGCTATCGGTTGGTAAGCCGTATATTGTTTTGGGGATGAGCATTGCGGAAAGGGCATTATGTTTTCTTGTGCAAGATGATAACGGTTACCCGACTTTCGCTCCGGCTGGTTTTTTTGAGTGCTTCATCGATAAACTTCCGGAATGGTGGCTATTCAGCCTTGACCCAGGGATTCATGCATCGGGAACAGACCTGTGGGAGGTTGTCTCAGTTGCAACTTGGGGGTATCCAGAAATGGTGAATGACGTTGGCTATATCCAGTCGTTGTTAGAGTTCGATTCTGATGCTATGGAGGTGTTCCAGCGTTACTTGGATCGTGCACAGGAACTCCAATAAGGTGACCGATCGTGTTTGTGACACGAAGGGATGGTGCTGGTGCAGTCGATGGTGTTTGAGCGGGATGTGGTGGGGCGGGTGGTGCGTGTTGCCGATGGTGTGCCGGAGGTTTCCACGGGGTTGGTTTCTGCGCAGTGTTATGCGTATGACGGGTTGAATCGTCTGGTGGGGGCGTGGACGGTGGGCGGGTTGAGTCAGGCTGAGTGTGGTGTGGCGGCGCCTTCGGGGGAGGGTCAGCCTGGGTGGGATGCGTCGATGACGGCGTATGCGTCGCAGTGGTGGTATTCGGATGCGGGGCGGATCGAGTCGGTGGTGGAGGGTGTGGGGTCGGGTGCGGTGGCTTCGACGTATTCGTATGACGATGCGGCGCATCCTGCGGCTGTCACCTCGGTGACGGGTGGGGCAGGTCACGCGGGTTACGCGTATGACGATGCGGGTCGGATGATCTCCCGTGATGTGAACGACACTGTCACGGATTTGTCGTGGGATGCGGTGTCGCAGTTGACGTCGACCACTGTTGACGGGGTGGTGACGGTGTATGCGTATGACAGTG
>CAYLVR010000372.1:719-1828 GCA_964387165.1 uncultured Chitinophagaceae bacterium | reverse complement strand
TCGAGCTTGAGATGCTGATTATTTCTAAGATATAAATAAGACCTGAATGTGCTAAAGAGGTTTTCATGAAAATGACTGTTATTCAGATTGATCGCAAATTAATGCAAAAGCCAGACAACATCGGCGACAACCCCTCCACGCATTAAATGAATGATGTTTTCTCTAAAGATAGCTGTGAAAAAACGGTGGGTTTGCTGTGATAATACAGTTCGTCCAATTATCGGTTGTATTTAGTTTTGTTCATCGTAAATGAACAAATATGACCGCGTTATACAGGAAAATATTCGGACGCTTACTTTATCACTGATTAAAAAAATAATTGGAATAAAGAATGCGAGAGTGACTATTTTATCCCGTAAAATGCAGCGGACGCTGGAGCGCGAGGCCGACCTGGTCATTAAAGTGAGATTTAAAAACGGTTATACTGTTATTTATAATGTGGAATGGCAAACTTCCAATGATCGAACAATGAGCAGGCGAATGCTGCTGCAGCATTCTATTTTGCATGCTAAATATCTTTTGCCTGTTATTGGTATTGTTATTTATACCGGAAAGGAACCTATAAATATGCCCAATGAAATCATGCACGAGAAAATGAATTATGCATATGAATTGATCGATTTATCTAAGTATGATGCGGAAGAATTTTTGCGATCTAATGTTCCTGATGAAATAATTATTGCTATTTTAGCGGGTGATCCATCGCGGGAAACCGCGAGATTGCAGATCAGGGAAATATTAATTAAATTACATTCACTACTTGGAAACGATGCATCGGAATTAAACCGCAGAATTATACAATTAGAGATATTATCGGAGTTAAAGGGTTTCCAGGATATAATAATAGAGGAGGAAAAAAATATGCCAATAATATTAGATAACAGCAAAAGTATCCGTTTTCAGGAAGGACTGAAACAAGGACTGGAACAAGGTCTTAATAGGGGACTTGAAAGAGCCACTCAAGAAAGAAATATAGCTTTTGTAAAGTATCTTCTTTTACATACAAACCATAGTATTGAAGAAATTGCAACCCTCGTAAATGTTCCTGTGTCATTTGTGCAGCAGGTGAAGGCAAAGCTTTAAGTAAAAACCTAAAGTGTAAAGACGCT
>CAYLVR010000372.1:0-709 GCA_964387165.1 uncultured Chitinophagaceae bacterium | reverse complement strand
CTGCAATACCTGTTATCCCCGGTAGAGATTGCTGATTTAAGTCTTCAATCATTGCAGTTATCATGGGATTCTTATCCTGCACCGACTCTACGCGGTACGCATTGATCCCAATTGTTAAACGACACCAGGCGTCGCCAGTGTGTCGTCCCCGGAAAATGAGTACAGTATTGGGTTTCAGCCCTTCTTAATAAAAAACACTCCGCGACACGCCTTGCCGAAACGACACCAGTTTTTCGCCAAAAACACGCCCGACACCAACCTCTCCAGTCACATTTTTTTCAGTATTCTCATCGTCCTTTCTTTGTGTAAGCATTCGCTTCTGGACATTCCCAATTGTATTTAACTGCTAAATATTTTTGTGTTCCTAAAAAAATTATTACCAATGGAACACCAAACGACTACTGCTATTTGTCCGCACCACGGACGACGCTCCAACCAGGGGATCGCTGAAATTATTAACGAGTACGAAGCAAGCGGGTTCAGCCTCGAAGATTACTCCGATTACAAAGGATTAAATCCCGACACTTTACAAGGCTGGCTGCACATGCAACGGAACAAAGAAAACAACCAGCCGTCTTTTGCAATGGTGACCATTAAAGATGAACCCGTTGATCAGGATGAATATTTCGGAGTATGGATGCTCCGAAATATGCACTGACGTGCATTTTACGTAATCGATTTTGCTTCTGTTGTATCACCTATCTGCACC
>CAYLVR010000371.1:0-1862 GCA_964387165.1 uncultured Chitinophagaceae bacterium | reverse complement strand
CAATAGGTATTATTGGTTTTGGAAGAATCGGTCAGGAGGTTAGTGATGTTGCTGCTGCCATGGGTATGAATATTATTGGCAACAGCAGGCATTGGACAGATCAATCACAACGAAAAAATTTCAGGTGGGCCGAGATCCCTGAACTTCTTGCAGAATCAGATGTAGTAAGCATTCATTGCCCATTATTTCCTGAAACAAAAAACCTGGTTAATAAAAAAAGTTTACAAACAATGAAACAATCAGCCTTCCTGTTAAATACATCAAGAGGGCCGATAGTAGTTGATGAAGACCTCGCATGGGCATTAAATAATAACGTTATTGCCGGTGCCGGCATTGATGTGCTTTCTGATGAACCACCATCGTGGGATAATCCGTTATTTACGGCCAAAAATTGTATTATTACACCTCATATTGGATGGGCAACTAAAGAGGCAAGAATAAGGCTAATGAACGCGACTGTAAATAATCTTTCAGCTTTTATTCTCGGCTCTCCGGTAAATGTCATTAATAGATAACCTTTATTTTCAACAAGTACATGTAAATGAACAATGGATTTTAAAAAGAATAAAAATGGGAATAATAACATCATGAACATTCTTATTTCTCCCAACGCCTTCAAAAACAGCCTTGATGCTGAAGCCGCAGCTTTGGCCATAAGAGCAGGATTAATGCAAAGCAGGTTGAAATGTAGTTGCGAATGTTTTCCGGTGGGTGATGGTGGAGATGGCACCGGGTATTTAATCGTTAAAAAATGTGAAGGCGATTTCCTTGATACAAATGTTAAGGATCCCCTGGGAAGAAATATTACTGCTTCAATGGGTTTCATTGATGAAGGAAATACTGCAGTAATTGAAATGGCAAATGCATCCGGCATTCAATTATTAAAAAGAGAAGAACTGGATCCCCTGCATGCAACATCTTATGGAACCGGCGAACAAATAAAATACGCATTAGACAGAGGTGTTAAAAAAATTATCTTATGTATTGGAGGTTCAGCTGTGGTAGATGGTGGTACAGGAATATTGAGTGCCCTTGGAATACAGTTTTTAGATAAAGAAGGAAATAAGTTATCGGAACTTCCTGTAAATCTTATTAAGCTCGATAGCATCGATATATCAATGTTTGATACCAGGATATTAGATTGTGAAGTGATAATATTATGCGATGTAGATAATTTATTATTAGGTGAACAGGGATCGGCTGTAGTTTTCGGCCCTCAAAAAGGCGCATCTCCAGATGATGTTGAAAAGCTGGATAAAATTCTTTCGGTGTTTGCGGCAGTTACACTTAAGCAAACCGGAAAGAATATAACAGAAATTAAACATGGTGGCGCCGCAGGTGGCACTGCTGCAGGACTATATGCATTTTTAAATGCAAAGCTTGTGAATGGCATAGACTATTTTCTTCAGCTTACAGACTTTGAAGAAGCAATAAAAAGATGTGATTTGGTAATCACAGGCGAAGGCAGTTTAGATGAGCAGACTCTTCAGGGAAAAGGTCCTTTTGGTGTAGCATACAGAGCCAAACTTAAACCAGTGCCGGTAATAGGTATTGCAGGTAAAGTACCAATAGTGCAAAGTGAACAATTCCGAAAATATTTTGATGTGCTAATGGCGATAGGTCATGAACCGTGCAATCTTGAGGAAGCTTTAAAACATACATCTGATAATTTAACCAGAACTTCTAAGGAAATTGGTGATTTATTAACTTTGTTACATAATTAAGATTTATACACTTTCCTGACATCCTTCAGTTTAGGACAAATAAAAAACAGGGCAAAATGGAAAAATTCCACTTGCCCTGTTTGGTGACCCCGTCAGGATTCAAACCTGAAACCTTTTGATCCGTAGTCAAATGCTCTA
>CAYLVR010000370.1:0-1863 GCA_964387165.1 uncultured Chitinophagaceae bacterium | reverse complement strand
ATAAAATTAACGCGAATAAAATCTAGTATATGAATATCAAACCAATTAGAACTAAAAAAGATTATACAATTGCCATGCAGCGATTGGAAAAAATATTTAGTGCAAAAAAAGGCACCCCGCAAGGCGATGAGCTTGAAATTTTGTCAATACTGATAGAGCACTATGAAAATACCAATTATCCTATAGACTTTCCTGATCCTGTTGAAGCAATAAAATTCAGAATGGAACAAATGAATTATAACCAATCAGACTTAGGAAAAGTTATAGGTTTAAAAAGCAGGGCAAGCGAAATTCTCAATGGCAAACGAAAACTCACTCTTGATATGATACGAAAAATCAATCATACTATGCGTATTCCCACAGATGTATTAATACAAGAATATTAATACTACGATTTAAATACTTATAATATAAATAAGCGAACTGGCCTTTCGGCGATTAGCAAAAGTGCGGTTGTTGGAACGGAAACCCAACCAGAAGCCTTTGAGCAAAGAACCACTGGAACTGATTAACCCACCCCGGCCGGGCTGCATAACGGTTTCTGCACCACCTCCCCTCATCTCTCGTTTGAAGCGGATCGGGGATCTGTACTTTTCGCTCAAAAGACTAACATAATAACTATCAAACCACATGGGATGGATACTTTCAATTTTAAGACCATGCGCTTCCATTAAAACCTTCATGGAAGCAGGAGAGAAATGATAAAGATGCCGGGGAACATCATACGCGGCCCAGGATGCGCCGTAATGCCCCGCATCAAACGAGGTATAGTTCGGAACAGCAATAAATATTTTACCTGAAGGCTTTATTAACTTTTTTAATTGTTCGATATATGCATGAAGATCGTGTACATGCTCCAATACATGCCACATAGTGATGGCATCATAAACGGCAGGTGCAAGGTTAAATAATTCAGATGAGGGCTTTAATTGTATCCCATAGGCCGCAGCGGCACGTTTAATAGCAGCATCATCGGGCTCCAAACCTTCTGCAATCCAGCCGGCATCCGACATATCATTCACAAAAGCCCCGGTACCAGCGCCTATATCCAGTAACTTTCCCTTCTTAACACCTGTTATCTTTTCTATTAATTTACGCTTACCCGATAATGTAAAACGCCGCACCTGCAAATACAACCAGTTCACGATCCCTTTATTCGTCTCGGTATGAGAAATATAATTTTCAGATTTGTAATACTTGCCAATATGATCGGCCCCGGGAACATCCTGCGTAAACCGGAGCGAACAATTAGCACACTGCCATATTTCAAAAGATTCACCTGAAACAGTGTGGTCCGCAGCAGTCATTACTTTATTAACACCTGGTGAACCGCAGACAGGACAACTGTCGTAATGAATCATTTAACCTCAATTTTCTGTTGATTACCGAATGGCGAACTCCCACCATTCTTATAATAATTGAAGAAAATAGCGCTTAATGCAATGGCTGCAATGATCAGCGCATATATCCACCACACTATTTTTTCTTTATGTATTTCTTCCGTATAGTATTCATTCATCTCCACATTTGTGGTTTCTTTATCTCCAACCAGCATTCCATGTTTGGCATTGCTGCGTATAATTCGTTCTGCAGGAATAGCAATATCATAACTCTGTGCCTTCCCTGCAGGCTCAAATACCACATCACCGAACGAATTACGGCTCAGTGATCCGATCCCTTCTAATTCCGTTGATTGGTTCTCTCCACTAATACTGTTTTTTAAATTCATCGCCCATTCATTAAATGCGCGCATTGCCTCAAAATCCCTCATGTTTTTCCTGGCAGAAAGAAAGGTAAAGAAGTCTTTACCTGGCGTATCAAAATACCGGTCTAAACGATAATGATATGATGGAGGCAGTAGCT
>CAYLVR010000369.1:0-1877 GCA_964387165.1 uncultured Chitinophagaceae bacterium | reverse complement strand
CCTTTGAAAAAGGGGGGCTTCGGGATTTCGCATACAGAGAAATTGCAGGGGGATTCGTATGCAACCAAATTAAATTCAGTGTCTTACTTTTGGGCCATTCAAAGAACTTACCATGAACCAGAAATTCGTTAACCGCATCGGAACGGAGCTTGAAGAGATAAAAGCTGCCGGGTTATATAAAACCGAAAGAATTATTACCTCACCACAAGGCGCCGAAATAACCGTAAATGGTAAACAGGTGCTTAACTTTTGCGCCAATAATTACCTCGGACTCTCCTCTCATCCCAAAGTAATTGAAGCGGCAGGAAAATATGTTGATCTGCGCGGTTATGGAATGAGTAGTGTGCGCTTTATCTGCGGAACACAGGATATCCATAAAGAACTTGAAAAAAAAATATCTGAATTCCTGGGAACCGATGATACGATATTATATGTCGCAGCTTTTGATGCTAATGGCGGAGTGTTCGAGCCGCTTTTTGGCGATCAGGATGCGATTATTTCTGACGAGCTGAATCATGCCTCTATTATTGATGGCGTGCGTTTATGCAAGGCGCAGAGGTTCAGGTATAAACATAATGATATGATCGACCTGGAGGCAAGGTTGAAAGAAACAACTGCTTTAAGAAGCCGTATCATTGTTACTGATGGGTCCTTCAGCATGGACGGAACCATTGCACAGCTTGATAAAATAGTGGAGCTGGCAGAGAAGTACGATGCAATTATTATGATTGATGAATCACATTCAAGTGGTTTTTTGGGTAAAACCGGTCGTGGTACACATGAGTACCATGGGGTTATGGGAAAGATTGATATTATTACCGGTACATTGGGCAAGGCGCTGGGCGGCGCTTCCGGCGGATTTACCAGTGGCAGTAAAGAAGTTATTGAAATGCTGCGTCAGCGTTCAAGACCATATTTGTTTTCTAATACTGTGGCGCCTTCAATTGTTGGAGCGAGTATCGCGGTGCTGGACCTGTTAAGTGAAACAACTGAATTACGTGATAAACTGGAAGCTAACACAAAATATTTCCGCTCGAAAATGACTGAAGCGGGATTCGATATAAAACCCGGAGATCATCCAATAGTACCAATAATGCTTTATGATGCTGTAGTTGCACAGAATTTCGCGGCCAGGCTGCTGGAAGAAGGCATTTATGTTATCGGCTTCTTTTTTCCAGTTGTGGCCAGGGGTCAGGCACGTATTCGGGTACAGCTTAGCGCGGCCCACGAACCTCATCATCTCGATAAGGCCGTTGCTGCATTTACTAAGATTGGGAGGGAACTGGGGGTGCTTAAATGAAAACCACCCCTCGCCCCGTCGCGTAAAAATGCTGTGCTACTTCGTGCCGGCGCGTCCACCCCACCATGGAGTGGACCTACCTTGAAGCAATCATACTAATTTCTACATTAACACCTTTGGGTAATCCCTTAACGGCTACTGTTTCCCGGGCAGGAAAATCACCTGTGAAATAGGTGCTGTATATTTCATTCACTTTTGTGAACAGCGACATATCAGTTAAAAAGATTGTTGTTTTCACCACGTTGTTGAAATCCATTTGCGACTCGTTAAGCACCGATTTCAGGTTTTGCATTACCTGTTCGGTTTCGGTTTCGATAGTTGTTGCTTCTACATTTCCGGTGGCAGGATTAATAGCTACCTGGCCCGAAATAAATAACATATTTCCTACCTGTACCGCCTGGCTGTATGGCCCTATCGGCGCTGGAGCATTGGCGGTATTGATTATCTTTTTTTCCATGGAGTAAAAGTAAGAAATCCCCTATAGTCTTTGTTTATTCGCTGACTGTGAAGTTGTAAGAAAAATCCCTCTGCAGCCGTTGATTCTGTGATAGGCTCCCTACACCCTTTTTCAAAGGGG
>CAYLVR010000368.1:842-1883 GCA_964387165.1 uncultured Chitinophagaceae bacterium | reverse complement strand
TTGAAAGCAAGCAAATGGGGGATATTCTTCAACGGATAGGAGACCACCATAGAATAGAATCTTTCCTGACTGGAACTTCTTTGAACGTTTTGTTTTCTTTGGTCAATCTGATCGTTTTCTCTATAGTTCTTGCTTTTTATAATTTAACAATATTCATGGTTTTCGTAATTTCGTCTTTGTTATATAGCCTATGGATAATCGTATTCTTAAAACGTAGAAAGGAATTAGACCACAAACAATTCGCTTTAAATTCAAAGAGCCAGAGCTCCCTCATTCAATTAGTGCAATCGGTCTCTGAACTCAAATTGAATAATGCCACACTTCGTAAAAGGTGGAGTTGGGAAAACATACAGATAGCAGATTTCAAGTTAAGTTTACGATCATTAGCACTACAGCAGTACCAGCAATCAGGGGCGTTATTTATTAATGAAGGAAAGAATATATTTATAACATTTTTTGCCGCAACTTCAGTAGTGAACGGAGGGATGACCTTAGGAGCCCTCTTGGCAATTCAGTATATTTTAGGCCAATTAAATAGTCCGGTAGAACAACTGGTAAATTTTATACAGAAACTACAAGATGCTAAGCTGAGCTTAGCAAGGCTGAATGAAGTCCATGAGATGGATGATGAAGAACCAATGGATAAGTATTTTGTTAAAGCCTTATCGGAGGGGAAAAGCATTTTGATAGACGATCTAATCTATACTTATCCGGGTGCCGGGAATAAGCCAGCTTTGAATGATGTAAGCTTATCTATTCCAGCCGGGAAAGTCACTGCAATTGTTGGCAGCAGTGGCAGCGGGAAAACTACCTTAATTAAGGTTCTTTTGAAGTTTTTTGAAGGAGAAAAGGGTAGTATAAAAGTGGGAACAACCAAGTTTAGTAATCTGAGCTATGACTATTGGCGAAGCCTTTGCGGTACGGTGATGCAGGATGGGTTTGTTTTTTCAGATACCATTGCTAACAATATTACCATAAGTGACGAAATTCAAGATATAAACAAGCTCTTACACGCGGTAAAAATAGCCAATATCCAGGATT
>CAYLVR010000368.1:397-832 GCA_964387165.1 uncultured Chitinophagaceae bacterium | reverse complement strand
ATTGAGCTATAATACCAAATTAGGAATGGAAGGTGCCGGAATTTCTCAGGGACAAAAGCAGCGTATTTTAATTGCACGTGCCGTTTATAAAAATCCCGAATATTTGTTTTTTGATGAGGCTACAAATGCTTTAGACTCAGAGAATGAGCGGATAATAATGAATAATTTATCAGAATTCTTTAAAGGTAAAACAGTTGTTATTGTTGCTCATCGTCTTAGTACTGTAAGAAATGCAGATCAGATCATTGTCTTGGAAAAAGGTAAAGTAGTGGAAGTTGGCACCCATGAACAATTAACCAGACTGAACGGGAGGTATTTTGAATTGATCAGGAATCAATTAGAGTTAGGTGAGTAGGCTTATTTACTATCATATTATTTCAAATGATAAATTCACCAAACGAGAATGAGAAAAGAGAAAATATTACTTGATAACAT
>CAYLVR010000368.1:0-387 GCA_964387165.1 uncultured Chitinophagaceae bacterium | reverse complement strand
CCAATATCTGATAAGAGTACCGGCAAAGTAAATGAGAAACCCGAGCTGATTAATCCGGAAATTAATGAGGTACTCAATCATCCCCCGAAGTGGCTTCTGCAATGGGGCATTACATTATGTTTTCTTATTATGATCCTTGTTCTTTTTTTGACATGGTTCATAAAGTATCCTGATTTGATTTTGGCTCCAGTTAGAATACTACCCTTAGAGTTGCCCAAAAAAATTATAGTTCGCACAGAAGGAAGACTAGAAAAGCTTTTTGTAATTGAAGGCCAAAAAGTGACTCAGGGAGAGATATTGGCTTATGTCGAAAGTACATCAGAGCATAATGAAGTACTTCAATTGGAGAAAGTAATTGATCAACTCATTCTTTTCGAAGATGATATT
>CAYLVR010000367.1:0-1922 GCA_964387165.1 uncultured Chitinophagaceae bacterium | reverse complement strand
TGATGTATGAGTGGAGTGCCACAAAAAATAATTTATTATTTATATCGGGGCACACGCATAAGCCCGTTTTTGCTTCCATGGATCATATGGATCGCCTTGCTGCTCAACTCGAAAAAGCAAAAGCCGGCAATAACACTGAATTAATTAAATCGATAGAAGCAGAAATAGAAAGAAGAAAGCAGGAATACGAGGGGAAAAAACTGGTGAAAACGATGGTAAGGCCCACTTATTTTAATACGGGATGCTGCTGTTTCAGTGACGGTGACCTCACCGGTATCGAAATAGAAAACGGCTTTATCAGGCTGGTAAAATGGAAAGCAGGGGAAGACAAAAGCACAAGGCTAATTCTTGAGGAATCGCCTTTGTTTTATTTATTCGACCTTATTTCAGAAAAGGTTGCTGTCGGTTAAATTATATATAGCCTGTATCTTTTTAAGTATTCCCTGGAAATCAATGTTCAGATCAATTAATTTGCCCGTATGCATATCGAATATCCATCCATGAACCACAGGGTAACCGGTTTTAATATAACATTGCTGAACCACTGCAGTTTTAATTACATTCAAACATTGTTCCTGCACGTTTAATTCGGTGAGCCGGTTATATCTTTGGTGTTCATCCTGTATTTGATCGAGCTCATCCTGGTGCGTACGATACACATCACGGATATTTCTTAACCATGGATTTAAAATTCCAAAATCCCTGGGTTGCATAGCTGCTTTTACTCCCCCGCAATTATAATGTCCACAAACAATAATATGCTTAACATTCAAATATTTAACTGCGTATTCAATTACCGACATTACATTCAGATCGGTGCTGGGTACCAGGTTAGCTATATTGCGGTGGACAAATAATTTGCCAGGGTCCATGCCCATTATTTGGTCGGCGGGTACGCGGCTGTCGCAACAACCAATGTATAAATATTCAGGGGTCTGATCCTTTGCCAGGGTAGTGAAATAATCTTTGTCATTCTCTGTGTTCTTCTCGATCCAACGCCGGTTATTGTCGAATATCTCCTTATAAGAGGGCATAAGCTTTTAATTTTTCTTGCAAAGATACTATTTTATCATTCGATTAACATTTCTTTAGCCTTTAATTAAGATTTCAGATTGTCAATAATAGAATAATTTTGTTGTTCCCCTCCTAAGTACCATCTCTCCTGCTTTTAGAATCTTAAACAATTAAAACACTAATACAATGAGAGTATCTTTTAATGCAATTGTTTTGCTATTGACTACGGGGGTGTTGTTTACTTCATGTCTGAAAAACAAAAATGACAATGGGGAGGATATTCCTGCGGCCGGTGTAATGTCTTTTAACCTTGCGCCTGATCAGCAGGCAGCGGTTATCAGCTTATCAGGAAGCAATGTTACTACGCAGCCGCTTGGATATACTAATTTTTCGGGCGTCTACCAGAGAATTTATACCGGCGAAAGAGCTGTTGAATCTTTTGATTATGTAACAGGGGCCAAACTTGGCGCGGGTATTAACTACAATTTCGAGCGGGATAAATCATATTCTGTATTTGTTGTTGGTGCCGATAGCAGTTACAAAAATGTAGTGGCTTTAGATATTGTTGACAGTACCGAAATTAGTTCGGGGAAAGCATACATAAGATATATTAATGCGATTGTTGATAGTGTCAATCATTCAGCTGTTACCATTTCGACCGCTGGTAGCGAGATTATTAATGATAATGCAACCTATGCAAGTGTAAGTGATTTTAAAGCAGTGGCAGCGGGTGATTTATCTGTTGACGTTAAGAATGGTGCAGTGGATATTGGAAGAACAATTACTGTTCAGGCAGGAAAGGTTTATACCATATTATTAATTGGTTTACCTGGTGTAGAAGATGAAATTACCAAACCGCAGATTAAGTATATAGAGAATGGGACTTTGGTAACTGAAGAACAGTAATT
>CAYLVR010000366.1:0-1925 GCA_964387165.1 uncultured Chitinophagaceae bacterium | reverse complement strand
TCCCTCTGCAGCCGTTGATTCTGTGATAGGCTCCCTACACCCTTTTTCAAAGGGGAGGTTTCGGCGCGAAGCGCACACTATTTCCTACTTTTGTGAAAATTTATAAATGGTTATTGCGGTACTTGCTGACGAAGTTTTAAAAGACGAATTTCTCTCTAAAAAAATCCCTGAAGGAACTGAAATTATCTGGGCAGATGGAATAAGATCATTAAGCATTATTGATGCAGATATATATTTCGACCTGTTATTCGAATACGATACTGAACGAATTGAAGCACTGAAAAAATTATTACCAAAAACAGTTGTGGTGAATTCAGTTGCGTTCACTACAAAAGATATCGGCGCTCCATTCATCCGCATTAATGCATGGCCCACCATGCTGAGAAGAGAAATTACTGAAATAGCCATTCCTTCTTTGGCAAAAAAAGAATTGTTTAATGACCTGCAATGGAAACTACAGGTAGTTCCTGATATAACGGGTATGATCACCCCGGTAATTATTTCGATGATTATTAATGAAGCATGGTACACTTACGGTGCGGGTACCAGTAGCAAAGAAGAAATTGATATCGCAATGAAACTGGGAACAAATTATCCGGCCGGTCCATTTGAATGGGGAGATAAAATAGGATTAAATAACATCATACAATTACTGAAAGAATTACAGCGTAATAACGACAGGTACACAATTGCCCCGGCATTGTTAAATGAAACCAACTAAAATGGCACTGATACTCTGTATAGATACATCGATGGAAAGTGGAGGCATCTGCCTGGGTGAGAATGGCATCACTATCAATAAAAAATTTAACAATATTCAGCACGATCATGCTACCTGGATACATACTGCTATAAAGGAGCTGTTTAAAGAATCGTCTAAAAACATAAATGAGCTATCGGCGATAGCGGTGACTGCCGGACCGGGATCGTACACAGGGCTACGTGTCGGCATGGCGACAGCAAAAGGGCTTTGTTATTCATTAAACATTCCACTTATTACCGAAAGTACCCTCAAACTCATCGCATTTGCTGTTAAAAAAAACTTAAAAAGCGTTTATTCATTACCGATATTATTGTGCCCGATGATCGATGCAAGGAGGATGGAGGTGTTTACAGCTATGTATAATATTGATCTGGAGGAAGTTTTTGAGCCATCGGCAATAATTCTTGAACAAAATTCATTCAGCGAACAGTTAAATCAGAATATTGTTGTGTTCTGTGGCAATGGGAGTACCAAATGGCAGTATATTTGCAACCGTCCTAATGCGGAGTTCAGCAATGTGAATTATGATATAGCAGATCTGCTGTTTTTTGCGGAGGAAAAATATGACAACCTCAATTTTTCCCAGCTTGCTTACACCGAGCCTGCCTATTTGAAAAATGTATATACAGGATTAAAATAATCTAATCGCAGAGCTGTTCTTAAAAAATTGAACGTAAGTTTGCGGTTTGCTTTAACAAAAGGAGATGTGAACATGAACGTATCTAGTAATTATTCAATGGTGTTGAGCGCTGAAGAAGAAAGTGGGGAGCCGGTAAAAGTGGATTTTGTAAACCTCAAGAAAGCGGCAATGATCCTTAGGGCGCTAAATCATAAGCTAAGACAGCAGATCGTTAAGCTGATTGATGAAAACAAGAAGCTGACCGTCACTGAGATATATGTGAAACTCCGGTTGGAGCAGTCTGTAGCTTCCCAGCACCTGGCTATCCTCAGAAGGGCGGGTATCGTTAAAACTTCAAGGGATGGCAAGTTTATTTTCTACTCGGTAAACAGTACTCGCATTGACGATATTATGAAGTGCGTGCATAGTCTCACTGAATAAAAGACAGGATAAAAGTTTGTAGCTTTGCCGGATGCTTATCAAACAACTTTACACTGGTTGCCTCAGTGAAGCCGCATATTTTATTGAAAGCAATGGCGAAGC
>CAYLVR010000365.1:0-1932 GCA_964387165.1 uncultured Chitinophagaceae bacterium | reverse complement strand
CATTTATTCTCCGTTGTTAACCCATATTATTACGGAAGATGAACGGAGAATGAATGGGAAAATAATGTATTATAATTGTATTAAATTAAATGACATAGTGATTCTTTAGTATGGCTTCACTGGTATAGCTTGTTCCACTATTTTTGCCAAAACTTTTCATGATGGTCAGAAAGGACATACTTGATTCGGAATCGGCAAATATGAAGCTGCTGCGCATGGCTTACGAGATAATAGAAAACAACCTCGAAGAAAAAAATATAATACTGGCAGGCATAAGAGACAATGGGAGTGTTATTGCGCGCTGTGTAGAAAAAATACTGAAAAAAGCATCAGATATACAGGTCACCCTAATTGACCTGGAGCTGGATAAAAGAAATCCTGCCGGGATAAAAATCAGTAAAACGATGAATTTCGATGATAAAGTAATTATCCTCGTAGATGATGTGGCCAGCAGTGGTAAAACCATGCTGTATGCATTAAAACCCTTTCTTGAATTTCATCCAAAAAAAATACAGACGCTTGCACTGGTAGAAAGGACGCATAAAACTTACCCGGTAAATCTTGATTATGTGGGGCTTTCCGTTGCAACAACCCTGCAGGAACATATTTATGTAACAGTTGATGGTGATAAGGTTGCCGGCGCCTACCTCGAATGATGCTCCCCGGCAACAGGCATATTATTTAAGAATATGAAATTTTATTTTTCCCTGGTTATTTAATTCAACTGCAGGCGCTGGAATTTTTACTGTATTTAATAAAAAAAATACAGAGCGAAGAAACCGGCTGTTTGTTTTTATTCTTGTAAGATCAATATCGGGAGATAAATAATATTTTCTTTCTCTTTTTATGGAAGAATAATCAAATACCGTACTCTCTTTATCGCTCCACACATTCGAGCGTCCTCCTAATAAACCATCAGCTCCATAACCGAAAGAAATATTCAACCATGCAGGAACATTGGTTTCTTTTAAAAAAGATGAAATATTTGCGCTGATCCAGTAAGTCTGCGAATTATAATCTTTCAGTATTCTTTCAGCGAAAGATTTACCAAATAATTCATCTCTTCTTGATTTCAAATCAGCCGGATAATCGCCTGGCCAATAATTCATTTTTACCTGGATCCGTTGTTCTTTCCAGCCCGTTTCCTGCAAAACAAATAATCCTGCACCTAAAACGTTTGCGCCTATATCCGACCAGCTGAATCCCCATTCCGAAGAATAAGCATCCTGTATTTCAATAATACCCTGGTAAACCATTCCGCTGGCGCCACCTAATATTGCTGAAGTATTATTATTCAGGCCCGTCCATTTCCATAATTCCGCAGAGGCACGACTGATATGGTAGGTGGTCCAAACATGACCAGCTTTATCCATTTGGTTCCACTCCGGCAGATCATCAAAAGTATGGAACGATGTTTTAGGATAATCAGCATACCAGGCTTTATTAAGAGCGATATAAGAACCTGCCCAGAAAGCAGTGTTTGCACCTGCAACAATCAGCAACCGGTTTTTGTTAACCTGCTGCGAATCGGCTATGCCCGACTGGGCAAATGATACCAGCATAATGGCCTGTAAACAAAGTATTATGAACGTTCTTTTTGGCACCTGCAATAAAGGTAAATGATTTATATTGCTAACCTAAATGGTTGCAAATGGATGAACAGATAATAAAGAGATCAAATGCATGGCTCGAAGGTAATTTTGATGAAGAAACGAAAATGGAAGTAAGAAAATTGCAGAAAGAGAATGGCAATGAACTCGCTGATGCATTTTACAGGAACCTCGAATTTGGAACCGGCGGATTGCGTGGCATTATGGGCGTGGGCACTAACCGCATGAATAAATATACTGTTGGCATGGCCACCCAGGGATATGCCAATTATCTTAAGCAGACTTACCCCGGTGGCATTGTAAGAGTGGCCATTGCACACGA
>CAYLVR010000364.1:0-1956 GCA_964387165.1 uncultured Chitinophagaceae bacterium | reverse complement strand
TGCTACCTTCCGGTCCTGGGGGAGTTCAGCAGGAGCTGGTCGTATAAGACTTGCCATTGCAAAGATACGAAGGAATTGCTTTGAATGAAAATTTAGATAGATGCATTTTAGGATTCCTGAAATATACTGGTTAGTTTACTATCGGAGAATGGTACTTTTACCGGCCGGGACGCTGTAAGTTAGACTGTACAATGATTGTTGTCCCTACAGCGTGGTAGGTAGAAAATAAGAAAAATACTTTTGATCTTCCATTTCCATTTGCTCGTAAATTCGCGTCGCTGAGCTTTTGCCTTACGTATATCTTCAGGAGTTCTTTTTTGTTTTTGCTGTTTGGGATTGGGCTTTGTAGTTTGATGTCCTTCGGTTTCATTCTGTTTCGGAGTTTTATTTTTTCGTTTGCACTCTCTAAAAAATGATATCGACTGTAAAACAAGGGCATAAAAAGCTATCGCAACCCCTGTAATGGCAGCTCCATTGACCAAATTGGGGTTTTGTTCAAACCAGTTATTTACATGAATAGGCAATCCTATTTTTGATATTTTCCATTCCACCCCGTTAAAATAGGTCATGTAAAGATTAATTGTATAATCCCCTGGTTCGATATCTTCCTTAGTTTTTAAATCGAATTTAAATGGCGGGTTTTTAGCCTTTTTTTCAGAAAGCAAGGAAAAACTCATTGAATCTAATCTGTCAAAATCAATAAATATTGTCGGGTACTCCCAAAAATGGGACTTTGGTCCTCCGAAATTATAAAGTATAAAATTATCTTCTGGCATCTGCTCTGCTTCTTTCCCATAACCTACAAACCAACCTTCATCGTCAGAATTTAATATGTTTAAACCACCATATAAAAGAGATTCTTCGCTGAAAATAGGATTGGATGACAGAAAAAAAAGTTTACAATTTCCTATTAAACCGTAGCCTGTTATATATGCACTAAGTGTGGTTGTATCATTTTTATAAATCGAAGATCGCGATAAATTGGCTACAATTTCATATGCCCCTGGATTATTCCAATCCTTTTTCATACGAGGCTGCCGCATTTCATCCAAATTAATATTTGCTTTTGGTGATTTCACCCTGGTTGCGCCGTTTTGCGCATAAGAAAAATCTATTAAAGTTGAGAATATAGCAACTGCTAATAGCTTAATTAGGGGCGAAACTTCCATTTGAAGAGGGTTTCGATAAATTTAGTATTTTTTTACTTAAATCCTATCAGCATCTCCTTCTGGAAAATCCTGTGAAGGAAATAACAACGTATCAATGGCGTCAGCCTGTTGCGCAGGATCCTTACGATCTCTTTCTTAATTTTATCACTGGGCAGCATTCCTATGAAGTCGAGATCGAATATGAGCCCTTGGACGCCGGTCGGATCAATTACAACGGGCATATGTTCTAAATACCGCGTTCACAAGTACCTGGTTTTGTTCAATTACCGGATTACCGGCAAACTGTTGCATTTGCCTTCTGCTCAACTCCAATTCATTTTTAATGATCCTGAAATAATCAGGGTGTCTTTCACCATGGCGCCTCCGGTATTGTCTGAAGCATCCTCGTTTACAATGAACTCAGGCTCGGATCCGACGGAGACCTTGAACTTGTTTTTGATATACTCATAGAAAAACTCGATGAATAATAGCGAGTGTAAATGAATATTTCTGCACTTTAAAACTGCCCCGGCCGGTTCATCATCGAATTGATCACCGTTACATTCATCAACTGGTCATATCTTCCGCCCAGTTCACGGTAATATACCAGTATGGTATACTGGTTCTCGGTTTCCCATATATTGCCTTCCGTTTCATCTGTAATAAACCGGGGAGAATTGCTTTTGTCGTCTGCCAGGGCATAAGCGTAATCATAATAGCCCTGTTTCAGTTGCAGTGTGGTTTCATAGGCATTTTGTTGCGGGTTCCACCGCATTTTAGCGCTGTCGTCCGTTCCGTAACTGGTCAT
>CAYLVR010000363.1:1180-1958 GCA_964387165.1 uncultured Chitinophagaceae bacterium | reverse complement strand
AACCAAATGAAGTATTATAAACTTCATTGCCTTTGCTTCCCTGCAAACTAACACTCAAACCGATATTCTCGTATGCAAAACGGTTTGTCATTCCGTAATAAAAATCGGGATAGGGAGAACCCATTAATGTATTATCAAAACTATTTATTATGCCATCGGGCTTACCGTCGGGGCCACTAATGTCTTTGAAACGTATATCACCTACTCTTGAGCGATCAGCCGCCGCCGGATTAAAAATCGGTCCTTTATCTAATTCAGCCTGCGTCTTAAAAATTCCATCGGTAAGGAATCCATAGAACATACCAATAGGCTGCCCAATTACTGTTATATTATCGCCTGAAATGATGGGATCACCTTCAGGCCCCAGTTTAACAACTTTGTTGTCATATGTAGAGAAGTTAAAGCTGGTGGTCCACTTAAACTTCTGATCGAAATTAACTGTATTCAATGCGAACTCCCAGCCTGCATTTTTTACTTCTCCAATATTCTTTAAAGCAGTACTAAATCCGGTAATAGCCGGCACGTTTACATTTAATAACAGATCATAGTTTCGTGAATTAAAGTGATCAACGGATATTGCTACTCTTCCTTTAAGAATACTTATATCCATTCCCACATTAAAGGATTTCTGCGTTTCCCATGTTAACATTGGATTGGCTAATCTCCCTGGCGAAAAGCCCCCAACCGCATTTCCTCCAAAAGCATATTTTTCATAATTAATAGCTGCATACTGTTCATAGTTGCCAATATTATTATTCCCTGTTTCACCATAACTGAC
>CAYLVR010000363.1:0-1170 GCA_964387165.1 uncultured Chitinophagaceae bacterium | reverse complement strand
GACACGCAATTTTAATTCGTCCAGATGCCGAACTTCTTTCATAAATTCTTCACTGGAAATGCGCCATGCTAAAGCGGCAGATGGGAAAACGCCATATTTATTATCAGCGCCAAACCGAGAAGATCCATCACTCCGGAGAGAAGCGGTTACATAATATTTGCTATTATAATTATAATTTATTCTACCTAAATAAGAAAGCATCGACCATTGATAGGTTTCTGATGTGCCGTCTGTAATCAGCCCGCTTACTGCAGATAAAGTCGGAACTAAATTATTGGGATACCGGTTACTAAATAAAGAATTATTGTCTCCTCTTTCTTTCTGGGTAGTGAAGCCACCTAAAGCAGCAATCTGATGATTGCCAAAAGTTTTATTATAATTCAATGTATATTCAGTAAGCCAGTTGTAGCTGGCAGATGTATTATCGGATCCTGCTGCCGGGTTATTAAAAAACACAGGGAGCTGCGGTTTAAAAGTCATTCCCCTTGAACCAATATAACTTCCTCCTAACAAAACCCGGAAAGCTAAATCCTTAGTGAACTTGTATTCGGTTTCTATATTTCCTAAAAACCTCATTCCTTTTTGATTGGCTTTATATTCCCTGGCGATGGCTAAAGGATTATGGAAGTCGGCCTGTGCAGCTAACCCACCAAATATAAAATAGTTCCCGTCGGGATTCAGTAAAGGATAAAAGTTACTTACAGATATAGCACTGCCCAATATATTTTCACCCTGATTGCCCGTAACAGGGAGAACAGTCTGGTCTGTAATTGATGGGTTCAGATTAACTTTTATCGAGAGTTTATTTGTGAGTTTAGCATCAATGTTAGCTCTGACGGAATATCGTTTAAAATTTGTGTTCAATACAATTCCATCCTGGTTGAAATATTCTCCACTTAATGCAAATTTGATATTTTCATTGCCGCCTCTTGCAGATATCTGGTACTGGCTTTGTGGAGCGGTCACCAGCACTGCATCCAGTGCATTTTGGTTATACGTATTTCTTCCTTCTATTACATCTAAAATAATTCCCGGAACAGGCCTCGTCCATTCGTCTGCAGGACCTGATATATCTCCTCCTTCATCAATATTCCGGTTTTTTATGCCGTCATAAAAATATTGGGCCTGCTCTTTTGCGTCCATCATTTCGGGCACCTTAGATACTTTTTG
>CAYLVR010000362.1:0-1984 GCA_964387165.1 uncultured Chitinophagaceae bacterium | reverse complement strand
AGAATGTTTGGTAATGATATTTTGCATAGCTCAAATGTATCAAAATTCCTTTGCACGCGTCAGCCTGAACCTCAAGGACTAATGGTAGTATAGGAATAACCAATACCCGCTTCTCTAATTTTTTTATACGATAATTCGAATAGCATTATTTTTTGTGGCATCTGTTTTTTCGTTCAGCAGATAACTGCCCTCCGGTTCACGTGCTTCTGCCACTAGTGAAGTATAATTATGATCTATTAATTGAATTTAAAAATGGAAAACGTCATATTACGTGTGCGCAATTCGGGGATCGTCGTAGTGATCATATATCTGTTTAGGTTCGTCATAAATCAGAGATCCGAGGTTGATGCGCTCCTCTACTTTGTTTCCTGGCGTATCTTCTGTGTATATATTGTAAAACATTAAACCCGTACTGGTAAGCTCATAAGTGCTGGTCTCGCCATCGGGCTGCATCGCGTCTAAGCGTTTGGCTATAGCTTCATTCGAAGCACTGTATTCAAGTTTATTGCAGGTTATATTTATATGATGGACATTTGGCCCGTCGTAAATACTAATAGCGGTGACGGATTTGTCTGGACCTGCGGCTACGCATGTGAGTTTAGTACCGTCGGGAAAGAAGATTGTCCGGTTGGATCCAATTCGATTTTTAATGTGTTTGCCATTCAGATTTTCATGCATGGCAGCGTATTCTTCGCTTTCGGCTGTGTTGCCCCATAGCTGGTAGGTAATCTGATTGGGATAAGAGACATCGATAAGGGTTATTGTTAATCCCTCGATATCTCCACGGTTTATTTTAATCGTAACACCCCCGCCCGATTGATACTCATACAATCCAGTCCCGGGTGATAGTAATCCGGCTTTTGCTTCCACCGACTTACAGGTATTTAATTCTGGCAGTTCTAATTCTGGACGTTCGTCATCGGTTTTCTTTTTACAGCTGGTAACCAGCATAAATAAACCGCACGTAAAAAATAAAAGCTTCAATAGTTTTTCTCCTCTCCAGCGCATAGTTAAAAATGTTTAATACTGAATCGTTTTAACCTTAAAAAGTCATCAATAAAACCATTTTTATTTGCGTATGGAAACAAATAAAGCTGCGGATCGGGAGAAATATAATAAATATGACATTAGGTATTCGCCATTGAAGACCGCAGGATCAATGATAAAAAATAATTGGAAGGTTCTAAATACGTTGTTAATCTAACTAAAACCAATGATCTGCTTAATTTTTGAAGGAACAATATTAACCAGGTCATTGGGGTCGCATTTGGATCCAAAATCTGAAAAAGCAGAAGCTGGTAGCCAACCTGGAAATTTCGAACGTGGGCCAGTAAAGGATTGAGAGAAAGAAGATGGTAAAAAACAGGAACCCCTTATCGCTACCGGGTTG
Source organism: uncultured Chitinophagaceae bacterium (assembly GCA_964387165.1). Classification (GTDB taxonomy): domain Bacteria; phylum Bacteroidota; class Bacteroidia; order Chitinophagales; family Chitinophagaceae; genus Flavitalea. The sequence continues at coordinate 594 of CAYLVR010000362.1, read as the reverse complement.
CGTTACGTCCCGGAACCGGTAAGGGGCGGTAAAAAAACTGCCATTAAATAGGCACAAATCAATAGATAGAATAACTAAAGGAGTTTGTCATATTTATTGGCTAGCAATTTACTTTGTGCAGGGTCTGTAAATAGCTCCTGTAGCAAAGTCCACAATTGTTCCCGGCCAAAATAGTAGAACGTCTAAAATTAAAGCTGCTACCCTGACTTGCCTGGAGGGTTCTCCGGCTACAGGTTTTGTTCTTTGGCACTCCGATACTCTTCCACCGAAGACGGTAGCGCATGAAGAGCTTAATAAGGTTGCAAAGATTAAGATTGCGAAAGCTAGTTGTTTAGGATAAATTCTCATTAATAAGGGGTTTTTTGAGGCGCTAAATTAGGTAAAATGAGTAATGCCTAAATAAGGAAAATATTTTGCGCCAGGTTATTTGCGCTACCGAACTGCATCATACGCTCCGAAACTTTTAAAAATGCAATAATAAAAATGACTTAGATTCTGAACATTTGTTCAGAATAAATAAAAATATCGGAAATTAAAGGGTCCTATCCTGCCCCCGATCAAATGAGATAATCAATTTGGATTAACTATTACAGG
>CAYLVR010000361.1:0-1993 GCA_964387165.1 uncultured Chitinophagaceae bacterium | reverse complement strand
GGAAGTTAAATAAGGGCAGAATGCCAGCTTCTGCCCTCCATCTGATCACTCTCACTTTTTGCCAAGCATGAGTAGCTCATTCACCAGGACTTCGGTGAAATATCTTTTAACCCCTTCCTTATCGGTATAGGAACGGGTGCTAAGCTTTCCTTCCACACTTACTTCAGAACCTTTACGAAGGTACTGCTCAGCAATGGCGGCCAGCCCGTCCCACATAACCAGGTTATGCCACTGAGTTTCCTCGATCTTCTCCCCTTTCTCGTTTTTAAACGAATCGCTTGTCGCGATCGACACTTTTGCCAGCTTCTTCTTTTCCCCGATAACCTTAATGTCCGGGTCTGCACCTAAAAAGCCGATCAGGCGCACACTGTTTCTTAAATTGCCCATGTTATTCATCCTTAAATTACCCTTAACCAATACCGGACCCCTCTCCTGCATTGACAAAACAAAGTTGCATAACAGTCTGCACATTAACCGTAGGATAAACGGATGCATACGTTTATATACGTTTACCTCCATATAAAGTAAATTCAGGTTAAAATCTAAACCCGATATGGAACGTATATGCTTAGACTGTGGCAATCCGCTGAGAGGGCGGTCTGACAAGAAATTCTGTGATGACCAGTGTCGCAGCAGTTATAACAACCGGATCAATGCAAAACCCTCATCGGCTATCCGGCCTATCAACAACATCCTCAGGAAAAACCATTCGATCCTGGCAAAACTTTGCCGCGGTCAGAAGATCCGGCTGAAGAGAGACGATCTTCTGCGCCAGGGTTTTGATCCATACTATCATACCCATCTCCATCAAACCCAAAGCGGAAGCACCTATTATTTCTGTTATGACTATGGATATATGAAGCTCGAAAACGAGATGTTCCTGATCGTGAGGAAAACGGATAAAACATAACATATGGAGCGGAAGAAAATAAGATGTTAGCGGATCGTTCCCCTTTCAGAGAAGATCATTCATCAGTTGAAGGATTATTACAGGTTATATTAAACCCAAAGAGTGGCTGTCCGAAGGCCAAAGCGCCGGTGAAAAATACCATGAACGCAGTCTTGAACAGGTTTTTACGCAAGCCCTGAACTCCACAACCATTAAAAAGCCGGCGACCCTTCATTGGCTGAGGCACAACTATGCCACCCATCTGCCGGAGGCGGGGACTGATTTACGCTACATCCAGGAATTATTAGGGCATAGCAGCAGCAAAACCACAGAAATATATACTCATGTCAGCACCAAGAGCCTGCAAAATATCAAAAGTCCCTTTGATGATTTGGATATTTGATTAAAATCCGGATATTTAATAGAGTGATAAAACTGCCTCAACCCAGCCATTTTGGATGGATTGAGGAGATTTTATAGCCTGTATAAATACGTTGGCAGCAAGTGTAAAAGACGACACCACAATGACAAACAGACGACTAAAACTTAGAAAAAAGTAAACCATTTTGACAGGTCACCAAAGACATAGAAATGACATTACAAACGGACAACAAGTAAGCCGACACTCATTGAAGACCCAGCAAATTGAGAGAAACACGGGATATATTGTTGCCGAGGTTGAATAGCGGGGAGAACGAAGTGAAAAAAAATATTTTTTCTGAAAATCGGTCTTTTTCATTATTTCAAACTATTTATTAGAAAAGTTAAAAATTATGACACAAGAAATTGAAAACAGAATTAACGAACTCAAGGAATACGTTGACAAACAACGTGAACTGATTGTTGGAATTAACAACGCCATTGAAAAAGAAGGTTTTCGTCCTTCCGAATCGCAAAAAGCAACCATTAATTATATATGCCAACAAGGTAAAAGGGGATTAAAGGAAATTGAACGGATAGACGAACTTAAAAAGAGATTTGAATAGATGAACAGACAGCAAGCCGAAATACAATTACAAAAACTGTTTGGGTTCAAGCAGTTTCACGATTTGCAATGGCAGGTCATTGAAAATCTGTTGGCCGGTAGACGTGTGTTGTTTATTG
>CAYLVR010000360.1:0-1998 GCA_964387165.1 uncultured Chitinophagaceae bacterium | reverse complement strand
CGGCGGCGTCTTCTGGCTGACCGCGCTGGAAAGGTTGCGGGCCATGTGCTCTTGAACAAAGCGCGTGTTTACGGTGCTATCGCTCAGCAGCTTGTTTTTGTAGGTGCCGCGGGACACCGCCAGGAGGAGGGCGGAGCAGGCGAGGGCGACCAGGAGGAAGATCGCCATCGTAAGCATGACCTCCACAAGAGTGAAGCCGCCCCGAAAACGCCGGGCGATGCGTGGAGATGGAGAGAAGTGGCGGCTCATGGAACCAGGCGGACAAACGTCATGCTTTCCACCAGCGTTTTTCCGCGCAGCTCAAACGCGGCGCGGAAAGTCGCGGAGATAAAGTATCCCGCAGCTTGGAGATCGCGCTGGGCGGTTGCGATCTCGACCCCGGTGGAGGCGTTGACGAATTTCACCTCGCGCGTCACGGTCGCGGTGGCGGTGGTCGTGGCGCCGGTCGCATCGCGCAGATTCACCACGAGCGGCTCCGTGCTTCCGCTGCCTCCGACCTTGTCGCAAAGCTCGCCCCACACCAAACCGTCGCTGGTGGCGCCGGTATTGTAGGTGTGGTTGAAAAAACGCCGGGTCTGGTTGGTGCCGTCTGCATCTTTCGTCATCGTTTGCAGGCGCATGAATTGATCGCCGAAAGTCCGAAGGACGCCGCGGGCGTTGTCCCGGAGTCGTGTCTCCTCAGTGAGACGGTAAGCGTGGAGAATCACGCCGAGCGTGCCCATGGACACCATGACGAGGATAACGGATGCCACCATGACTTCCACCAAGGTGAATCCATGGCGTCGTGCCTGCTTGCAAGCTGTGCTGCGGTGTTCCGGAGGGATGGAGACGGAGGGCGCAAAGTGCATGGCTGGGCCTTCGTGTTTGGCAAAATCACCTGGGTAGGCAACCGGCGTTTTACCGCAGTGGTCCCACGGTTTTAGGGACTTTGGTCCCGACGGGGCGGGCTTCTCCCCTCGTTTAGCCGGTGCGTTCAGCGTCTGCCCAGCAGGTAGGCCTGGCGGTAGGCTCGCGGCGGCATGCCTTGCTCGATGCGGAAGCGTCGCGAGAAATAGTATTCGTCGGCGAAGCCGGTGCGGGCCGCGATCTCGTGGATGGGCAGGGTGGATTCCACCAGGAGGCGGCAGGCGGCCTGCATGCGCAGACCTTGCAGGGTGCGGGCAGGGCTTTCAGGCATGCTCTCGCTCCAGCGGCGGCGGAAGGTCGAGGCCGACCACCCATGCCGCACCGCAAGGGTCTCCGGGCTGAGTTCCGGCTCGGCGAGACGTGCGCGCAGCTCGGCGACGATGGCTTGCACGGTGGCTGCGTCGCCCACCGGGGGATCGCGTCGCGCCGGAGGCAGCCAGCTTTCCAGGATCATGCGCTCGCACACGCGGTCCACCAGGTCCGCCACCGACCCGGGTTCGGCGGCGTGAGAGAGCTGGCGCAGCATTTCGGCCTGTGTGCGCACCGCGGCGACGTTGCGAATCGGCCACACCGGGCGCTCGGGGTCGATCAGGCGCGCGGCTTCCAGCCGGGGGCGGGCATCCGAAGCATAGATGATGTAGAGCTCGTCCCAAGTGGCGGCGGATTGCGGGGTGGGGCCATACTCGAGGTATTCCTGCGGCCACTGCGGGATCACGCAGGGCGCCTCGACCGGCCAGACCCGTCCGTTCCGATGCCACTCGCCGCGACCGCGCAGGATGAAGGAAAAATTGCAGGTGGGGAACGCGGTGCGCACCCAGTTGTTCTTGGCCGTGAGGTAGTCGGCGGAAGCGACGATAAAACTCGCAGGATGGCGGCGGGCGAAGGGCGCCCAATGCTTGGTGGAAAAATCCATGTTTTTGACGCCGCTGTCTATTTCAGTGCGGAGGCAATTACGCTAGATTGGCTTCAACCCCTAGCAATCCATGAAAAAAATCCTGTTCGTCAGCGGTGGTTGGGAAGGCCATTACCCTGATAAAATTGTCCAATTTTTTGCCGAAGAGTTGCGAGCCCATGGCCTGGAACCGGAAATCG
>CAYLVR010000359.1:0-2002 GCA_964387165.1 uncultured Chitinophagaceae bacterium | reverse complement strand
ACGCTCAACAAATTCTGCAAAGGGCTCACCCGATAAGGGCCTGAGTAAAGCGGTTAATAATCCCCAGAACACCAACCACACCGCCAGGGACCGCAGCGGGTAAAGTAAAATAATCACACCCATTAAAATATCCACTATTCCTACAACAGGCATCAGGGTATAAGATAGTTGCTCACCAATGCCGAATACTCCAAAATAATTGCACCAGACCTGTTTGGTTATAATACCAAATGTGCCGTGTCCTATAAAACACATGGCCATCGCAATACGCAGGGTGTAGTAAATCTTTTGTTCTTTTAACAACATCAATTTCAGGGTTTCCCCACAAATTTACGCAGGTTTATGTAATTTTCAGGTCTTATGAAATCATTACTAACGGTAGCTGTCTTAATCAGCCTTCTCGCCACCTCATGCAAAGAAGGCAATTACCAAGAGCTGGTGAGCGACCCTATAAGGTTCTGCCATACGGTTAAAAAGCTGAACGACATAGTGTTAGAGAATAATTTTCCACCAATGATCGCCTCGAGAAATTACGCCTATGCCGCTATCGCGGCTTATGAATGCGTAGTTGCGGGCGACAGCAGCTACCGGTCACTATCCGGCCAGATAAAACACATGCCTCCCATGCCTAAACCGGCACCAGGCGAAATTGACTACCACCTTGCGGCCCTTTTAGCTTTTACAAAAGTGGGTAATGCCGTTACTTTTCCCGAAGGCAGCATGATGGAACATTATGATAAACTGGTAGTAATGGCCGATGATGCAGGAATGCCATCTCAAATGCTGAAAAACTCCAAAATATTTGCGGACTCAATTTTTTCGGCAATTATTAACTGGTCGAAAAAAGATAATTATGCCCAAACGCGTTCTGCAAGTAAATATACTGTTACAGAAGAAGAAGGAAGATGGGTACCCACGCCTCCAACATATACATCGGGCATAGAACCACACTGGATGGAAATAAGAACGATGGCACTCGATTCAGGAGCAGAATGCAGACCGGTACCGCCACCTTTATATACCATTAAAGACACCAATTCCATATACTACCACTCATTAATGGAAGTAAAAATAACCGGCGACAATTTAACTCCCGAACAAAAACATATCGCCAGTTTCTGGGATGATAATCCTTTTATGATGAATGTGAGCGGGCATGTAATGTTTGCTACAAAAAAATTCTCTCCCGGTGGTCACTGGATGAATATTGTTGGTATTGCAGCAGAAAAAGCAAAAACCGATTTTAATACAACCGTTTACGCCTACGCGAAAACAGCGATCGCCATATTCGACGCATTTATTAATTGCTGGGAAGAAAAATACAGGAGCAATATGATACGCCCCGAAACAGTAATTAATAAATATTTCGATGCAGACTGGAGGCCATTCTTACAAACACCCCCATTTCCTGCTTATATTAGCGGTCATTCAATTATTTCTGCAGCCGCTGCCGAAGTAATGACCGATATTTACGGAGATAATTTTTCTTACCGCGATACTTCAGAAGCTGAATTCGGCATCGAATCGCGCTCCTTTACCTCTTTCCACCAGGCCGCGTGGGAAGCATCTATTTCAAGAATGTATGGAGGTATTCATTATACATTCGACCTCGATGAAGGAAATAAAGAAGGAAGAAAGATCGGAAGATTAGTCGTGGAAAGATTAAAAATGAAAGAAGAAGATTAAAAGAGAAAACCAATCATGAAAATTATTACATTAAAATGTTTATGCCTGTCAGTGATTTTATCGGTAATTATTTTTTCCTGCACAGATAAAAAAGCAGACTACCTTGAAGACTCAGAAATTATTTACCAGAACCAGGAGCAATTAACAAAGCTGATCACTTACGACGTATTTAACCCGCCTGTATCCAGCAGGATTTATGCATATACCTCTCTTGCCTCTTACGAGGCATTAAGGTTCCAGGATAGCGCCAAATACCCCTCAATAGCCATTCAACTGAATTTATTCAATGAAATGCCAAGGCCCGAAAAAGACAAAG
>CAYLVR010000358.1:0-2061 GCA_964387165.1 uncultured Chitinophagaceae bacterium | reverse complement strand
AATGTAACGAGCTGCTCCTTCGTCATTTTCTGCCTGGATGGTGTCTTCTGCGTATATTCAGCAATCAACCCCATAATATAGTCGTAATCTATCACTGCAGAAGCAAAGAGCACAAATTCGAAATCCAACTGCTCCACTTCAGGGCTTGCCTGTTCTCCACTTTTATCCTGCTGATCTTTGAGTTGTTTGGCCGTTTCCAGGTACACACCTTTGAAAGCTCTCAGATCGTCCTGCGGCAACAGGTTTTCTATTTTTTCCCGCTCTTCTTTTTCCAAATCGGTATATTGGTCAAGCTGTGTTTTCAGGCGTTGCACCTCCTTGAAGCGGTTGATAAATTCAGCCCGTGCCGTATCCCCTCTCAGGTTGTTTACTTCTTCCGGTTTACACTCCAATCCGTAAGATTCCATCAACTTGTTTAAGCCTGAAATAGCCTTTTCATACTCTTCAATAACTTTCGGTGCAGGGTCAACCAGCCATATTTCTTTGGCTTTTCCGGCGGCTTCGCCCGAGAACAGCGCAATGGCTTCGTTCACCGGTTCCTGCTGACGACGGAAATCCAGTATGTTGCCATAAGGTTTAGTATCATTCAGCACACGGTTGGTACGGGAAAATGCCTGTATCAGACTGTGGTATTTCAGGTTTTTGTCCACATACAGCGTATTCAGGTATTTAGAATCAAAACCTGTGAGCAGCATGTCAACTACAATGACAATATCAATCTTGTTAACATGGGGATAATCGGCATTGCTGTATTTATGGTCTTTGATACGTTTTTGCACATCCTGATAGTACAAATCAAATTCATTAACACTGTGATTAGTGCCGTATTGCCGGTTATAGTCCGCAATAATCTCCTTTAATGCTGCTTTCTTTTCATCCGGGTTGTGCTTGTTATCCTCCTTTTCCTGTTCCAGGTCTTCCTGTATTTGTTGTATATCCTTATTGCCTTCTGCAGGAGGTGAGAAAACGCAGGCTATATTGAGCGGGATAAAATCATTGTCTTTTTCCAGACGGTCTTGTTGCCGGTCTCTAAAGAGATTATAATATTCAATGGCCTCATTAATGGAAGCCGTTGCCAGTATAGCATTGAATCTGCGTGCATGAGTCGCTGCATCATGTTTGTTTAAAATGGCTTCCACTACAGCTACCCGATGCACTTCACTACCAATATGCACCAATCCATCAGGTTCATAATAATCAATATGGAAGCGGAGTACGTTTTTATCGTCTATTGCATGAGTAATCGTGTATTCATGCAGCCTTTTCTGAAATATATCTTGTGTTGTTAATAATGAGGCCTGACGTCCTTCAACTTTTCGATTGATTGCATTGGGTTCAAATATGGGCGTGCCGGTGAACCCAAAAAGTTGTGCGTTCGGGAAAAACTCTTTTATGGCTCTATGGTTGTCTCCAAATTGCGAACGATGACATTCATCAAAAATGAAAACTACACGTTTTCCCCGGAGGGATTCCAAACGTTCCTTGTAATTTTTCTTGTTACTACCGTCTAACGCCAGCCCCAGTTTCTGAATGGTGGTAACAATTACCTTGTCGGCATAATCCGCAGATAAAAGCCGCTTCACCAGAGTTTCGGTATTTGTGTTCTCCTCAACACTACCTTCCTGGAATTTATTGAACTCTTCACGGGTTTGCCTGTCCAAGTCTTTACGATCAACTACGAAAAGGCACTTTTCAATATCCGGATTACTTTTTAGAAGTGTTGATGCTTTAAAGGAAGTAAGTGTTTTACCGCTGCCTGTTGTATGCCATATATAGCCGTTGCCCCGGTTTTGATGAATGCAATCTACAATAGCCTTCACTGCATAAATCTGGTACGGACGCATCACCAGCATTTTTTGCTCACTCTCCACCAATACCATATACTTACTGATCATTTCTCCCAAAGTACATTTGGAAAGGAATTTATCAGCAAATGGATCAAGGTGTGTAATCTTTTTATTGCTTTCGTCTGCTAATTGGTAAACCGGTAAAAACTGTTCATCAGCGTTGAAACTGAAATGCTGATTTCTGTTATTGGCAAAATAGTAAGTATTGGTTCTG
>CAYLVR010000357.1:0-2063 GCA_964387165.1 uncultured Chitinophagaceae bacterium | reverse complement strand
CTGGATGTTTCCCGACTGGTAGTGGCAAGAGTGGCTAAAGGTTGTAATTGTTTATGGGCATTGATCATTACATCTAAATCAAGATCAGTTAATATATCTGCGTTCATCACTATAAAGCTTTCATCACCCAATAAAGGAGCAGCTTTTAATAATCCTCCTCCTGTTTCAAGAACCTCATTAGTTTCGTCACTTATTATTATTCCAGACCCCCAACCTTTATTATTTTTAATGGCATCAACCACCTGATCGGCGAAATGATGCACATTAACAACCACTTCTTTTATTCCGTATTGCTGTAAATATTCAATATTTCTCTGCAATAAACTTTTACCATTAATTATCGCAAGGGCTTTGGGGTGACTATCTGTCCAGGGTTTAAACCTCGTACCCAGTCCTGCAGCAAATATCATTGCTCTCATCAGTATCTTTTTGGGTTCATAATACAATATTTTGTACCATCTCGCTTCTCGATGGATAATCAGTATTATAATGCAGCCCCCTGCTTTCTTTTCGTAATTGCGCGCATTTCACAATTAAATATCCAACGGTAGTCATATTTCTTAATTCGCATAACTGCGGGGAAACAGATGTAGATTGATATAATGCCTCAGTTTCTTCCCATAAAAGATCAATTCTCTTTATTGCTCTTTCCAAACGGATATTTGTTCTGACGATACCCACGTAATCGCTCATTAATAACTGGAGTTCTTTTAAACTTTGTGTTATCAATATCATTTCTTTAGGATCAGAAGTCCCCGAAGTATTCCAGTTAGGAATAGTTTTACAGAATTCAATATGATTAATGCTCAACGCAGCATCTGCAGCGCAACGATGAGCGAATACCATAGCCTCCAGCAATGAATTACTTGCTAAACGATTCGCGCCGTGCAAACCTGTGCTGGCACATTCACCACATGCGTATAGATATTTAATAGATGTTCTTCCCCATTCATCTGTCTTAATTCCACCGCAGCTATAATGCGCTGCTGGTGATACAGGAATATATTGTTTAGAAATATCTATACCTATGCTCTTACATTTTTCATAAATATTAGGAAAATGTTCAATGAATTTATCCAGCGGCATATGTGTTACATCAAGAAATACATGATCGGTACCTGATATTTTCATTTCATTATCTATCGCACGCGCAACAATATCCCTTGGCGCCAGATCTTTGCGTGCATCATATTTCTCCATGAATGCTTCGCCATTTTTATTCCTTAATATTCCGCCATCACCACGAACGGCTTCGGTAATTAAAAATGCCTGTCCACGTAATCCTGGTTCAAATAGCGCAGTTGGATGGAACTGTATAAATTCCATATTCTCTATTCTTCCTTTTGCACGATATAACATAGCAACTCCATCACCAGTGGCAATAAACGGATTTGTAGTGGACCGATAAACCTGGCCATTACCACCAGTGGCCAGTAATGTTATTTTAGCATGAATGGTTTCAATCTTATTGGTTTCCCTGTTCAGTACATAAACGCCATAACATTCAACATCGGGAGTGGCTTTTGTAACAAGTAATCCCAAATGGTGCTGGGTAATTATATCAATAACAAAACAATGTTTTATCATCTGAATATTAGGGAATGTTTCTATTTCCTCGAGCAGCGCCCGTTCCATTTCTTTTCCCGTAACATCTTTATGATGCAATATTCTGAATTCACTGTGCCCACCTTCTTTTCCTAATTTATAATCACCATCTTTTTCTTTGTCGAATTGTGCGCCCCAGTCAATAATTTCTGCAATTCTATCCACACCTTCTTTAACCACTATTTCTACGATCTTAGGATTGCATAATCCATCGCCGGCAACTAATGTATCATTAATATGTTTCTCGAAACTGTCTTTTTCAAAATCAGTTACTCCTGCCACACCACCTTGTGCATATTTCGTATTAGTTTCGTCGGCTTGAGCCTTTGTGATGATCAAAACATTTTTATCAGGAAATTGTTTAGCAACTTTTAGCGCGTAAGTAATTCCTGCAATGCCTGATCCGATCACTAAAAAATCTGTGTGCATGATTAATATTCTATTGAATAGGAAAACTG
>CAYLVR010000356.1:0-2077 GCA_964387165.1 uncultured Chitinophagaceae bacterium | reverse complement strand
CAGCTAATAGATGTAAATTTTCTTCGTTAGAAAAAAGATAATTAAACGCTTTCATCTTATTCGTTTAAAAGTGATTGAATTGCCCCGGTTAAGGGGCGGGGTGATTAAAAGTTATGGTTACCTGTTGTATTCTTTTTCCATTTGCTCCTGCTGCTCTATGTTGTAGAGTAGCTGGCTTTCAATTTCACCAGCGGGGTCGCCCATTAAAATTGTTGTGGCAGAGACATAACCGATGCATACCCACGGATTTTGGCTTTCGGCAGTTTTGGCCCAACTGTTTTCATTATGTGCATAAGAGAGAAAAAACAATTCATTTGTTTCTACGTTAAACATTAAGGCATAAGACTTGCTGTCGTCATTTTCTATATCTTCAGCTACTCCAATTGCTTCGCTAAAAAGATTATAGATGCTGTTTTCTGCCAATGCTTTTTTTACAGATTCAAAAGTTTCGCGTGTCATGATTTTCGTTTTTAAAGTGATTGTAGCGTTATTGCTATAATCAGAAACCTTCATCCACTATAACAAGGATTAAGACCATTTCGGGGAAAAAACAGAGGCTTCCTCCTCTGTAGGAAATGGGACGGAATCCATGTCTACCTTATAGTATGTAGTGGATTTGAATAGCTCCCCCCACTCCCTGTGTATCAAAGTCCCTTCACCCTGGGTGCTCTCAAACATATCCCAGCACCATCCGGAGCCGTCCAAGCCCCCGATATGCTTCCCCATTGCTGGAATTTTTCCTTCCAAAACGGGGGGCATCCAATTTCCCTTGTCAGGGTATAAAATGCCGTCTTGTTCATCCACAGCCAACTCTGTACACTCTTGAGCTACAAGAGTACCCAATATTTGCCCTAAGAAGGGCACATATATTTTGTTTTTGTTTTCTTTAGTCATATTTATTTCTGTTTTTTATTTAAACTGCAATTTATCAGCTTTGCAGATTTAATTAACAATAGCGTTATTGCTATCTGATGTAAAAGTACAGTATTCAGTTTGAATACCCAAGTATTTTTTAAACTATTTTCGCAACATTGTTGCATTTATTGCAATTTCTGATATTATTACCTTCGCTAAATGGTCACAAAAGCCGAAATAGCCGAAATTGAGCAGTTTTTTAAAGATAAAAGCCTGCCTGCGAGCATTAAGACGCGCGAAGGTGTTATATATAATGTAAAGCAGTACGTAGAATCGCACTTGAGAGTATTACACAGCCACAACCCGCTAAAGGCGTATAAAGGCTATTACTTTAACCTGATTGCGTTAAGGGAGCAATTAAAAAGCCCCGGATGAAAATCCAGGGCCTTGCTGTTACCAAAACTATACTGCTTATGAGAAAAGGTTATTTGTTTTCTATTAAAATATATGGTATACGCCTCTGCCCCTCGTTGTCCATCGCTGCGTATGCTGACTTTTGAAAGTCTGGCCATTGGGGTTTGTAAATAGTTTGGCATCCGGCTGAGCTCGTTTCATACAACCCTCCCGAATGAATATTGATTGCAATACCTTTGTATATGCCTTCCCTGCCGTCCCGCGTTACGGGTAATGATTCGTCCACTGTATCTGGTCGAAAGGCAGGATAGCCGCCGCCCGGCTTTGTAAGCCCGTGTTTCCCCTTTCTGTAATAGTGCAGCCCCGGAATAAGTGTTGCAATTCCTTTTTGAAACTTAGAAGGATCTGTATTAGCGTTGAATGCTTTAAAAAGATTAGGCCCCACAAGAAATATGGCATCATCATACACGGATCTATCGTTCTGCCCTTCCTTACCCATTGTGTTTAAATAATAGCCACGAATGCCGACTATATAAACGGCTTCCGGGAAAGTGAATCCTTTTATCTTTTCTTCCAGTTCGCTTTTGAAAAGTTTAGGTTTTGTCATAGCGCCAAATAATTTACAAGTGCAACAATAGCAATACAGATCAGCAATTCATACCAGCCGCCTTTTGGGCCTAAAATGTTTCTTACCTCGCGGTCTACGAAAGCATCCCCTTCTATATCAGAAGTCCTTCTGCCACGGAATTTCTTTAAAGCGAAATCAAAGCCAATGCGGCCTTTTAATCGCACAATGGTTGAATTGAAA
>CAYLVR010000355.1:0-2090 GCA_964387165.1 uncultured Chitinophagaceae bacterium | reverse complement strand
CCTTTGTACTAATTACCAGCTTATCACGCTTAAAACCAGGAAAGTCTTTTTTGAGAATTGTTCCAAAGTTTTCTTCAGCTGATCCGGGTGGAGGGCCATAATTATTAGCAAGATCAAAATGTGTTATCCCATTTTCGTAAGCGCGACGAATAATTGCCCTCCCGTTTTCAAATACATCTACTCCCCCGAAATTATGCCATAGACCAAGGGAAATGGCTGGTAGTAATAACCCCGACCTGCCCGTTCTGTTGTATACCATAATCTAAATTAACAAAATAAAATTTGTTGATTTAGAATTGTCCGCTACATTTGTCCACCAATTCAGTAGACTATACAAATCAAGAGATTTTTCACCGTTAAATTATTTTTTATATTATCAGTCACGCAATCAATTATGCTCAGCGGGAAAGTAGCTTTATTGAAACTCAGGTTGTACAATAGTATTTCTGCTGAGGTTTTGAGCAACAGGAATATGTGATAATGTGAATTATAATAAAAAAATGAAATCGAATAAAATCAACAATATTTTTATTTCGGCATTCAATACACCGGAAAGGTCAACTGATTTATCTTTTGGTAACAGGGAAGTAACAAAATAATTTTTAGGATTTTCATGCAAGCAATCGTTAGGTGTACGGGCCGCGTTTCCACGCGGCTCTTTTTTGTGTGTCTATAACTGAACCCTAAGATAGGTTTATTAATTAAAAATCTCCTGCGGCCAAAAAAAGTCCCGGACAAAAGGCCAGGACGTTGGTTGTTGCTATATATAAAAACCTGTTAGTATTGGTCAGTTAATTCAGGGGTTTACGATAATTCGTTTTTGTTAGCCGCTTACGTTAAAACTCCAGTAATCGAAGAACTCCGGCGAATAAAAAGCAGTTAATCTGACATCACGAAGGTGCACTCTATCAGGTAATTGAAATCAAGGCACACCGATAAAAAATGATCTTTATTATTTTGTACCTAAAACTGCTAATAAGAAACTCTTAAAATCCGCTGTATCCTGTTCTCTATTGCTTACATTTGGAAACGAAAAATCCGCCAATGTCTATAAAAAAAACACAAGCGAAAACCGCTCCTGCCAAAAAAGGCAACGGAACGAAGTCGAAGAATGGGAACGGCAATGGAAATGGAAATCATGCATACAAAAGGTATGTGGAAAATGACTTTCTCGACGATCACGAATTACTCACTGTACTTTCAGAGGTTCGGAATGGAAACTTTAGCGTTAGGATGCCTATTGATAAGATAGGCCTGAGCGGAAAAATCTGTGATACCTTAAACGATATAATTTCTCTCAACGAAAAAATGATGCTCGAGTTTACCAGGGCAGGAAATACAATTGGCAAACAGGGGAAACTTACACAACGTATTGAGATCCCCAATACAAAAGGTAACTGGGGAACAGGTATAGAATCGCTTAATACACTTATTTCCGACCTGGTTCATCCTACAATAGAAATTGCGCATGTAATCAGCTCAGTGGCAAAAGGAAATCTTAACCAGAAAATGTCGGAAGAGATTGCCGGCCATACACTGCAGGGAGAATTCGGACGCATTGCTAAAGAGGTGAACGATATGGTGAAGCAGCTGAATTTATTTTCGATGGAAGTAACCCGTGTGGCAAGAGAGGTAGGATCTGAAGGAAAATTGGGTGGGCAGGCAAAAGTAAAAGGGGTTGCAGGTGTATGGAAGGATCTTACAGATTCGGTGAACCAGATGGGATCGAATCTTACCAGCCAGGTGCGCAATATCGCAGAGGTAACCACTGCTGTGGCAAAAGGTGATCTATCTAAAAAAATTACCGTTGACGTAAAAGGAGAAATATTAGAGCTGAAAAATACCATCAACACGATGGTGGATCAGCTTAACTCTTTCTCTTCCGAGGTAACACGTGTGGCACTGGAAGTAGGTACCGAAGGAAAGCTTGGTGGACAGGCACAGGTGCGGGGCGTTGCAGGTACCTGGAAAGATCTGACGGATTCGGTTAACCAGATGGCATCCAACCTTACGGGCCAGGTGCGTAATATCGCTGAAGTAACCACTGCCGTGGCAAAAGGTGACCTTTCCAGAAAAATTACCGTTGACGT
>CAYLVR010000354.1:0-2102 GCA_964387165.1 uncultured Chitinophagaceae bacterium | reverse complement strand
CGCCAGACGGCTACACGATTTATTTCGACACGGCACTGTTCTTCGATGAGGAAGGAGTGGCGCATGCTTATTCCGTTCAGGGATTTTACCTGCTGCATCATGCGCGCACGGGGGGCGAGTGGCAGCAGGTTGAAATGGCGGAACCGACGATTCCGGAAGCTTTTTTCACGGCAATGAGTGCCGCGCAAGGGGCTGATGGAAGTGTGCATTTCCTGCTCCAAAACGACTCTTTTGAATCTTTGCCGCCTTATAATCCCATAAAGACATTTGTGTATGCCAGACGCAGCCCGACAGGCACATGGTCGTGGGAGACGATCCCCGATGCGGTGGAATCCTTCAATACGTGGGACGCGTTTGAATATGTGGAGGTGGATCATCTGACACCGCGCAATATTTCCATCGCGGTGGACGGGGATGGACACGCGCATATCGTTTATTCCATGGATCGTTTGGAAACGCCCGTTTCCGGAGGCACGATGGTTCGCTCCGAATTGTACCATGCGACAAATGCCGGCGGTTCGTGGAGTGTGGATACGATTCTCTCCCCCGGTTCCGCGTATGGAGACTACGGCGGACTGGGAGCCTCCATCGCGGCGGCACCGGATGGAACAATCGCCGTGGCGGCGTCGGTGATGCCGCGTGCGTTTACAGGATCGCCGGGCGTGGCTTATCTCGCCTACCTCGTTCGCAACACGAGCGGAACATGGAACGGGGAAACGGTGGCTGCGGCATCTGCGAATTATGTGATGGGTGACGGGGAACGCGGAACCGGACTGCATCCGCTGCGGGTGTTCGACTATGTGTCCCGTCCGCACATTGTTTTCACCGATCACGCCTCGCAGCATTTTCCCGGGAGCGGTGCAATTTCGTTCTCGGGGCAGGTACGTTATGCAACGCGCGCTTCGGCGACTTCCGGCGCATGGGGAACGCGGCTTGTCATTTCCTCCCACGGAGCGTCTCCGTTCGATTTTCACACCTTCGAGCCGACAGTGGCGGCGTTCAACGGAAACTTTGCCGTGTCGGCAGTGACGTACCTGTGGAATAACGGCCTCGGAAAATACGGCACGACATTTCATTTCCTCGAGAACCCGCCTCATATCACTCCGGCATCGGTACCGACTCCAAAGATCAATAATAAAAAATCAAAAATCTCGAAGAACAAAAAGAAATTCGATCTTCGCGGAAGCAATTTCAGCAATATCCGGGCGGTAAAGGTAAGCGGCGGGAAGGTGAAGTCATTCAGGGTACGAAATAATTCGAGACTGGAAATCAAATTCAAAAAACCTTTCAAAAAATCCCGCGCGAAGATTCAGATCACCCTGAGCAACGGGAGAATAATCAAGTTGAGTGTAAAATTGTAATGGCGAATCTCCCACGCTCCCGCCGTCGCTATTTTTGCAACATCCTGTTCATCCTGTCTGAAAAAATCTCTGCGTTCTCCGCGCCTCCGCGTGAGGCCTTCTTCACGTACCGGAATTTTGTTTGATTGAGTTTTCGGAGAGGGCGGATTATGGGTTTCCTGTGAAATTATCAGGATTCGGAACAAAATGGATACTGTTATTGCTTGCCGGAAGCCTGCATGCGCAGGAGCTTCCGCCGCCGGCGTATGCGCCACCACCAAGTCCGTTGAACGATACCGCATTGTATCTCGCCGGATTGCCCGTGAATCCGCAATCGGAACTGCGTTTCTTGCAGGCATTGCCAGCGGCTGCGCAACATGCATCGGAACTTAATGCAAGTTTCGACCTTGCGGAACAATATCGTCTCAGACCCATGCGAACCTGGGCGAAGACTCAAATCCAGCCACGCATCCCGCGCCCCGGCACGATTTTTTATCTTTTCGGCGGCCCGGATTTTCTTTCCGTCACCAGCATTTTTGCCGAAGCGAAGGTGTATATTTTAGGCGGACTCGAACCGATCGGGCAGGTGCCGAATTTGCAAACAATCGATCCGTTGATATTGGATGACTCGCTTGCAAATCTCCGTTTCTCGCTGCGTTCCGTGTTGGAAAAAGGTTTCTTTGAGACACGCGAAATGCGTGAGGATTTGCGACGATCGGGAGTGCAGGGAGTGTTGCCCGTGTTGTATGTGTTTCTGGTTCG
>CAYLVR010000353.1:0-2105 GCA_964387165.1 uncultured Chitinophagaceae bacterium | reverse complement strand
CGGGGACTCGTCGACGACGTCGAAATCTTCTTGTGGGGAACAAATTCTCTCGGCACCAACTACGGTTCGTTTTCGATCGCCGAAGACAATTCCTATATTGCCGCACAGCTCGCTGGGTTTGACCCGGCTGATATCAACCTCGACGGCCAATTGTCGGGCGACGGCACGGGTAGCGTAGCGACAGATGATGTATCTGCGCTGGTGCAAAACTGGATGCTGGTCCAATCTTTCAACGGCTTTCAACTGGGTGATTGGAACAGCCGGCAGAAGGGGGATCTCAATTTCGACGGCACTATCGACTTACGCGATGCCCAACTGCTACGGCAGGGCCTGATTAGCTCGGGATTAGGGAGTTTGGATTTCGGGCTGTTGCTTGGCCAAACCGTTCCCGAGCCGACAACCGCCACCCTGCTTGTTTTGACCACTATCGCATGCGCGATCAACCGCGGGAGGTGCAGCCGGTAGTTGGTTGCATGCGACGTGGCCAATGACAAACTTCGGAGTTGTCATACACATTACTTTCAACGAATGGCTTGTACGCTGAGCGGGCTTGAGATGGATCAACAATTATCAAGGAACAATAGCATGTTCGCCTTTCCCAAAGCATCCCAAAGCAGAGACAAGCGGGGGTCTGCTTTTACTCTTGTCGAGCTCTTGGTCGTGATCGCCATTATTGGTGTCCTCGTTGCCCTGCTCTTGCCGGCTATTCAAGCCGCTCGTGAAGCCGCGCGACGGGCAAGTTGTCAGAACAACTTCAAACAAGTAGGACTCGCGCTGCAGAACTATCATGCGGCAATGAAGCGTTTTCCATCCGGCACGGAATATCGTCGTAGCGGGTTTGCTGCCAATTGTCCTGAGATCCCCGCGGGCAATGACTTTGAAGGATTCGGCTGGGGGGCATTTATCTTACCCTATCTGGAATCAAGCACCGTTTCAGGACAGATTAATTTCAAGCGCCGCGTCTTTGCCCGTGATTTTCCCGGCGACAATTGGGATGTCATCGCGGCCATCATCGATTCATTCATCTGTCCAAGTGAATCCAACAATGAAAAGTGGGTTGACTCCGCGTCTGGAATTGGACATTTTGGCAACGATTCCTGGGACTGGCCATTATCCAACATCGCTGGTGTTGCTGATACACGCAGCAGCCATTGCTGGCTCTATCAACCGCGCGGTAACGGCAATGGGATTCTCTATAATTTCAGCGAGATCTCCGCTGCTGAAATTACCGATGGTCTCAGTCAAACGTATATCATCGGCGAGATGACATCGGCTAAAGGCATAGATACAGCCGGCAACGATGTATGGGTAGGTGTCACCTGGGTCACACGTAGTGTGGCTGACGTGCATCATGGCGTAAATGGTCCGGGCTCCTTGCCTGGTGGTCGCGATGATCAAATCGATCCATTCGATGGCGAAGGAAGTGGCAATCGCCATGATGAATATTTCCGTGAGCATGGTTTTTCGAGCTGGCACCCAGGAGGTGCTCATTTCGGCTTTGCTGATGGCAGCGTTCATTTCATTGGAGATGATACAGATCAACTGGTTTTGTGTGCCCACGCAAGCCGCGCAGGGCAGGAGGTGATCAGTGCGGGCAGTGCGTCGGACAGTGGTGAATGCGGCCCACCACCGCCACCAGGTGCTCCTGGTCGTTGAGACGTAAGGAATTTTAGGAAGAAGAGATAGGCAAAATAGGTGCGAATGTGGTAGTACGAGTTGCTCAAAAGCTTAAGTTTAGCGTCCTGCTATTTATCGCGATGGGTGTTTTCATCGGCTGCGGAGGTTCCAGTAGCGGCATTCAGAAGGTGGTCGTCACGGGAACTGTCAAAGTCGACGACACACCAGTCGCAAATGGTGAAATTCGCTTTTATCCTACCAACGGTACGCATGGTCCCGTGTCGGGTGCAGCGATCCGCGATGGGAAATATATCGCCAAAGGCCGGGGTGGTGTCCCACTCGGCGAGCACAAGGTCGACATTCGTGCTTTTCGCCCTCTTAAGACATCAGGCCCCGTCGACCCTGAAGGTGGTCCTGTCGAACAGTTCATTCCTACCAAATACAACAGCGACACGACGTTGACTCGTCGATTTTCGTCGTCAACGTCG
>CAYLVR010000352.1:0-2144 GCA_964387165.1 uncultured Chitinophagaceae bacterium | reverse complement strand
TTACTGGAAACGGCAAGGATTTTCTTTCTCTCTTCAAAAGCAAAGCTATTTCCGGCGTCGGTTCGGAAAGTAACAAATACCGTTTTATGTTGGATTCGATTTATGTAGCCCGGAAAGACACAACACTTTGGTTCGAATTAAAACAAAATGCATTACTATCATATATCAGTAATCACCAAAAATTAAAAGATTCAATATATCATGTGGTATTTGACAAAAAGCCGATTCATGACAAATACCTAAAATATTTCGGTTCGATGGTTCAGCTTGATAATAAATTCAGTAAGCTATATATGTTGGTTTCTCATGTAAACATCAATAATTATACCTACGACAATTCTATATCTTTTGTTCGAAACAATTTTGACAACAAGATATTAGAAAACATTTATAAAGATGAATATCTAATCTCAGATGATTACCGGAACGGTTTTATCACAAATCAATGGCTGAATTATATCGTAAATCTTGATTTTAAAAAAGATTCCACCCTGAGAAATCAAAAAGGCTACAAATTAAAAAAAATAAGTACGACTTATCAAGGAAAAGCAAAAGAGCTTACTTTGTACACCCGGATGGAATCGGATATTGAGCTTTGCAATTCATTTAAAAAATTAAACGATTATAAGGAGCAGTTTGAACCCTACATCTCAAATCTTAAGACTGTTTTTTACAAGGAATCACTTGAAAATAGAATTGCTGAAAAGGAGAATGAGTTAATGAGGACACAAGTTGGAAAACCTGCACCACTATTTACACTCGAAAGTAATCTCGGTGAGACATTTAGTCTTGAAAGTTTTAAAGGAAAGGTTGTCTATCTTGATTTATGGGCAAGTTGGTGTGGGCCTTGCAGGGCAGAAACGCCAAGTTTTAAAATTTTGTATTACAAATTTAAAGACAATAAACAGATTGCTTTTCTTAGCATTGCCGTTCATGACGGTATTAATGAATGGAGAAAAGCAATAGAAGAAGATAAACCTGATTGGACTCAACTATTAGATAAAGATGGAATTGTTTGGAAATCTTATGTCGCAAACGCAATTCCCAAATTTATCTTGATTGACAAAAAAGGAAATATTGTTGACTTTGATGCACCCAGACCGAGTAGTGGTGAAGAAATTGAAAAACTTTTGAATAAGGAAATTGCAAAATGACAAGTGCCATGCAGGTAACAGGTGCATTGGCAATAGCAGGGGGCGACGGATAGAACTTCGGCTAAAGTTCGCTATCAGCTTTTGTTCCAGCTTGACATTAATAATTTAGCTTTTGTGCTTATCTTCATCATCGGTAATTCTATTCGGCTTCGGTTCGGGCAGAAGATTTTCAAATGCCCTGCCATCGCCAATGCTTTACCGTTACCTGCTATACTATTGACACTCCGCAAAATCATATTGCCTCTTTTATTAGCAACCCAGACTATTTATTGCTGGACTTCTTTTTATAAAGCACAGTTCTTGCAGTATGACGACAACTACGGACTTCTTATTCACAGTTTTATTATTTCATTAATAATGTTGCTAATTCTGACTGTTGTATGGTTTCGTAAGCGACAGCTAATTAAGGATAATAAAGTGTCGGCAATCATCTGGACAGTAATTGGCTCGCCTCTTACATTTATAGTTGCAGCATTCTTTTATGACATAATTTTCGGGACAACTCTTGCAGGTTGACAAATGCTATGGAAACATTACACAAAACATCTTATTATAATTTTCAGGATCCTGCTGACATCAACCATACTTCCAATAGTTGTATTGGCAAATTGCTTTTAGCTTCTTTCTGACGACAAAAGAATGGAAACATAGTTTCACAGTTGGGTTTCCGCATAAGTTTTATGAGCAATTTAGACTTAGTGGAAGCGACACAAATAACTGGAGCTGGTTACTTCTAAACTTTATTAGTAATGCACTACTTATATGGACATTCGTGTTTGTGGGTATTTTTATTGGCTTAAGGAATTTATAAACCAAAAGACAGATAGAAGTACAGCAGGTAACAGGCAGGTTGGCAAAAATGCGGGCAGACGAAATACGTTCGTCAACTTTTTGTTCATTGTTCAGCTATAGTTCCGGCTGACGGAACGCAATCAGCAAAAATCTATAACTTGTACTTTAAATAAATAATCAACTTCGGTAGCCGGGCGG
>CAYLVR010000351.1:0-2145 GCA_964387165.1 uncultured Chitinophagaceae bacterium | reverse complement strand
CATGGAAGACGTACTTATTGACGTGATCCAGGGTCATCAGAACGATGGCCAGCCATTTCAGACCTTCAATCGCACCACTGGAGAGCGAAAGCACCGGAAGGGCGGCAGCGCCGCCCTTCCCTACTTCTGCCGTTGCTGTAGCAACAGCGCGGGCCTTCACTGGCTTAGCCTCGCGCTGGCCAAGCCGGATTGCTTCGGCTGCTTGAGCGTACCAAGGCGCTGGCTGACAAACTCAATTTCTACGCGGCGATTAAGTGACTTGCCTTCGGCCGTGTTCGGAGCGATGAAGTCACCTGCAGCCAGCGACGAAACTTCAATCTTCGACGCATCGACGCCGCGATCAACCAGGAAGGTGCGCGCAGACAGTGCGCGCTCGCGTGCGATCTTTCCATCCATAGAACCAGGTACTACCGAGTCAGTACGTCCGCGAACTTTCACGCGGTCGGCAGCCGTGGCGACAGATACCAGCAGCTCGGCAACTTCTGGCGTGGGCTGGAACTCGGTTTTGTAGCGGTCGAAGTAAACCATCAGCATCGAGCTTGAGGCTTTGTTAAGCCGGCCCTGTATCTGATCGAGGCGGGCGTGTAAACGCTCCAGTGAGGCCAGATCGGACGCCCCGCGTTCGACGCTGGCCCGAACGTCGACAAGCTGCTGCTGTGCGGCGCTCAGCAGTGCCAGAAGCTCGGCGTCTTCCTGGCTGGTCAGCTTTACCGGGGGTTTGGTTTCTGGTGCGTTGTAGACAGCCACAACAGGCGCAGGGATAGGCGCAGGCTTGGAAACAACAGCTACTTCCGGCTGTTTCGCTATGGTCGGTTGCAACAAGTGAAAGCTGGTCGCTTTCACCAGGTCGGCCCGTGCGGTGAAGTCGGATAACGTGCGGTCGAGGCGGTAAAACTGCCCTTCCCGCTCATAGCCAACAGACTGCCCGTTGCTGTCCTCGATGCTCAGGAAAAACGGCGAACGATCGTACTGGAGCAACGTACGTCCACCGTAAACGTATGCCTTGACGCCGGCTATATTGCCCGTTGCTGTGTAATCAGGGCCGACCCGATAGGTTGGCCCTGCACCTGGAGAGAATGTAGAGCAGGCAGCCAGCAACGAGCTGGCACCGATGGCAAATGCAAGTTTGTGGAGTTTCATTATCTGTCCATCCCTCTTTCTTCCGAAACTTCCCGCTTGTTGGTTACTTCCTCGCGGCGCTTAACTTCTGGAATCTGACCGCGCTCAATACTGTTAGCCAGGTTCTCCCGAACCCTGGCTTGAACAACTGCTTGCTTGTCCGCCGGGATTCGATCAGCTTCCATTTTCTTTTGCATTGCAGCTTGCGCCGCATAAGCGCCTGCAAGCTCAGGATGTTTTTTAAGAGCTGTTTCGCGCGAATCATTTTTAAATGACTCTGCGCGTGCGGTTTGAAGTGCTTCTTGCTTTTGTTGCTCAGGGGTTCTTGTTTGCCCAGGCTTTTGGTCGCGTGCTGTAGCAGCTTCTACTTTGTTTGCTTCCATATCGACCATGCGTTTTGCAAGAGTCGCTTTGTCCTGGTCGTTGGGTGTGTAGCCCTTAACTTGCATGCCACGGGCCGCAGCTTCCACCCACACTTCGCGCCGGAAAGTTTCAGAGCCAGAGACTTTAATTTCATCCCAGCCGCGAGCTTCTGCAATTTTGACCAAGTTGGTTGCAACTTGTTCGTTGTTCATGCGTGTTTCAAGTTTGTTGCCTTTGTCTTCAAAAGCAACAGCGTCGGGGTTTTTCTGGCTGTAATACTTATTGCCGACATTCACATATTGCCGCTCAACCTCGGGCGGCAGTACAGGTTTAACCGTTTCCTTTGTCGCTGTAGCGATTTCGTCAGATTCAACCTGATTATCATTAAGCGGTTTATCAACAAATCCGGGTTTGTTGGATTCATGGCCAAGCTGTTCTTCAACCGCTGCACGGTCGGCAGCTCGCATCTTGGCCAAGTTATCGCGGGTTTGTTGGTCGATAATCAGCGGTTCAGCGTGCGGGCCTTCTGCTTCTGCTGTTCGCTCGGTCGCCGGCTCAATCGTGTTTACCGGCTCTTCTTCTGCGATAGGCGCGCCGAAAGGGTCAGCATCATGTTCAGCGTCCGCAGCTTCCAGGCGTGCGACTTCATCGCTCGAAACCTGG
>CAYLVR010000350.1:0-2154 GCA_964387165.1 uncultured Chitinophagaceae bacterium | reverse complement strand
GGAAGAGGAATGTGTTTGTCTTCATAGTCCTTGACCAATACCAGCAGTAAGGCCAGTTCATCCGCTTCCGGACTTCCCTCGGTTGCATGGAAGATCTCCATGGTGCGGGCAATGGCCTTTTGATAGTCAGCCTCTGTATGGATTACTTTCCAGTTCATCATTTTATTGCTTTATAGGTTAATGTTTTGGTGTCAAAAGCTATTATTTCGACATTGATTCTGTCATACTGTTTATGTGTCCCAAACCAGATCACATAAGCAGCCAGTTGTTTGAAATTTACAGATACCACAAGCCGGAAATCATTACCCTTGATATTGAATATAACCCGGTTATTGGCTACTATACTTGCATTTCCATAGACAGCTTTCAGTTCATTGAAGCTGTGAAACTCCTGCTTTAAAAATTCATTATACCATGTCAATAATGCATTCTTAGCTTGCGGGTACTTGTCCACGTAATAAAGAATGGCTCTTTTGACAATGATATTCATAAAACCAAAGATAAGACAATGTTTTCAAATTGAAAACATTTATTTTATCCAATAGTCTGGGTGCTGAAAGGAAAGTTCCACACTTTTTTGTTACCCCGTTGTTACTTTGAAAAGATAAAAAGCCGACTGAATTGTATGTAATTCAGTCGGTTATGTTTCGTTTAGCATGCCCGGAACAGTAAATATCAGGCAATAAACTTTAGGTGTGTTTAAGCATGAAAAGCTGTGCGGGACAAGGCTTTCAGTCTACTGTACGTATAAACAATTTGTTTTAATTTGAGTAAAATTTGTCCGAGTCATCCCAAAAACGTCCCAAAGTTTGCAGAGCATAAAACATAAAATCTATGCTAAGGCCGGTTGCTGTAAGTAAGCCGTTTGGATCTTGTTTTCCGTACGAGCGTTTTTCTTTTTGAGCCTTTCGCTTTTTTATCCGCAAAGTATTTTGTCAGCGCTTCTTCTTCCTCTTTGGTAAGAGCGCCATGTCCACCTATATAATCAGGTTCATTTATTTGCTTTTTCATAAACTTATGTTTTGAAATATTTGTCAATCAGATTCAGGGCAGCTTTGGTTTCTATAATCATAATGCGTCCGCCAAAGTGTAGTACGCCTAAAGCCTTTTTGCAGCGTTCCACCAGCTGTGATTTTGGCAGGAATGAAATATTGCCCTTCATATCTGAGATTCCCGATGAGCATATTAAGTTACAAGGGCCATTTATCTTGTTTTATTTTTTATAACTTTATAATAAAACTTTATTATGAAACAATTTTATCTGATAATTTCTCTGCTGTTGGTCGTATTGAGCAGCCAGGGGCAGATCCCGGGGAATAATCATCTGACAATAAAAGATCCCCGTCGCTGGCTGTCGCCGGGTAATGGTAATATTAGTGACATACAGGTCGAAGTTGTGCCTCAGGGATTGTATGCGGAAGTTGACCTGGTATTTACCATACGTCTTCCCGATGGCGTGTACCCACCTGCCGAGATGCTGGAAAGCATTCTTTTTTTCGATCTGCCTCCCGGGAGCTTTATTCATGATTCCTGGCTATGGTTGAACGATACCGTCATTATATCTGCCGACGTTGTGGAGCGGGACAAAGCGATTAACACATATATGGGTATTGTGCACCGGCAACGGGATCCGTCGCTGCTGATCAATACGCTGACGAGCAATTACAGGCTGAATGTTTATCCGGTGCAGGCGAATTACCCGCGAAAGGTCCGTATTCGTTATTCTTCACCATTCCGTTGGGAAGAAGACAAAGCAATTCTTCCCCTGCCTGTCAATATCTTTAGGACATCAGAGATGCAACCGGGATTTTCGTTGATTGTGCATACCGATAGTATTTTCCGCCAGCCCGATTTTATACACCATGCTTTTCCCGATTACGTGAATTCATCTTCAGCTACCAGGTTTAATATGCATATACCAGCGACCGCTTATGATGCAGCAGACCTGCTGTTGCGCTATAGCGCCAATACAGGAGGAAAAGGACTGCTTTATGTGTATCCGACAGAACCAGGGAAAGGGGTGTATCAGTTTATGGTACCGGCAGACGAAATTCCTACATCTCCGGCGCCCAAGCGCCTGACATTTGTGCTTGACGCCAGGAGCAACCAGATGATCACTCCAATCCCGGACATGTTGCGCATACTGAAAACCAT
>CAYLVR010000349.1:0-2157 GCA_964387165.1 uncultured Chitinophagaceae bacterium | reverse complement strand
GCCTGTAAAGAGTTTGATTTAACAAAAAGAGGAATCCTGGAAAGATCAGCTTCAACTTTAACTGACCTTCCTCCTTCTATCGCCTCGTTTGAATAATAATCTATCCATTCTCCTTTCGGCAAATAAACCATCCTGGAATTTTCTACAGAAAGAATAGGCGCTACTAATAAGGTATTTCCGAATATATATTCATCCCATATATTATATGTCAGTGAGTCTTCAGGATAAACCATTCCCAACGGTTTCATTAATACACCAGTGTTCGCTGAAGTATTCAATTGTGAATATATATGCGGCAGCCATTCCATCCTTATTTCGCACGATTTTCTGAATGCGTCTTTAACCTGTTGACTACAATTCCATGGGGCCCTGTCTTTCCCAACTCCGCCGGGTCCATCAATTTTTATTTCATAAATACCATTAAATACGCCCCATTGTAACCAACGAATATATAATTCGTCGGCAATTTCACCCGATTGTCCTAAGTAACCTCCTACATCTGTGCCCCAGTTAGGAAAACCCATGAAAGATGCGCGAATACTATTCGCCAGGTTGCCTGCCATTCCATCCCATGTGGACCTCGGATCACCACCCCATATTCCACTTAAATATTTCTGTGATCCATGAATAGCCGCACGAGCATAATTTAGCTGATCATCTCCCATATTATTCTGAAGAATACTATCAATTACTTTCGCATATAAATACACATATTTATTTTTTCTTTCTGCACGCGGAGTTCTGTCGAACCAGCTTTCACTATCAGGAAAATGTTCATCCGCCCTATCCATTTTATGCCCCTGTACGCCAACATCGTACTGATTTTTCTTTAACCTGTTCGCTAACTCTTTTATTGCTGCAGGATTGGTTAGATCTATATAACTGAATGCCCCATTTAATAATCCGGGAAAATCAGTATCACTATAAGTAGCCGGCGCTATCCATGTCATGAAATACAAACCGGAATCCTTCAATGTTTTTATCCATTTGGCCGGGTCACTGAATTTTTCACTGAAATCCATTTTCGACCATAATAATGAGCCATTACTGTATGGCCTGTCGACCATCACCCCGGTTAGTGGTATTTTTAATGCTGCAAATTGTCTTATATCATCCAGGATTTCCGCACTGCCATTTTTATTTTCATCCCGCCAGATAATAGGTCCGCATGACCATACAGGAACTTTTTTAGGTGCGCCTATTACTTTATAATAGCTACTGTATATATCGTTATGGTCGCCGGTAAAAATATACCAGTCGAGATCCGATGTTTCATGATAAATACTTGTTTGCCCATTTATTGCCAACTGATACCTTCCTTTGGCAAAAGTATTCATGAACGAAGCATATCCTTTTGGATTAAAATAAAAGGCAGAATAAGCTGAAGCAAAATTTTCCTTGTATCTGTATTGTTCACCATTCACTTCAACATCAATAACACTACCCCGAAGATCGGGTGATTTTTTATTTTCAGGATACAGGGTTTCCTGCAAACCAAAAAAATGATCGTTCCTGTCAGTCATGTGAATGGTGATGTTTTGCACCCATTCGCCACTTCCACTTAAATGAAAATTATTATTACGAAAACTAATCCCCAGATCAAAGCTATGATCAAAGCCTGTTTCCAACCTGTTGAAATCGGGCATTAACGGGTAATTCAAACGAATTAAAATACTATCCGGACCGCTGTATATTATCTCATTGGAATGCTGAGCAATAAAATTTATATTAACAGAATCTATTACAACCAGTGGGATATTATTTTTAAACAATATGATCTTTCTACCTTCTGTATTCACCCCGTATTGCGAATACCCATTAAAGAACGATAAAACAACTAAAGAAGAAATCAAAAACCTCATAACAGACGTGATAATTATTTAACTACTGGAAAAGCTACTATTCTCAATTTAGTAAAGCCATATGGTATCAGAACTATTTTCTTCGATATTTTCTCGGCCACCCCCATGTATAGCCCTGATCTTTCACCCATCGGATGGTATAAGATACCATCTTCCGATAGTTTCCAGGTCGGGAGTTTTTTGCCTTCGGCAATTATTTCTACAGGTGCATTTACCTGGTTCCAGGTAAAGTTCTTTGGAAAAGGTTTTGTATTTATTTTGAACTTAGTCGGATCCGTAACCTCTTCCTGCACCA
>CAYLVR010000348.1:0-2157 GCA_964387165.1 uncultured Chitinophagaceae bacterium | reverse complement strand
CCGGCACGTGGAGACACGTGCCGGGGCAATCGCTGTTGGTACGTGTCTCACGTACCAACACCAGGGCTTCTTTTTATTTAAGTTGATGGCTATGATGTCCCCACCATCCGGCGACAATTTTAAATGCACCCGAATTGCCTGCCCCGTCCGTACCGGCCCGGGCGAATGTATAGGCAGGTGAGAAATGTGGAAATTGAAAATTTAATACCCGATGATTATTTTAATTCCCGTAATGCTCTTGCAAAAGTCGGAATTCCTGTGTCCATATGCCCGAATGACGGGAATACTTCAGTGATCAATTTTATGTTTTTATACTTTCCATCATTCATATGCTTTACAAAAGAATTAAAATATTCAGGAATGGTTGCGTCTTCTTCTAATTCGTTTTCGCCAATAGTTAAAATCAAAGTTTGAGGGTTTGTATTGCCCGGCTCAGTATTTTGTAAAGCTTTAATAAGATACTGATCACTGTAATACAATGACGGACTTGCAGCAACGTACTGCTTAAATGGATTGCTCCTGCCCGATAATCCCTGCTGCATGGCAAACAAAGTAAAATACCCTCCTAACGAATGTCCCATCAAACAACGATCAGCGGTATCAGTACGATAGGCTTTATCAATAAACGGTATGAGCTCTGTTTTTATAAAAGCCAGGAAACGGTCAGCGCCTCCACTTGTGGGAAAACTGTCCTGCGGCGCTGCCTGCGGAAATGTATAATCCCTGTTCCGCAAGGAATCCATCAGAAAAGCATTCTTATACCCAATGCCTACCAGGATCGCATCCTTTTTCTGCTTTCGTATTTCATCAGCAACTGCATCAAAATAGGCGTTACCGTCCAGCAGGTAAACAACACTAAAATTTCTTTCCCGTTTTGCATTATAGTTGTCAGGCAGCTTTATGAAAATCGAGAAGCTGTCTTTTACAGATCCCGAAAATAATGCTGCAGCAGGTAATGTTTCCATATCATCATCCAATTCAGCTTCCCGGCGCTTATTGTGTTTGGTGCTTTCTACCATTGCCGTAACATACATCTTATAATGGTGAGGCGGTCTTCTCCAAAGCCCCTGGCTGCTTGAGCGAACAAAGCTTTTAGCAGACCCACCCAATTTTACTTCATAAGAAATAGGGTCAGACTGCTGTGTTGCTGGGATGAACTCAATGGCTGCAACAAAATTTCCTTTTATATAAATATTGCTGTCCGATAAATCAAATTTCAGCCAACCTTTATCAATTTGTACAGTTTGTACAATGCTTTTCTCTATCATTCTTTCAGCCGGCGCACTGCCATCAAAGCGATAAAAATTTATCCTGAATGTTGCACTGTCTTTCCGGGGCTGGTTTATAAGCAGGTTTACAGCAGTGATCCTGGAGCGTGCTGTGCCAAATCTGATCAATTGTGCTATTTCAAAAATATCATTTTGATTGGTGCTTCCATCGGTGAAATGAATAAGTGCTTTCTCATTTTTTATTCCAAATTTTTTCTCTGTTAAGGCCCTTGCAGTTACGGTTACGGTACTCAGCTCAGTTGCTTTTATCACTAACGGGAATGATTTTTGATTGGCGGTAATAATTTTTTTTATACCTGCATTCATTTCAAAATAACCAACCATCGAGAATGTCAGCGTATCGTCTTCGTTTTGTGCCGGTATTTCAATAGAGAAAGTTCCGTTTGCCCGGGATACCGTACCAATGTTTTTATTTTTGATTCCTATATTTACATACGACAGCGGAACCTTAGTTTCAGCATCATACACCACTCCTGTTATGACTGTTTGTGTAAAAGCTGCTGCATGCAATGAGAAGAAAAAGAAAAGCAGTAACGATTTAAGCACCATAACAAACCACTGCCGCAATATCCGCGCCAAGAAGAAGGGAATAACACTGAATTTCACAGCGTTGATAATCACCCGTCCGGAAACGTCATTAGCAATCATAAACAACTGTAGCAAAATAGATGCTTCCTTCGTCAGCATGACAGGCAATAGTATGTGGCTGAACTGCAGCACAAAAGCCAAACTATATTCAACAGTCTGTCATGCTGAGGAACGAAGCATCTGTATAGAACTTGTTTCTTGTGATTTGGTTCTTAGTGCCTTGTATTCCCTTCGGATTTCGAAATTCCGGCTTCGAATTTTATATTTGAAACTTATTTGC
>CAYLVR010000347.1:0-2183 GCA_964387165.1 uncultured Chitinophagaceae bacterium | reverse complement strand
AAGTTTGGACTTAAGCCTTCACTTGAGCAATAAGCATCATGCGATGAGTTGTTTACATCTATAACGTTTATTCGGTTACCGTCTCTGTTTCTTGATAAAAGGATCAAGTTGGAGCCTTTTTATGAAACGGGAGTTTTTTCATATTCGTCAATGATGACATCTGACGCCTGCGAACGATATGGTTTAACTATTATAAATCACTTTAAATCAAAATCATGAATAAAGTATTTCTGTTCGCCGTTACCACCCTGTTGTTATCTATGATTTCCTGTTCAAAAGACTCTGAGGAAGAAGAACAGATTGGAATGGGATACACAGGTAGCGTAGCTTTTTACGTCAAGGAAGTACCGAACTGCGACAAAATAGAGGTATTTCTTTCCAGCGACGACAGTGATATTACAAAAACATGGGAAGGAACCCTTACAAAAATTACGACCGGAACGGCATCCTGCAACATGACTACTGGCTACGTATTTACGGAAATACCCTATGGTAAATACAAGTATAATACCAACTGCGGCATACAGCATGTTCAGGGGTCAATAACTGTGAATAAAGAATGCACAACCAGGTCGCTGAAATTTGATTAAACAGTGTACCCTTAATACCAGTTTTTAAACTGTTCTACTTAAGGCCGATCTATTTTCTATACAGATAATCATCATAAGTCAATTTGCTGAAGCCAACTTTACGGTATAATAAAGTAATAAGTTCGTTTATAGTTTGTGACCTATTTAAATTGTAATGCCCAAAACCCTCGATTTAGGAAATAGCTAAAATGTCAGACGAAATATAACATATAGACTATAAAATACTCAGCTTAACCCAAGTTTATCTAAAACCACTTTGGCCATTTTGAAGAAGGCCTCGTGGGTATAGCCCGCAATATGCGGGGTAATCAGCACATTGGGTTGGGATAACAACCATTTAAGCTGGTTCTTTTCTTCTAAAGAATAGGTTTCGAACTTCTCATTCTCAAGCACATCCAGCCCCGCAGCGGCAATAAGACCCTGCTGCAGCGCACGTATCACCGCGGCCGTATCATGCACTTTTCCCCGGCATGAATTAAGAAATACCGGTTTCCTGTCCACTGTATTAAAAAATACATCATTGGCCATGTGCCGGGTTTCGGTTGTTAACGGCACATGAAAACTGATCACATCGGCATACCTTGAGATTTGCTCCAGGCTTGCCTCTTTAATATACCCTTTTGCGAATCCATTATTGTATTTATCATAAGCCAGCACGGTTACATTAAAGGGAGCCAGTAATCCCGCAAACGTGCTTCCTGTATTTCCGTATCCAATTATCCCAACCGTTTTACCTGATAGCTCTGTCCCCCTGTTCGGATCTCGCAGCCATTTGCCCTCCCGAATTTCGTTCATGCTGCTGGCCAGTCTATTTAATAAATTCAGCAGCATACCCAGTGTATGTTCCGCAACGGCATTTCTGTTCCCTTCGGGACTGCTCACACATTTGATACCCCGCGATTCTGCAAATTCCACATCAATCAATTCCATTCCGCTTCCTAATCTTCCGATCCATTTTAATTTATCGGCTTTTTCTAATAATGGTTTATCTATTTTTAATCGCGTGGTAACGATCAATCCATCTATATCATGGATTATTGCTGAAAGTTGTTCGTAAGTGATTTCTTTTTCGTAAATAACATCATATCCTTTTTTGGATAATTGTTCCGGTAAATAATCGTGAACTCTTGCCGTAATTATTGCTTTCATTTAATTCATCTTAAAAGTTAGTGCCGCGAAATCCTGCACGCTTAATTGCTCTGCTCTTTTATTAAATATTTCGTGCTGGAGCTCCTCTGCTTTAAATAATGCTTTTACTGCGTTGCGCAGTGTTTTTCTTCTTTGCTGAAATGCTGTTTTAACGAGTACCCTGAATGCGCGGTGATCGCGCATAGGTACATGGTTTTCTAACGGAATTAATTTAATTACCGCGCTTTTTACTTTTGGTGGAGGATTAAACGCGGTTTCATCTACTTCAAATAAATAATTCACTTTAAAAAATGCCTGTACCAAAACAGACGTTACTCCATATGTTTTACTTCCTTCTTTGGCTGCAAGCCGTTGTGCCACTTCTTTCTGAAACATGCCTGTCATTGATTCAACGGATTCTTTCCAGTCGAGCACTTTAAAAATAATCTGTGTAGAAATATTATA
>CAYLVR010000346.1:0-2184 GCA_964387165.1 uncultured Chitinophagaceae bacterium | reverse complement strand
TCCTTACCGTAATTCATATTTTTCATCAGCCTCGTCGGCGCATTCCTTAAATGCAATGGTACTGGTAAATCTCCCTGCGATCTCACCGCGGCAATTGCATTGTTAATCGCCTCATATGCCGCGTTGCTTTTCGGGCTTGAAGCCAGATATGTGGCACATTGCGACAGTATAATTCTTGATTCGGGATTTCCTATTTTATTCACTGCCTCAAAACACGCATTTGCCATCAC
Organism: uncultured Chitinophagaceae bacterium; assembly: GCA_964387165.1. GTDB lineage: Bacteria > Bacteroidota > Bacteroidia > Chitinophagales > Chitinophagaceae > Flavitalea. Next base: position 1,954 of record CAYLVR010000346.1, on the reverse strand, counting down.
TATGCCGGTTGGATTTGCATTGCCTATATCTTCACTTGCAAGTATTACTAATCTTCTTGCAATAAATTTTACATCTTCACCACCTTCAATCATTCTTGCTAACCAATACACTGCGCCATTAGGATCACTGCCTCTTATTGATTTGATAAATGCTGAAATAATATCGTAATGCTGCTCTCCACCTTTATCATATAATGAAATCCTTTGCTGTGCAACTTTCATTACCTGTTCATCGGTAATAATTATTGGCTTCTTTTTATCTTTTCCTGCCAATGCTGCAATTACAATTTCAAGAAGATTTAATAATTTACGCGCATCGCCACCCGAAATAGTAATGAGTGCCCTGGTTTCTTTTAATTCAACAATAAATTCCTTTAAAAATTCATCTTCTGTAATAGCAATATTCAATAACTTAATTAAATCTTCATCCGATAAAGATTTTAACACATACACCTGACACCTGCTCAGCAATGCACTGTTTACTTCGAAAGAAGGATTTTCGGTAGTGGCGCCAATTAATGTAATTATTCCTTTTTCCACAGCACCTAACAATGCATCCTGTTGCCCCTTATTAAACCGGTGAATTTCATCAATGAATAAAATAGCTCTCTTCTGATTCTCTGCAGTAGCAATTACTTCTCTTATTTCTTTAACCCCGGAACTGATTGCACTTAATGTGTAAAACGGAACTGCTAAAGTATTGGCAATAATATTGGCGATAGTGGTTTTGCCGGTGCCTGGTGGCCCCCATAAAATCATAGAGGGAACTTTTCCCTGCTGAATAGCGGTTTGCAGAATGCTTCCTTTACCTGCAAGATGTTCCTGCCCAAAAAGACCATCCAGGATTTTTGGCCGCATTCTTTCAGCTAAAGGAAACTGGTTAATTTCTTCCATGAATTGCAAGGTAAATTAATCTTACAATCCCTTTATGAAACTTTCAACTTTGGTAAAGGAATCAAATAAAGCATCCTGGGTCCAACCATCATGACCCTGACCAGGATAAACGACCAATTCATGCTGTACACCCAGTTCAGCGAGTTTACCATTTAATAAAGTAGCCTGCTCTAAAGGAACTAAATTATCATTATCACCATGTAATAATAAAGTGGGAGCAGAGTTAGAGCTTACATAATTAACCGGGCTCGCTTCCATTAAAATACCTGGATTGTTTTCCATGGTTGAATTGGTAATTGTTTTTAATACAAGTGGAATTGCACTGCCTCCTGTTTCATATAAAAGTTGAAGATCTGTGGGCCCGAAATACGAAACTAACCCGATAGGGTGTACCATATCGTTGTACTTATATCCTTGCAGTAATCCCAGCTGTGCGCCGGCGCTTATGCCAAGAATAACAAATTCTTTTGATATGGCGTACTTACCGGAATTATCCAATAAAAACTGCATGGCTGATTTAATATCATTTTCCTGTGTAGGAAAATAATTGCTGGTTGCAGATGCGAGACGGTAATTGACATTCACAAATGCATAATCGGGAAGCCGTTTTTTAAATTCAGCAATGTAGCTGTTGAAATCAGATTTATCTCCGGCGGTCCATCCTCCACCGTGGATAATTATTAATGATCGGGTTTTATCTGTTCTTGATTCAGGAAGATAAATATCCAGTTTTTGCTGGGGATCCGTTCCATAACTCAGATCAAAATATGTTGCTGCATCGAGTGATTCCTTCTCTGCACCTTTGCCTTCATTTTTTGAACAGGATAAGATAGAGAATGAGAGCCCAATGGCCAGAATTAAATAACGCATACTAATCAGGTATAAAGTGAAAATAATACGCATACAATTTGCAAAAGATGTGCCCTATGCCGGAAATCCCCTTGCAATTATGTTAAATGTATAAAGTTAGAGGGAGGAGAGACACAAGCCTGCTATTTTAATTGTATAGATAATTCGTTTAATTGCTGATTATCAATAGATGATGGTGCATCAAGCATCG
>CAYLVR010000345.1:1740-2194 GCA_964387165.1 uncultured Chitinophagaceae bacterium | reverse complement strand
TCACCAACTGCCATATGCAGTTGGTGAGCTGGACATGTTTGCTCGCTATCATCTATCTGAGAAGTATTCAGCGGCGTCTTTCGGGATGAGAGCGACAGGACATGGTGGCCTGCACAAGACTATATGTGACGTGGCTGCCAAGGAGGGCTACTTATCACTACTCAAGTACGCTCGAAGCAAGGGGTCTGCTTGGAGTGAGGAGACTTGCGCCATGGCTGCTCAAGGCGGTCACCTTGAGATCTTGAAGTGGCTCAGAGAGCAGGGTTGTCCCTGGGATGAATGGACTTGCGCTTCAGCAGGAAAGAATGGTCATATCGAGGTTGTTAAGTGGGCTCGTCTGAACGAGGCGCGCTGGACCTCTCTGACCAGTGCTCTGACTGCTGGGGGTGGACACCTTGAGATCTTGCAGTGGCTCAGAGAGCAGGGTTGTCCCTGGGATGAGTGGACCTGCGCC
>CAYLVR010000345.1:0-1730 GCA_964387165.1 uncultured Chitinophagaceae bacterium | reverse complement strand
GGTGGGCACCTAGAGATGTTGAAGTGGGTCCGAGAGAAAGGGTGCCCCTGGAGTACAAACACCTGCAAATCGGCCGCTGGCGGCGGACATTTGGAGGTCTTGAAGTGGGCTCGGGAGCAGGGATGCCCTTGGGACAGTGCTGCATGTTGGCCAATGGGTGCCCTTGGAGTGATTATGTCGCAGCCTTCGCCAGTAAGGCCGGACATATCGAAATACTCAAATGGGTACTGATCCAGAATTACCCATTGACTAAACTGGTCTGTGAGTACGCTGCTCGATATGGTCGTCTCAACATTCTCAAGTGGGCTCGTGCGAATGGTTGCCATTGGGATCGCTGGACGGCGATCGCGGCGCAACGTAACGGTCACACACAGATCTACGAGTGGGCGGTTGCCAATGGATGTCCCACAGTATAATATGACTCACTGAGTCATGTGATACCTCAGTAAGACTGACTTAGATATTACTGGACAACAGGAGAATCAAATGGCTGTGTATTTGGAGAGACTCCCTCGAGAGTTGGTGGATGAGTTGGTCAAGTACTTCTCCGAGCTACACATCACCGCCCATAAGCTGAAGCTCTTTTCTCGCTATGGTCTCTTTGAGAAGTACTCAGACCGTCTATTCAACGTTGCCGCTCGACATGGTTGTATAACTCTACTGGAGTACGCTAAGAAGAGGAAGTGCCCTTGGGATGAGCGGACCGCAGCTGCAGCCGCTCGGAACGGACATCTCGACGTTCTTAAGTGGTTAGAAGCGAATCACCGCTTCTGGAGTGATGAAGTTTGCGACAAGGCGGCCAAACACGGTCATCTTCATGTTCTGAAGTGGGCGCGCAACACTCGGGTGCGTCCCCGGTTTGCCTCTGAGTGCTGCCATAAGGCAAAAAACAACAGATGCCAGTGGGACGAGGATACCTGTAGGCTCGCAGCTAAAAACGGACACCTCGAAGTACTTAAGTGGCTACATGCCAACGGCTGTCCTTGGGACTTTCTTACCTGTACTCTGGCGGCCAGACACTATCATCTCGAGGTCTTACAGTGGGCACGCGCTAATGGCTGCCCGTGGGGTGTGAGCACCTGCGTTGCTGCCGCAGAAGGCGGTCATCTCGACATTCTCCAGTGGGCACGAGAGAACGGGTGTCCTTGGTCCAAGGAGGTGTGTTCACACGCAGCCATGCATGGACATCTCGATGTGCTACAATGGGCTTGGGCTAACGGTTGCCCTTGGGATGGGGAGGTCTGTTCTAATGCCGCAGAGGGTGGATATCTCGACATCCTCCAGTGGGCGCGCGCACATGGTTGCCCTTGGGACAGAAACGTTGTAGTTTATGCTCTGGACAACAAACATCTAGATGTGTATAACTGGGCTGTCGCGAACGGATGTCCGACATGAGAGTCATGTTATGTTTATCTCTCACCCTTGACTCATCACTCGAGTCTCTTACTTCGCTACGTTTCACCACTCGACTTCGAGTGGTGACTTGACTCTCGACTCCGAGTCTCTCGCTCCGCTACTTCTCATCACTCGACTCTGAGTCTGACTTTTCACCACTCGACTCCGAGTCTGACTTTTCACCACTCGACTCCGAGTCTGACTTTTCACCACTCAACCCTGAGTCTGAGGAAGGGGACCCATGGGCCACCTTCTCCAGGCGCAACGGCCATGGCCGTTGCGACTTTTCATCACTCGACCTCAGAGTAGTGACTCGACACTCGACCTCAGAGTAG
>CAYLVR010000344.1:0-2235 GCA_964387165.1 uncultured Chitinophagaceae bacterium | reverse complement strand
ATCTTATCTTTATCCTGGGGGGCAGGTTAATTGTTGAAAAACTAAATACCAGCCAGCATATAATACAATGGATAATAGGAGGAATATTTACCGTAACTGCTTTAATTATGTTCTGGAAAATTATGAAGGCGCCATCCACTGATCCCGCTCATCAGGATTGAATTTCCAGGGGGCAAAATTATTTTCAATATTAGAATTCATGGCGTTCCATTCTGCCGGTGCGTTGCTTTCTTCCATAATTAACGACCGCCTTAATTCAAAAATAATTTCCAGGGGGCTGATTGCTACCGGGCATTCCTGTACACATGCATTACAGGTTGTACAGGCCCTTAATTCTTCGGTGGTGATATAATCATGTAAAAGGGATTTTCCATCATCCTTAAATTCTTTATTTTTTTTAATATTTTTTCTAACGTCCTCCATCCTGTCGCGTGTATCCATCATAATTTTACGTGGCGACAATAATTTACCGGTTTGTGTAGCAGGGCATGCTGCGCTGCATCTTCCGCATTCCGTACAACTATAAGCATCCAGTAAATTTCTCCAGCTGAGATCAAATACATCGCGTGCACCAAATTTCCCGGGGGGCGCTGCATCTACAGGCGCCAGTTCAGGTTGCATGGCGTATAACACTTCATTCTGCACCGAAGGCATATTCTTCATTTCACCTTTTGGTTCCAGCCGCGCGAAATAAGCATTCGGAAATGCCAGTATAATATGCAGATGTTTAGAATAAGGAAGATAATTCAGGAATATTAATATACCCACTATATGTATCCACCAGGCAGAGCGCTCAAGCGTAACAAGCGCATCATTGCTTAACCCATTAAACAAAGGATGCAATAAAGATGAAACAACAAAACCGCCTGTATGATGTTCCGCATATCCGCCGATACCCCTTTGCTGGAGCAGGGTATCAGTTGCATTCATTGTAACCAGCATGGTCATTAAAACAATCTCTGCCAACAGGATATAATTCGCATCACTTCGCGGCCAGCCGTTTAAATCGCGGCTGATAAAACGACGAAGTTTAATAATATTTCTTCTTGCCAGGAATACCACACAAACCACAATGATGGCTGCTGCAAGTATTTCAAAAAAATTGATCACGAAATGATAAAAGCTACCCAGGTAAGGAGCAAACAACCTGTGGGTACCGAAAATACCGTCGAATACTATTTCAAGAACTTCTATATTGATAATGAGAAAACCTGCATAGATCACAAAATGCAATACTGCAACAAGGGGATTACGAAACATCTTTTTTTGCCCGAATGCCAGCAAAAGCAGGTTCTTCCATCTTTCCGGCTTCCTGTCGTTATATTTTTCATCCTTGCCCAGCCTGATATTGGCCACAATTTCCTTTGCCTTTGTGGTAAACAGCCAAACAGCTGCAATTAATATAATGATGAACGAAATCTGTGGCAGGTATGGCATTCCACGCTTATTGGTTGACGCTAAGATAAGAAAACAGATTAAGCGAAATTTGTCTATCTGTTCCCTGATACCCTCTCCGAAGCATAAGCCAGCACTGCCAGGATATCTTCCATTTTGAGCCGCGGATATTCCTCAAGCAACTCAGGGAAAGTGGTGCCACGCGATAATTTTTGTAAAACTACTTCTATGGGAATATCAGTGCCTTTAATTACAGGCTTGCCTTCGTTTACCGGCGATTCTGTATTAATAAAATGTTCGTGGTTAATACCGTTATTTTTATACTTCTGGGATACATACGATGGAAGGATATCGTCAACATCTCCCTTTCGCAATATAAACTCCTTCACCATGGCCCTGAAAACCTTATTAGCCGGAACCCTCAGCGTTAAACACGCTTCTTCCTTTTGTTTAGGGTTCAACATTACTTTTTTGGCCCATTCGTTTGCATATTTCATCAATTCATTAAATTCTTTCTGCTTTTCAGAAAGCACCCTTCGGGACATATCAGGGCGGGCACTTATAACAATCTTGCCGCTGTAATTTTTAACTACCATGTTACCGGCCTTGCCAGATGCCCCGTAGAGCCATATGTTGTTCTTTGAGATCATAATGGATTCGATTTGATGTCTAATATACAACAATTATTTTATGTACATACTACATTTATTCTCCGTTGTTAACCCATATTATTACGGAAGATGAACGGAGAATGAACGGATAAATAATGTATTATGATTGTAGTAAATTAGATGGCATAGCGATTCTTCAGTATGGCTTCACTGGTATAGCTTGTTCCGC
>CAYLVR010000343.1:0-2245 GCA_964387165.1 uncultured Chitinophagaceae bacterium | reverse complement strand
TTCGGGGATGCAGGTATCGGTTACGCGGTTGTAATGATTTTCCAGTAGGTCCCATTCTTCCTGCGGACTCAGGTCGCGGTAATGGGGCACGCGTTTATAATGACTGTGCGCCACCAGGTTCATGATATCTTCTTCTAAGTTTGCGCCTGTACAGCTAATGATCTGCACTTTATCCTGTCGTATCATTTCGGCCAGCGACAAGCCCAGTTCTGCGGTGCTCATGGCGCCTGCGAGCGTGATCATCATTTTGCCGCCTTCTGATAAATGGGTTTCATATCCTTTAGCGGCATCCACCAGCGCGGCGGAATTAAAATGCCTGTAGTGGTGTTGTATGAACTGCGATACGGGTCCTTTTTTCATGACAATAGCTTTATGTTATTGCCGGCAAAAATAGGATAATTAGGCGGGATGGGTTGGGGATGCCGTTATTTGATTACACAATTCGGGTAACCCAATAATTTGCTGAAGAGTATGTTTTATTGAATAAGCAAGTTACTGGGCGCCTACTTCCAGTGAATGCTTAAGTAATTGTTTCTGTTTACCTTCTGTTATATTACCCGTAATAAGACAATGCGCATCATTGCCGGGCTGCGGATTATGAATCACATCCAACCCGTCATTAATATCTTTGCGAATTATGCGAACATTAATTTTGAGTAACCTGAATTTTTTATCACCCAGTGTTGCTTTTTCATAAGACGATAATCTTTCCAAATCAACTGACAGCCCGTCTTCACCCCTTCTTTTTTGGTAAGCACGGCTGGATATGGTTCCGTCTGGTTTTATATAACTTGGCAAATAAGTAGGTATTCGCCTGAAGACAAAGTCAGAATCAAATATTATTTCTGCCATAATGTTGTCACGAAAACCATTTCAGGTATGCAGCAAATGTGGTTTCATTCAAATCTTGCTCTGCATAAAATTCCCCATTGCAGGAGCATACAAGCTTATCCTCTACTTCACCTGAAAAGATCATTTCCAGATTACAGTTATTATTTTTTAATTCAACTATAATATCACCATCCGTAGTGGGTGTAGTAAAAAAAACTTCAAGGTTGAGCGGGGCTAATTTCTCCACAATATAATTCACAGCTTTTACCAGAGCAACTGAATTGGGTCTTTTTGCTCCGTATGAATCCCAATTTGGCGGCAGAAAAATAAAGGAATTAATTGTATACAATTGGCTTAAATTATTATCTGATAACTTTAAACCTGGGTTTGTTATAGTTGATGTATCTGGCTCAAAGTCACCAGTAATATTCATTGTGAAAGTTTCAACTGAAATATTCATATAACTCTTTATTTATCATTTTTTTAAAAGATCCGGAACATTGTGCATGTGCATTATCAACCCAATTTTCCAACGCTTCCCATGAAATCCTTTCTTTGTTATTTACAAATGTATGCCAGATGATTGCGTCTTCATTTGTGGTTTTTTCTTTTCCGGTTGCAACTATTATATTAAGATAAGAATCATTTTTGACTAAAAACTTTTTAGTAAAGTTTATATCGGATAATTCTCCATCCACAAAGCTGTATGGTTCAGCATTAACGTTAAGATTTTTTCGCAGGAATTCAAATTTGTTGGTATCTCCCAAAACAGAGCAATTTACAGCATCAATATAGCGCAATTCTATTTTGGATATTACCAATTCCTTACTATAGCTTTTCTTAAGGTAGATGATGCCTGATAATATTAATTTCCTGAATTCTTCCCATGAATAGTTTTTATTATTGTCATTAACCGTAAACACTCCCGGACCCATCTGATATAAAGGATGTTTCTCTTTTTCCTTATAGAATCTGTGTGTTACCTTATTGTTTAAAAGAGTAAAGGGAAAAGCTGCCGGGAATAATAATTGAAATTCTTTAAACTCTTGTTGACACGCACTTCTGAAATTGATTACAGCCTCTTCAAATCCATTGTCTATATACATTTCCTGTTGTGGAATAAAATCAAGCTCCCAGTGAATCTCAAAAATCACCTCTTTCAATGGAGCCTTTTCCAATATCGTGCTGTTCATTTTTATCAATAGCTGTTTCGAGCGATGTATAGCAAAATTATGCTGGTTAAGTAAATATCGGCACTTCGATCAGTAAAAACAGCTATGAAGGTACAAAGTTTTGATAAATTTCTCTTTATGCATGTTTTAGAATACGGGCCTCCATCATAGCGGAGTTTCTTTATCCTAAAAGATCACCGTTTTATTCCCGCTCAGCATCACCCTGTCTTCCAGCACAAGCT
>CAYLVR010000342.1:0-2265 GCA_964387165.1 uncultured Chitinophagaceae bacterium | reverse complement strand
TAGACCCCCTTGAACTGGGTCTTGCCAGAGCGTGTGGCGCCGTGGAAGATGTTAGCCTTGCCGTCACCATTGTCAGAGACGAGACTGCGGCTCATCTTGGTGCGAACGAACATCCTAGTGGCATACTCTGGGAAGACCTTGGCCTCGACTTCTTCTAGGTACTCCTTGACAATGGGCGAGCTCCAGGTAAGGTCCTCCCTATAGGGAATGGTGGTATAGTTAATGCTATAGTCCTGAACATAACCCTTGCGAATCTTCCAGTTGCGCCCGGTAATGGGATCCTTGGCATCGTCACAGTACGACACGAAGACACCACCGTCGAAGACGAAGGAAGCTGTAATGTGATTGGGAATGGCATTGGCATGCTTACGCATCAGAATCCACTTGTAGTGCATAATGACAGCCCTAATAGACCGTGCCTCGTCCAGCTTCTTGGCAATGCGGCCACAGGCGGTAATTGCAGCAGTCATGTTGCGTTGTGCCCGACGATCCTCTTCTAGCTCATCGTCCAGCTGGTCCCGATCCCTGCCGCCACCTCCCCCCAGGCGTCCACCGCCCCGACCTCGCCCACCTCGGGTGGCAGCAGCCCTATCCCGACGAGCCGTGGCAGTATGCTGAGTGCTGGCAGTGGCATACTCGGCTCGCAAGGCATCATACTCCTTGCGGAACTCAGAGACGTCATAGTATGGTCCCTCCTTGTCCATCTCTACCAGCTTGGTTCCGTCATATTGGAACCACTTGGCGTGCATGTAGACGTGCTTATTCCAGGCATAGGCATAGTAGGCCCTCGCAATGGCCCCAGACGTGTCCTCACGAAGAGACGCCGTAATGAGCGTGCTCCTCTCCACACGGCTCCACTCCTCGAACTTGCCCGGGTTAATCTGCCTAGCCATGTCCATGAGCTGAATCTCGGTATAGGGATTGTCAGTGCGGAAGGTGCTGTAGCGCTCCTTGTAGTCCATTAGATCCTCGTATTCCTTGCCAATGGCCGTGGCATACTTGTGCCAATACTTGTAACCGTCTGGGTGGCCCTCGAAGGCACCATAGAGCGCCTTGCCCACAATCGGTCCCAGCTCCGGGTCCGAGAAGGCAGCCTCGTTCAGAAGCGGCAGCATCTTGACGGCCGTGCGCGATTCTGGAGTAGAATAGCCGTCAAAGTCGTCCCCATCGTCCAGATCTAGGGCTTCCAAGTCTTCCTGGGCCTCCTCACCCGCCACAGTAGGGTCAGCCACGGTCCGGCGAGTCTTGATATAGTTAGTCTCACCCTTGTTATAGTCCATGGACAAGACCAATGGGAGCAGGGTGGCCGGCTTGGGCAAGGCCTCTGCCCCAGTGGCGCGCAGAATGGCCTTCCAGGCCGGATGCAAGGCTGGGTCAATGAGCGAGTCCTCTTGGGACTCGACGTCAATCACATCTCCCAAGTCCTTGACCAAGTCATACTCTTCTGCATTCATGCCATAGACGCTAACACACCGCAAGGCATACTGGTCAGTAGTGCGCTTGGACCCGTACATTAGCGTGTACTCCCCAGGCACGTCAATCGCAAGAGCATCCTCGGCTCGGTTGCGAATACGCGGACTAGTCCTCTTGAATAGCCCTTCTCGGTGATAGGCGACTAGAAGAGCCGGTCGCAGCTTGGTTCGCTGATCGGCCACTGCCACTCGGCACATGGGGAAGTGCAGGCGCATAGTCACATTCTCTCCCATGACATTGCTGACTATATCAGACTCCAAGTAGAAGCACGTCAACATGCGACCGCCGTCATCGTCTGGTGCCTCCACATGGTTAGCAAGGACCTGTTGGGTGGAATAGACTAGGTCAGCCACGAACTCGCTGTCATAGGGCGCCTTGTCGTCCGATGTGCGATCGAAGACTAGCGTGAACTGGCACATGACGGGTGCCACGCTACCAACTCGCTCACCATAGGATAATTCCTCTATACTATTGCTAGAAGACACCATGGCACCGTAGGACAACCAGAAGTTGGCAATGGACGCGCTACTACCCACTAGCCTCAACTTGTCGTCCTTGGCATAGTCAACATGAGTGTGTTCTGTGCCTTCACCAGCCTCGAAGAACCGGGAGAGTGCCATGGGTTTTAGCGACCTATATCTGTGGCTCCACTAACCCTAGTCCCTTAAGCATTGCGAAGCTGCCTCAATGGCGCAGCGATCGCTCACAATCTTACAGCCCAGAGCTGCCTAACCGTGACCAACAGGAGATCCTGGGATGTCATCTATCACCACCCGATCTGCCCCTAGAATG
>CAYLVR010000341.1:0-2303 GCA_964387165.1 uncultured Chitinophagaceae bacterium | reverse complement strand
TCCGGCAATCAGTAAAAAATATTCTTATCCCAGGAATTGGATACGGCCGGAATGCACAAATTTTCAAAGCCAATGGGATAACTGTAACATGAATTGAGATATGGGATGCTGATCATACGCAATGAAAAAATTGTAGAGATCATTGAGAATAACCTGCTTATTTAATATTGGACGAATTACTTCCGATTTATTGGAATCGGGTAGAAATTCTTATTTTAGCTTGTAATAAACATTATTTGCGATAACTTTCTCTTATGAAGCTTCTGCTTTCTTTTTATCAACGGGAAGATGTTGTACTAATAGCCAAAGAATTATTAGGAAAAATTATAGTTACCAGATTTGATGGAATTATTACTTCGGGGCGGATCATTGAAACAGAAGCATACAATGGAATAGCAGATAAAGCTTCTCATGCTTATGGAGGACGAAGAACTGCACGGACAGAAATAATGTACCAACAAGGCGGTATAGCTTATGTATATTTATGCTACGGCATTCATCATTTATTTAATGTAGTTACTAATTCGAGAGATACACCTCATGCTGTTTTAATAAGAAGTGTAGAACCATTGATTGGTATAGAGGAAATGATGTATCGCTTAAACAAAACAAAGAATGATAAAACAATAATCAAAGGACCCGGTAATACGTCTAAAGCGTTAGGAATTTCAATTCAACATACAGGATATTCGTTAGTAAGTAAGGACCTTTTTATTGAAAATGATAATTATAAAGTTAATCCTGCCAAAATATTAACCGGCGCAAGAATAGGTGTTGATTATGCACAGGAGGATGCTGCACTGCCTTATAGGTTTCGGTATATTGTTTGAGTTGCCGAAAAGGGACACCCACGTTCCGATTGAATGATTGAATTATAAAGAAATAAAAGTCAGCATCCTATTTATAGAATTTTTTGAACCCTTTTGTAGAAGCGCTTTTTACAATGCCGTCTTTGGTTTTATAAATTAAAAAGGCTTGTAATTCTGGATGTTTTTTAAGAAAGGCAAGTGCCTTATTAAGACCCATTCCCATTAATGCATTATCGTATCCATCTGCAGATATCGCGTCTTTCGCCCAAACAGTAACGCTTAATAATTCATTGGTAAAAGGATAGCCCGATCGCGGATCAATCAAATGCGAAACAATTTTTCCTCCGCTCTCATGAAATCTCCTGTAATTACCAGAGGTAGTAATTGCTCCGTTGCCCGGATAAACAACCTGGTACATAATTGACGATTCCATTGGGTCATGTGATGGTGTTTCAATACCCACGCTCATCTTTTTTGCTCCCGGATATTTTTTACCTTTAATTACAATTTCCCCACCTATTTCTACCAGGTAATTTTTTATTCCCTTTTTATCGAGAAAAGCAGCTACAACATCAACACTGTATCCCTGCGCTATTCCGTTAAGATCTATTTCAGTGCATGCATTTCTTTTAACCAGTTTATTTTTATCAATATAAATATTATTAACACCAACGCAGGATAATATCTTATTTATTGTTGCAGAATCCGGCGAAGAAGAATCTTCTTTTGGACCAAACCCCCATGCCTGTACCAGCGGAAAAACAGTAGGGTCTGAAATACCATTCGTTTCTTTACTGATCTTTATTGCTTTTTCAATTACTTTTTTAAGATGATCATCCATTTCAACTTCTTTTTCAGCATTATTAAATGCGGAAATAAGAGAATAAGGCTTGTAAAGAGACAGGGAGCTATCGAGCGAAGACATTATACTGTCTATTTCAAATGCTGACACCAGGCTGTCGGCTGCATAATAAGTTATATTATAGGTGGTGCCCTGCGCATATCCGGATAAATAATAACCCCGGAAAGTATTGTTTATAAATCCCGTTAACAGAAAAAATATCGGTAGTATCCAGTACTTCATTTGCGTTTTCTGAAATTGTTATTTAAGCCGGGTAGTATCTACTCTTGATGGAGTATCAACGCCTGAAACAATGGTTGTTGAGCTAATAGCTATGGCTTTAATTATTCGTGTCATGTTTTTCATGTCCAGTGTTTCAATTTCGTCATCTGGCGTGTGATAAAATTTTTCATTATCCATTTTTGAGGTGGAGATGGTATGCGCTGGCACTCCTAGCCGGGCCAGGGTAGCATTATCTGAGCGATAAAATAATTGCTGCTGTGGATAAGGATCAGGATAAAATTTAAAGTTACTCCCTTCCAGGTTTTTTTCTAATATTTTGCCCATATCCGATTTTTCATAGCCGGTAATAAAGGCTGAATTTTTGCCCCATTTACTATCTGTGCCAATCATTTCAATGTTGAACATGGCCA
>CAYLVR010000340.1:0-2321 GCA_964387165.1 uncultured Chitinophagaceae bacterium | reverse complement strand
TCGCGACACCTGCCTCTTTTGTTAAACGTACAGCAAAATCCATTGCTGGTTCATCGCTAATCTTTTCATAAGAGGCACAGATGAAATAACTGCCTGCAGAATTAAATAGAGAGAACCTGGTTTGTTTCATCGCCTCAATAAAATAATCTCTTTTTTTCTGGAAAAATGCAGGCAGCGAACCATAGGTTTCCTTGTTTTTAAGATAGGTGGCCAGCGCAACCTGCATGGGTGAATTAGCGCTGAAAGCATTAAACTGGTGAACCTTAATAAATTCTTTCATCAGTTCAGGCGGTGCCACACAATATCCTATTTTCCATCCTGTGCAGTGATATATTTTCCCGAATGAAAAACAGACAAAACTTCTTCTGTATAATTCAGGATATTTCAAGATGCTATGATGTGCGGCACCATCAAAAACTATATGTTCATATACCTCATCGCTGATAATAAAAATATTAGTGCCCTCAACAAGCTGCTTCAGTTCCTTAATATCATTCTCACTTAAAATACTTCCTGTTGGATTATGCGGCGAATTCAGAATGATGGCTTTTGTTTTGGGATTAACGGCTGCTTTTACCTTTTCCCAATTAATAGTATATCCAGGTAATTCAAGATCAATTAAAACAGGTACTGCACCATTTACTAAAATATTAGGAACATAACTATCGTAATTTGGCTGCATCACAATAACCTCATCGCCGGGATTTAATATTACCGTTAAAGCAGAATAAATAGCATAGGTGCCTCCGGGAGTAATGGCAATCTCTTTTACAGGGTCGATATCTGCATTATAGAGATATTTAATTTTTTCAGCGATAGTTTCTTTTAATGGCAAATAACCTGTCATTGGTAAATACTGGTTAAACCCATCTTTCATAGCTTTATTTACCAGGCCAACCAGTTCTTCACTCATATGATAATCAGGAAATCCCTGGCCAAGATTAACGGCATTATATTCGGCGGCCAGCGTACTCATTACGGTAAAGATAGTAGTGCCGGTACCAGGAAGTTTGCTTTGCATCTCCATCACTTAATACCAATATTTTCCGGTAGAATTAATGGCTCCCTGTTAAGTTTCAAATATATCTGGGCCATCGTTACAACATCCTTCTGACAATAAGTAACAATTCTTTCCAGGTTGTTTTCATTCCAGTAAACCCTTCCTACCATACTGCCGTCAATATCATCTTTTGAAGTAGGTACATTTAATACATGGGCCAGCAAATTCAAAGAAGTAAAGTTCCTGTATTCGCCAAATTTCCAAAGTTCCATTGTATCAAGAAAATTCACTTCCCATGGTTTTTTACCGCCGATATTTAATAATGCAGGTATGCATTGGTCATTAATTATCATCCTGCGGCACAAATACGGAAAATCAAAATCTTTCCCATTATGTGCGCATAAATATTTCTGGCTGCCAGCGGACCATTTATTCAGCATATCACAAAACTCACCAAGAAGTTTTTTTTCATCATCACCATAAAATGATTTAAGAGATAAACTTTTATTTGCTCCGTTACCCTGAATAATTCCACAACTGATGCAGATTATCTTTCCGAATTCAGCATAAATACCCGCGCGATCATATATTTCTGCGACAGTCAGTTCGTCATTATTATTTCTTAGAATGCCTTCTGCTTTTTTGGCCCATAGCTCCTGCCACTGCTCAGGAAGATCTTCAAACGAGCGGTGTTGTGCCACTGTTTCAATATCGAGGAATAATATATTGTTCAGAGGTATCATAAATATTTATCGCCTTTATGCCGTTTAACGTCGCTCACGTATTCTTTTATTTCCTGTTCTTTTTCTTTTTTGCAGATTAGCAATACATCATCCGTATCGACTATAATATAATCTGATAGTCCCTGCAATACAATAAGTTTATTTTCTGATGCGTGTACAATGGAATTTTTGGTGTCCATCAGCATTACATTACTTGATGCCACTGCATTATCATGATTATCTTTTTTAAGATTTTCATAAGCGCTTGTCCAGGTACCCAGATCGCTCCATCCAAATGAGGAAGGGATCACATAAACATTATCAGCTTTCTCCATAATGCCGAAATCGATCGATATACTGGTAGAAAAAGGATAAATCTCCTGCAGCGCCTTTTCTTCTTCGGGTGTATTGAATTTTTCTTTCTGTGAAGAAAAAAGGTCATGTATTTCGGGAAGATATTTTTCAAATGCCAGCAGGATGTTTTTTACATGCCATACAAATATGCCTGCGTTCCATAAAAACTCGCCGCTATTAATAAACGTAGTGGCCAGTTCAAGATTAGGTTTCTCGGTAAAGGTTTTTACTTTATAGACGTTGTG
>CAYLVR010000339.1:0-2337 GCA_964387165.1 uncultured Chitinophagaceae bacterium | reverse complement strand
CTATCTGTGCGCTGCAGGCTGCCATGGACGGATTTGAGGTGAAGAAAATGATCGATGCAGTGAAAGAAGCCGATATTATCGTTACAGCTTCTGGTTGCCGCGACCTGATCACAGAAAAACATTTCAGGGCGATGAAGGATAAAGCGATCGTTTGTAATATTGGACACTTCGATATCGAGATCGATATTGATTGGATCAATAGAACTTATGGTCATACAAAAGATACTATCAAACCGCAGGTTGATCTGTATAATATTGACGGAAAAGACGTGATCGTTCTTGCAGAAGGAAGATTAGTGAATCTCGGATGCGCCACCGGTCACCCAAGTTTCGTAATGAGCAATTCATTCACTAACCAGACGCTTGCACAGATCGAATTGTGGACGAATGCTTCCAGCTACGAAAATAAAGTATATGTGCTTCCTAAACATTTAGATGAGAAAGTAGCTCGCCTGCACCTCGCTAAAATAGGTGTACAACTGGAAGAACTTACAACGGCACAGTCAGAATACCTCGGTATTCCTAAGGCGGGGCCATTCAAGTCTGATCTGTACAGATACTAAAATTAACATTCCATGTATTGCCCCGAGGGGCAATACATTACTTAGCAGGAAAACCATCCACACAATGATGGAGTAATTTGTTACTTGCACCGAAACTTCGTCTAATAACCATAGGTTTTAACCGACGGCTGTCATCGCAGGGGCGGTTGAAAAACACTTTGCCCGTAGAGCATTTTACTCCCATGGAGTCATTTTCTATTTTCTTTAAAAGTTTAGCATGTAAATTGCATCAATGAAAACTATGCAGATAAGATTTATTAAAAATATCCAATTCACCAGGTTGATCAAGGCTGAAGGAAGGGTCAGGGAATTTAATTTCCGCAAACCCAATGGACGTGAAGAAGCCCTTACCACAGTTGACGTAAGTGATGACCGTGGCGTGAGGATCATTTTCAATATGAAAAAAGAGAGTTCGGCATGGAGAATAGTGCCACAAACATTGCCGGCGTGGGTGTCTCAACTCGAAGATAAACTCAGTGAACTGATTGAGGAAGAATTAAAGTCTTACGAATAAAAAACAGTTCGCCCCTCTGGGGCGATTTGTATTATAACGTACTAATATAGCATTTTTCCGCACTGCGGCGATTGCTATATCATCCGTACCTTAGGGTTAAACTACCTGTTATGAACCTTTCCCTCTTCAGGATATTTTTTCTTTCCCTGTTAATTTGTGCATGCTCCAATTATTCCCCGCTTTCTAATTTATACACATTCGAAGATAAAACCGTTTTTGAATTAATAGAAAAGCTGAATAAGGATCCTTCAGATAAAGCTTCTGCAGATATTCTTCCAAAAGCATATAAAGCCGCCGCAGACAAAAGAAAAGAAATTAACCATGCCAACATTAAAGGCGGTTCTACGGGCGACAGGTATATGCAGGTTAACCAGGAACTGCAGGTAATGGCAGAAATGTATAAAGCCATTAAATCTTCCCCTGCGGCAAGTAAAGCAGTTCCCAACCCCTGGGATCCCACAAAGGCATTACAAACGACAAGAGAAAAAGCAGCGAAGGAATATTATGCGCAGGGTGTTGAATATCTAAACTACAATAACAGGCAGTACGCACTGAAAGCTTACGATTATTTAAAGAAGGCAGACAATGCATATCCGGGTTACCAGGATGTACGGATGTTAATGAATGAAGCGATAGAAAAAGGCACACTCAAAGTAGTAGTAAGCCCGGTAAATTATAACAGGTACAGTTGGAGCTATTGGGGTTTCCAGGAAGATTATTTACAGCAGCAAATGGTGCGTGATCTTAATGCAGGCTCATATAGCGATGTTCGCTTCTTTTCTGATCGTGATGCTTCTCTTAGAAGAATTAAAGCAGACAGGTATGTTGAAATGAATTTTACGGATCTTTATATAGGCGCTGTTGCTTCCGACAGATATTCGATTCAGAGAAGCGTGCAGATACAAACAGGCAGTACAAAATCAATTCCCGCCAAACCCATTTATCAAACCGTTTATGCAACAGTATATGTGACCCGGAGTATATTACAAAGCAATGCTACCCTTGAATGCCGCATCTATGATATTACCAGTAACAGGAATATTTTATACGACAGGTTCCCCGACAGGTACACCTGGGAGGAAAAAACCGCTACATATAAAGGTGATGCAAGAGCATTAACTCCAGAGGATCGGGCGATAATCAATAACCGTAATAACCGCCCACCTTCACGTAATGAAATCGCTAATAGATTAATAAGAGATTGTTATGGATTGTTGTTAAGCAGGATAAAAAGCGGAGTTAATTTTTTCTGACACATCC
>CAYLVR010000338.1:0-2355 GCA_964387165.1 uncultured Chitinophagaceae bacterium | reverse complement strand
ATATGCGACCTATTGGCAGAACTTTCCAGTCGCAGATTGCGGGTATGCGTACAGAGCTTTTTCAGCAGAAAAATAGTTTTAGCTTGGGTTTAGTCTATAATTTTCCTGTACAAAGTGCATATTCCGTATCTCGTGGATTTGGGCTATATGCAGGCTACCGCTATAATATGGCAAAGGACATGAACAGCCATAGCCCCTTTGTAGGAGGCCGTTTGCTTTTTTCGTTATTAAATTTTGAAAGTAAAACCAAGCAAAATTCCTTGTTTATTACCCCGCTGGTGGAAGGTGGCTATCATTTTCTTTTTAACGGAAATTATTATGTTGCCCCATCCATAGCATTTGGGCATACACTGGAATATGCCAATACATTTAATTCATTAAGCCAGGATGTTGGCCGTCGTTTTATCCCTTCTGTTTCCGCCGGGTTTAGGTTTCGCTAAAAGGGATTAAATTTTATACAAATAAAAAAAGTAGAAGCTGTTATAGTTTTTATAACCGCCAATGCTGCTACTATCATCACCTGTTGTGCCTTCCTTTAAACAGGTCAATCCATGTATTGTTCTGTAATACTATTGAACTTTTTACACCTATTAGCGAAAACCTATTTTAGAGTAAGTCGACAAAAAATTATTTCGGTTCGTGAGGACACAATCCGAGGCAATAGTCTATTTTTTTAAATATCTTCAAAAGGCAATAAAGAGAAAATGCCTAAATCAGCTATCATCAACATTGCGCGGCCAGGAATGATCGAAGAAGTGCAGTTTAAGAAGCTGTCTCTGTTTTTTGACCGCTTATACATAGACTGGAAGGATTTATGGTTTGCCGAACGCGACATCAAGGAATCAAAAAAATTGACAGAAGAAGAAAAGAGCAACCTTCTGATGGAACTGGACTGGCTTAAAGAACAGGGACTTATCCAAACCTACACATTCGGGCCTAAAGACTTAAAGGATCTTAAAATGAACGTTGAACTGGAAGAAGATATTAAAATGCTCAATGAAGATATTCAGGTACATTTGATTCCGGCCACGCCTGAAGAAAAGCAGGAAATGGCACAACCTGGGCAACTCCAATTTGCAGGGGTGGTCGCCGCTACCAATGAACTGATCTTTAAAATGGAAGATATGCGCATGCGTATCGATGCCGTTCGGCTTGGCGTAAATGAACCTGCAACACAATTTGTTCCTATCGTTAATTCATTTGACAGCTATTGCACAAAAAAATCGCCAGACATGGCGCTTCATTTTATATTAGGCAAGATTCCCGTGCCGGACGAGCATACAGCCTGGGAGCAAATATTGGAATTCCGCAGTGACACTACGGTTCAACGAAAGTATCATGCGCTGCTCAATTGGATAAATGAGGCAGGTAGACAGGACATGCCTTTACCTCACCTGGTAGACAAGTACAACCAACTTTATAGTGAGTACCTGCATCAGTATTCACTTCACAAACTGACCAGCGGATATACCATGCTGGAGATGTTGGTACTGGGTGGGATCGATTTTATCAGCGCTCTGCTTCAACAGAATTTTACCGCTGCATTCAAAGGCTTACTTACCATTCGTAAAGAACAAGTGGGATTATTGAGAGCTGAAAAGGATATTGAAGGTCGGGAGCTTGGATATATTTTTTCAGCCAACGAAAAGTTTAAGCCGTGAATCACTATATCAAGTATATTACCTATGCCCACTTCTGAAATACTACTGGCAATTCAAACAGATACTATCGCCTTGGTTCGTATCTCAAGAACCAACTTCTTAAAAAATTATTTCGGCTCGTAGTTTCCGCCGATTTTAGATTTCGCTAAGAGAGAGACTAGTATTTAATTGTAAATTCCAGTTTCTTACCATCATCAAAAAAATCTTCAACAGAACTTGTAATCGTTACTTTTTTCTTATCCTCAGAAAGTGAAACGCCCTGCCCTGTCGCTTCCTTAGCAGGTTTGGGTAGATTAATCACAATGGTGGTATTTCCCATTCCAAACTGTCCCATTTCTTTCATGGCCTGCATTCCTTCATCACTATCTTTTGTAGCATACTTTTCTGCATCCAACTCGCGAATAATTTCTCCTTTTTTCACCCGCAGCGTATAATATTTGTCAATTGAACCGGAAGGAATATCATCGTTACCTAAAGGCATTCCTGCACCCATATCTCCTGCGCTTCCGATTATTTTTGAGCCGCCTTGCTGCATCAATTTATCAACGATTGTATTTAACCTGCCTAATTGAGAGGGTTCTGAAAAGGGAAGTTCAATTTTTATCAGGCATTTCTCTTCGGCAAGATTGAAGTTCACGCCAAAAGACCCCTTACTAACAAGTTGCTTTTCTTCTGCTGTAAAATCGGTAAGGCT
>CAYLVR010000337.1:0-2356 GCA_964387165.1 uncultured Chitinophagaceae bacterium | reverse complement strand
CCCGGGTAATTCCAAAACAAATCAAAGAAACTAGTTAAAAAATGCTTTCCATTTTTAAGAAAAAAAAGGTAGTAGCTCCCGATTTCAGTTCGCTTGTCAGCGACATGCATTCGCATCTGCTGCCTGGTATTGATGATGGATCGCCAAATGAAAAAATTTCGATTGAATTAATTAAAGGATTAAACGAACTGGGTTTTCAAAAGTTTATTGCCACTCCACATATATTATGGGATATCTATAAAAATGATATTGAAACAATTAAACCCGCACATGCAACACTCATCGCTGCGTTAAAGGAAAATAATATGGATATCCCCATAAAATTTGCGGCGGAATACTTTCTGGATTATCATGTTGATGAATTAATAGAAGATGAAATTCCTTTATTAACTATTAAAGATAATAATGTGCTTACGGAATTTTCTTTTGTAAGTGCACCACTTGATCTGAAAGAAAGATTATTTGCGTTGCAGATGGCCGGTTATCAGCCGGTACTCGCTCACCCTGAGCGGTACACTTATTTTTTCAGGGATCTTACTATTTATGATGAATTAAGAGAAGCTGGATATTTTTTCCAGGTGAATTTGTTGTCGCTTGCCGGGTATTATGGAAGAATACCAATGGAAATAGCAGAACATCTTGTTGAGAAAAGATATGTTGATTTTTTGGGGACCGATATGCACCATATACGTCATCTTCAGGCGCTGCAATCAGCAGGACAGTTAACAGATGTAATAAAAGAGCTGGAAGATGCAGGAGTGCTGCTGAATTCTACGCTGTAAACTCTTCTTCGGTGCTGGTTTGACGGATCCAATGTTTGATTTGATGGCAGTTTTTCCACACCTTTTCCTTTTTAACATGCCTGCGGGCAGCTTTCGCACAATGTATTTCTGCCTTCGGGCAGACAGGTTCCCAGCGGGGAATAACCTGTTTAACGTTTCCACACTTCGTAAATTATAAGAGTAAATATTAACGCACAGAGAATCAATTTTGCAGCGGTATGAATTTTGTTTTACCTGGATATATCTGGTTAAACAAAGTTTTATGAGTGTTTTGGAGTTTAATAATCTACTGGTAAATAATTCGGAATTTTTAAAGCCGTTTGCTATTGCGTTAACCCGCGATTCGGAGATCGCCGGTGACCTGTTCCAGGAAACAATGTACCGTGCACTGGCTAATCGGGAGAAATATAATGCAAACACAAACATCGGTGCCTGGCTGTACACGATCATGCGTAATATTTTTATTGATGATTACCGCAGGAAGTTTAAACGTGCTACAATTATTAGCAATACTCCCAATAGTTTTTTTCTTGATTATCAGCAAAGAAATATTAACACAACAGAGTGTGCCATGCGGGTAAAAGATATTATGGCGTGCATTCATTCTCTCCCGGATATTTTCAGAAAACCGTTTATTTTATATTTTGATGGCTTCAGGTATCATGAGATAGCAAATATGCTGAGTGAACCCCTGGGTACGATTAAAAGCAGGATACATTTCGCGAGAAAGACATTGAAAGCAAAGATTGAGAGGTTTTGAAGGGCTGTGCCTGATGTTGAACCAACAAAAAATAATTTGTCACAACAAGCAATAATTATTGGTAGTGGAATTTCAGGCTTATCTGCAGCGTCCTTTATGGCAAAAGCAGGCTGGCAGGTAACTGTATTGGAAAAACACGCAACACCAGGAGGTCGCGCGCGGCAGATAAAAGAAAACGGATTTACTTTTGATATGGGCCCAAGCTGGTACTGGATGCCCGATATATTCGATAAATATTTTGCTTCCTTTGGTAAAAAAACCTGCGATTATTATTCACTCACCCGCCTCGACCCATCGTATAGGATAATATGGCAGAATGGTTCTACAGATATTCCTGCTAATATCGATAAGTTAAAAGGCTTATTTAACTCTTGGGAACCGGGATCAGGAAATCAATTAGATAAATTTTTAGCAGAGGCCACATTTAAATATAAAACAGGAATGCAGAAACTGGTGTACAAGCCAGGATTGTCTGTAAAAGAATTTGCAGATACAGAAGTGCTTAAGGGAATATTTAAGATGGATGTATTTACTTCGATGAAATCGCATGTTCATAGATATTTTAAACATCCCCGTATCAGGCAGATAATGGAATTTCCTGTATTATTTCTTGGTGCGCTGCCCGAAAATACGCCTGCTTTATACAGCCTGATGAATTATGCTGCTATCGCAGGCGGCACCTGGTATCCTGAAAGAGGGATGTATAGTATTGTTAATGCTATGCACGATCTTGCTGTTGAACTGGGTATTCAATTTAAATTTAATGAAGAGGTGACGGGGCTCATTTTAAAAGGTAACGACGTTGAACAGGTGG
>CAYLVR010000336.1:0-2366 GCA_964387165.1 uncultured Chitinophagaceae bacterium | reverse complement strand
CGCTGTATGACAACCATCAAGGCTTTAGTCGTGACATTTTGACCTATTCTCTCTCAACCGATTCATGGAGCTTATCGGGACGAATGCCCGTGACTTCTCCTGTAACGACAACGGCCGTGAAGTGGGGAAACATGATTGTAATTCCCTCTGGCGAAGAGCGGCCTGGAGTCCGAACGCAAGCCGTTTGGGGCATCACTTTTAGCGAGTGAGAAGATCAATGTTCGTTCATGCCGCTAACGATTCATACCTTCTCAACTCTGCTCGAACTCAGGGAGACGTGATCATGACAAAGCTTGTGCTGCCTGTTTTGATAGTGTGTTCGCTGCTGGTTGGCAATGGATGGAGCTTCGTGCCCATGCCCATAACCACCGAGCAAGTCGCCGCGGGCTGGATCGCACTGTTCGACGGCCAAACCACATTTGGTTGGCAGGTAAATAAAGGTGGATGGCGAGCAAGCCAAGGCACTTTGCAGCCAGAAGGTGTGCCGTCGGGCCGACTCATTTCGACGAGCGACTTTGCTAATTTTGAGTTGCATTTGGAATTCAACGCCGCCGCGCAATCCAGTGGTACAATCATTCTTCGGTCATCGCCGGCAATAAGCGACGGCTGCGTATTGCATCTCAAATCAAGCACTGAGAGCATCAATAGGGAGGCAACATCAGTCGCCATACCGATAGCCCCTGACATTTGGTGTACCTTGGACGTGACAGTGCAAGGCAAAGAGATTTCGATAGTTCTTGATAACAAGCAAATTGCGAATAGTTCGATGGCCAACGTCGCGTCTATGGGTAAGGTGGCGCTGAGCGTTGATCAGGGGCAAGTGAAGTTCCGCAACATTCGCTTGAAACCGCTGAACATGGAGTCCTTGTTCAACGGCAAAGATCTCTCGGCTTGGACAGATAAGAACGCCAACAAAAGCCGCTATGAAGTCACGCCCAGTGGCGAGATCAGAGTGCTGGGCGGCGAAGGGCAGCTGGAAACCAAGCGAACCTATGGTGATTTTATCTTGCAGCTTGAATGTTATGTGAATGGCGAAGGAATAAACTCAGGCGTCTTTTATCGGGCCATTTCAGGAAAATTTCGCAAAATCAAAGGCTATGAAAGCCAGATCTACAACCTTGTTGATCCCAGTTCTCCTGACACGCCACAGAAATATGGCACAGGTGGAATCTATTTGCATCAAACGGCTCGCAAGCAACTTGCCCACGACAGAGAGTGGTTTGCCAAGACGATCGCCGTCTCTGGGCCGCATGTGGCGGTATGGGTGAACGGTTTGCAGGTAAGTGATTGGACCGACGACCGCCCGCTCAATGACAACCCACGCTTGGGAACTCGCTTAAAGCCAGGTGTCGTCTGTCTTCAAGCGCATGATCCTACGACGGATGTGTTGTTCCGGAATCTCCAAATCGCCGAAATGCCGAACGCTGATTGAACTTTAGAGTAATGCCTCCTGCTTGGTACTCACTTGGCTGCAACAGGAATGTTCTCGGCATCTTTCAAGAACCATGCCTTCGGAATGATCGCACATTTAAGCGACATCGAATCGTTAAGACGACTCCAGGCCGGATTGTTGTGCAAGTAAGTAATGACGGCCTCATCTTTACTGGTGAAGTAGCAATCAAGATTCGTGTACTCTACCTTCGGCTCCGTTTCGATGTCGCCGACCTTTTGCCATGACTTGCCACGATCAGCTGAAATAGCTGCGGAAAGCGGCGTACGTTCTCCAAAATGGTGATGGTCATGCTCGTAGGGCGCATCATTCCATAGCAGTAGAAGCACGTCGGTCTCGGGAATGCGGCTCAGATTTGTGCAAGACTCGGGGCCAATCAGGCCACAAGGTTGAGCTTTCGACCATGTATTGCCATGGTCAGTGGATCGACTGAGGAACGGCGCGCCAAGTTGCGTTCTGAGAGACATAACCAATTCACCGTCCGACATTTCGGCAAGGGAAGCTTCCATAGCGCCCCGCATTGGGAGGACGATGGTATCTTTTGATCGTTGCCAAGAGTGGCCTTGGTCGTCACTGAACAAACACCAGGCATCATTCTTCTGCTTGCCTTGCGTGCCCGTGCCTCCATGCACACCCATGATTAAGCGCCCATTGGCGAGTAGTAGCAATTGCGAAGCACCACCCTGCAACCATTGACCATTGCTTTTTTCCCAGAGGGCCTGATCCAACTTCCAAGTTTTGCCATCATCTTGCGAGCGGTGGAGTTCCATCGTGGTGCTGGATTTGCCGTGAGCATGATTGGCTAGCAACAGCAATTCGCCACTGGGCAAACGACAGATTGCGGGAGCTTGCACGTTGATGTCTTTGTCGGTCGGGGCGACAATCTCTTCTGCATCTCCACACGTCCGACCATCGT
>CAYLVR010000335.1:0-2430 GCA_964387165.1 uncultured Chitinophagaceae bacterium | reverse complement strand
GGTACCTAATTCTGGACCCAACCATGTTCCTCCGTAATTCCCATTAATATCATGTACAGGAATAATTGGTAGTGTTCTATAAGAAAGCGAAATAGCATTTCCTTCACTCAGGTTACTAATACCGGGGTTTTGCTTGTAAAATAAATATGCGTTTTGTCCAATCCGGATGTTTTTCCCTATTTTATACTGTGTATTAATCCGTGCAGAATATCGTTTTAAAGAAGTTTCAATTAAAGTTCCCTGTTGATTTAAATATCCCAATGAAAACAGGTAATTAGACTTCTCAGTTCCACCACTTGCTGTCAAATTATGGCTTTGCATAAGCGCAGGTTTAAAAATTTCGTGAAACCAATCGGTGCCGTTTTTATTTATTTTTTGAATCAGATAATCATTTGAAGGATTTGCGGCGTCAAAATTATACTTTTCAGGATCCACAGCAGGGTCTCCCGCCATTGCTGTACCCGCAATTCCCGGGCCGGCATAGGTAAAGTCCGGCAAACCATTTGCAAATAATATGGTGCCGGGGTTAACTTTTTTATAAAGCCCGGCATAGTCCTCTGAGTTAAGTAAGTTGAATACATTCCCTTTTGGTGGAACCTGAACGCCTAAGTAGGAATCGTACGATAATGTAGGTTGCCCGGATTTCCCCTTCTTAGTGGTAACCACAATAACCCCGTTTGATCCTCTCACGCCATATATAGATGCAGCCCCGGCATCCTTTAACACTTGTATCGATTCTATGTCATTGATATTAATATTATTCAAGTCACTCTGAATACCATCAATGATAATTAATGGCTGTGTATTCCCAAAAGAAGTGACCCCCCGAATAAAAATATCATTTCGCCCACCAGGTGCGCCTGAGCTAATTACATTCACACCGGAAGCCTGCCCCTGGAGCGCCTGGGAAGCCGAACCAGTAGGAATAGATTTCATAGACTTTATGTCCACTACCGCAACAGCCCCGGTAATATCCACTTTCTTTTGCGTTCCATACCCTACTACAACCACATCTGTTAATTGAGATGCAAACGCTTCCAGTACAATATCAAACACAGTTTGACTACCTGCTTTTACCGTTTTTGTTTCATATCCCACAAAAGAGAAAACCAACGCTACATTATTCGCTGATTCTACAGTTAACTGAAACTTTCCATCGGCATTAGTAGTGGTGCCGGTTTGGGTGCCTTTAACTATTACACTCACGCCTTCTATCGGCTCCTTCTTTGTATTGGTTACCTGCCCGCTCAGGCTGATGTCTGCATGAGAAGAAAGCGTGTCCGATATGGGTTGAATAGTAAAATGAGGGTATATCTCTTTCTTCCACTTAATGAAAATGGTGTTTTCCTGGATCGTAAATTCAAGCGGCTGATTTTTGAGCGCCTGGCTCAGAAACACTTCCATGGGCATATTTTCTCCATGAACAGTTACCGGCTTCGCCTTCCTTATCTGGCTGGCTTTATAGCTCACAAGATAGCCGGTTTGTTCTTTCACTACTGTAAATACTTTCTCCAGCGGCACTTCTTTTCCTGAAAAAGTAATGGTTTGGGACAGGCCTGTGGCAGTTGTTTGCAAGCAAAATCCTAATAGCAGAACGATGGTAAGTTGCATCACTCGTAAAGCTTTGGGTAAAATTCCACGGATACCAATGCATCGGTAGGTAAATGCAGTTAATTGCATACTTCTGTTGCGTTTTGGGTTAATGAATAAAATGTCTGTTGCTTCAGTATTTTTATCGGGTTAGCCTGAAACTTTCGGCCGGATTTTGTTGCGAGCAGAATCCGGTTTTTTTATTTAAGGTTTCAGGGTACAGGGTTCAAGTTACAGGGGGTAGGTTCCAAGATTCAGGGTTACAATTTGACAACCTGCGACCTGCTTAATACACTGTCAGTATTTTTCCTTCTAATCTGAAATGTAAATCCTTGTCCTGTAACCCGTTCAGTAATTGTTTCAACGTGAGTTTCCGCCCAATTTCGCCGCCCAACTCTATATCACCTACCCTTCCTCCATAATGTATCTCTATATCATACCACCTTGCAATCTGCCGCATGGCTTCCGACAGTCTTACATGATGAAAGTTAAACGCCCCGTTTTTCCAGGCCAAATCCCTACTTAAATCTGTTTCATCTATTTTGCCACCCATGTAGGCTTTGCCCGGTGTTAACAACGAACCGTTTATTTCAACCAATCCCTCAAGAAGCGATGTTTTTACAGCAGGCTCATCAGGGTAACTGTTCACATTAAAAGAAGTGCCTTTTACCGTTATTTCATCTTTATAGGTTTGTACCGTAAATGGTTTCGCCGGGTTCTTTGCCACTTCAAAATAAGCCTCTCCTGTAATTGTTACCGCACGGGTGTTTCCCGGGAAAGCTGTAGGGTAAGTAATGCTGCTGGAAGCGTTCAGCCAAACGGTAGTACCGTCCGGAAGCA
>CAYLVR010000334.1:268-2439 GCA_964387165.1 uncultured Chitinophagaceae bacterium | reverse complement strand
GCAGATTGGACAAATCAGAAATTAAATATGGTTGTTTCACCTAATCCAAGCAAAGGAATTTTCGAAACACAATTTTATCTTGAAAAAGGTAAAAAAGCCACTATCATTGTAACTGATTTACAGGGCCGCACTATTTACAGGCAATTTGTAATCGGCCAGGGGTTGCACAAAGAACGCATCAACCTGCTTAATAAAGCGTCAGGTACATTGTTCCTGCAGTTACATCAGGCTAATTCTGTTGAAACGAAAAAGATCAACATAGCAAGATAATCGTGAAATCTAATTCAATGACAAACCCGGGCCGTCTCGCTTCAGAGACGGTCCATTTTTTCCATCTCCAATAATAAAGATTGCCATGAAAAAACTTCTGCTTTATTTATTCATCTTATTTTTTATCTCCAATTCTTTGCAGGCACAAAAACACATGATGCTGAATACTACAGGTTATGGGTTTGAAAGAACTGCATTCAATGGTATTCATCCTGAACAATGGGAATATATTTTAAAGTGGGATACGATTACCTGGAACGGACAGGATGCAAGTCCAACTGCTGTGCGTCTGCATATTCAGTGGGATGAATATGAACCAACATTAGGTAGTTATTATGGTACTAAATTAAACCAGGCAGTTGAAGCAATACTTGCAAAAGGTATGAAAGTTGCTCTTCATTTCCCTTACCAACGAAAAGGAAGATTAAATGACAGCTATTTTTCGAACGATCATATTGCCAGGCTAAAAAATGGTACACTCGTGGCGGATGATTATGTAATTGCATGTCCTTCTTTTTATTCGCATTATGCTATGGAGCGTTTTTACGCATTTGTTGATAATGCACTTGCTGCCGTATCCACTCATTATAATGATATTGTTTTTGTAGCCATGGGAAATACTACTGCTGAAGAGACAGGAATTCCCTGGTTAAGTAGTAATTTATGGCAGCCCGGATTTTATGAAGATTCAGCATTAAAAGCATGGCGCACTGAATATTTAACGTGCAGGTTTCCCGGACAGTCAACCGTAACTTTCGGAGGAACATCTTACAATATCTCTTCTGCACCTGTTGGTGAACCCAGTCCTTACGATCAAACATGGAAAAGTGATCTGCAAAAAGAATATCACCGCTTTGCAGGATGGGGGCTGAGAAGATTGGTAAAAGGATTCAGGGATGTTGTGAAAAATCGCAGCTCTTCATTAAAAGTATTAAATTTTGTTGCTGATTTCGGTGGTAAACAATCGAATGTATTTCATCTTCATTCCAGTTCTATTCCTATTTTATTCCAGGAAACAGATGGCACATATACAAGTGATGGAGATTCTCCATACTCCGACCGTTTGAAAATTATGGCCCTGGATATTATGAAGGGAACAGACCCTTCTAAAATTGCCGCTGTTGAATTTGATCCGGAAGATTTAGGAAGACCCGCAGGAACAAATAATATTAACCCTTCAGATGCTATGGAATGGATCCCGCGTGCATTTAAACATGGCGCCGATATTGTAATGCTTGCTATGCATTTTCATGATCCGATGATCAGCCAGTTAAAGGAAACCATGCGTTATGTAAGAGCAAATTATACAGATGTTAGTTATACACCACCTACAAGACAGGCAGTTTCTGCAACAGTAAATATTGTTCCCGGTGTTTTTGATGAATTCCAGATATATGAATCTACATGGAATGCACAGGGAGGCAATAATTTTTCTGTCAGTGATAATAATCCTGTTTCAATAGGAATGATCGACGATGGATATTGGGAGAATGCATTGAGTTGTTCGAGCTCTCCCGACCCATGCGCTTTTACAGTAAGTGCAGCGTCTTCTAATAGTAGTCCAACTGTAAATACATCTGTTACATTAACCGCATCGTGCAGTGGACAATGCGCAGGTGTTACTTATTCATGGAGTGGAAATGGTATCAGCGGAACAAATTCTACTGTTACATTTAATGCCCCCGGCACAGCAGGAACATATACTTATACAGTTACTGCAAGTAAAAGCGGCTGCACCAATAAAACAGCAAATGCAGTATTAAATGTACAGAGCAGTGGGGGCGGAGATTCAACTTGTCAGAATTGGGGCGACTTATGTTCTGCCAATATCTATGAAATAAAAAGCAATACCATAAGTGTTTCGGCTGCGGGCACATATACATTTAAAGTTCATGCCCGTT
>CAYLVR010000334.1:0-258 GCA_964387165.1 uncultured Chitinophagaceae bacterium | reverse complement strand
TGGCTCATGGTCAACATTTAATTTAGCACAAACCACTTCAACAGAGTATCCCGAAAGAACAATTGGCACCTATAGTTTGAACAGTGGAAGTAACACGATAGATTTTGCAAGTGAAGACGGATTAATTTGTTATCGTGATTTATGTGTAATTGGTGGAAGCGGATGTTCAACTCCGGCTGCGCCAACATTAAGTGCGAGCCCTTCAACAATAGACTCAGGGAACAGTTCAACATTAAGTGCAAGTGGTTGCAGTGGCGG
>CAYLVR010000333.1:0-2441 GCA_964387165.1 uncultured Chitinophagaceae bacterium | reverse complement strand
TGGATGAAGGTTTCTGATGGGCGCAAACAAGATCAAACAATACAGGACAATCTGAAGGAAATTAAGCGGCTGTACAAAACCAAGTCATATACGGAAGTCGCTGAAATCCTGGGGCTGAATGTTAGCACGGTCCGGAACGCGATAACAAAACACAGGTTCAAGAAGGCGGCATGGCATTGGGATAAGCCCGAGGAGGATTACCTTTTAAAAAATTGGCAATCCATGTCCATCCCCGAACTGCAGGAAGGACTGAAACGTCATTTTAAAATAGAGAAATCAAAATGGGCTGTTATCGGCAAGTACAGGGAGCTTGCTGGATTGAGAAAGAAAGCACGGCAGCCTGTCTAATGCGCTTAGGTACTAATGATGCTTTTTGGGGGCACGTAAAAGACAAAGGCACATATATAAAAGAACGCCCGAAGTAGATACCCCGGACGCGCTAAGCAGAAAAACACCGGGACTAATTTAATCTAAGTTTTTCAATACCCAGGCATCTATCTCTTTTATAACCGCCTCCAGGTGGTAATTCGCCGTTATCTTCCCGGATATCAACTTATAATCCGGCCGCCGGTGCTTAATACCTTTGTTGCGAAAAAGCGGACGATTACTTTCAATCAGCAGCGTACTTTTCCCGAACACTTTAAACCGCTCCGTGTTCCATGTTACCCCGTAATGCTCTACAATAATTTCGTAATGCCTGCCGTCTAATTTGGGGTAGATGAAGAATTTCATGAGGCGAAAATAGGAATAGATTATCTTTGTATCTGATCGGGGTATCTCCTAATCGGTAAGAAAGTCCTGCAGGTACTGCGGGGCTTTTTATTTATTCAAATATTGTACCTATGTTGTACCATATTCACAAAAATGTAATTATCGTTTTGGTAATCAATAGTTTGTAAAATTTCATTATATCCGCTCGGGACCTCCGTAATTGCCCTTTAAAATTTATCTTTTTCCCAAAAAGCCCGCCAGTTGCGGGTTTTTTGATTTAACTTAAAATAAGATGAAACAAAATAACACACAAATTAAGGTAATTTTTGTACCTATGTTGTACCATGTCTGTAACCCTGCTGATTAGAAATTCAAAGAAGAATAAAAAGGGGCTGATCCCTATATACCTGCGTATAATTATCGCCAGGGAAACTAAATTCATTTCCACGGGCTATTTCATTCTGCCCGGGCAATGGGATGAGAAAAACGAACGGGTAAAGCCTTCCCATGCCTCACACGCACAAATCAAT
Organism: uncultured Chitinophagaceae bacterium; assembly: GCA_964387165.1. Lineage (GTDB taxonomy): Bacteria > Bacteroidota > Bacteroidia > Chitinophagales > Chitinophagaceae > Flavitalea. The sequence continues at coordinate 1,200 of CAYLVR010000333.1, read as the reverse complement.
GCCGATATTACTAAGAAAAAAAATGACGCTTTAGGAAATATTGTTCAATCCAGAATGGACGGCAAGGCGGTGGACCTGCAGGCGGTGTCCCCAAAGACGAAAAAAAGCAATTACTTCGATTTTGTAGATCGGTTTAAAACGGAGGTTGAAAACAAGCGCAATTCTGCGACAATTGAAAACTACAGAAAGCACACAAAAAGGCTGGAACTATTTCACGGGTCCCGGGATCTGGCTTTTGAACAAATCACCCCCGAATACCTTACATCGTTTGAACAGCACCTTTACAAAAAAGATGCAGAAGAGAAAGGCGTAGGCGGAAATTATGTTCACTCCCTGGTAAAGACCATCAGGACAATGTTTAACGCAGCAAGGAAAAGAGGCATTACAAGTTACTACCCCTTTCATGTTTACGAATTTCCCAAATACCATGCTCCCAATAAGGATGCATTGAGCATTGCAGAAGTAGCCCAATTTGAAGAGTTTGCAGATAATGAAGCAAACCGTAAGGTTTTGAGAGAGGCGGCAATTTTCCTGCTATTAGGCATCTATACGGGGCTTCGGGTGAGCGACTGGTATACATTCGATATTCACAAGCACATAAAAAAAGACATGGTGCTACTTCGGGCTAAGAAAAATAAACAGTGGGTAACGATGCCGGTAACTGAAGGTTTGCGCCGGAACCTTGCCCGGATAAAAGAATTTCCGCTAACGATAAATGAGGACACGTTTAATAAAAAACTAAAATTAGTCTGCAATGAGCTTAACATTAAAAATAAAATAAGCACGCATACCGGGCGGCATACATTCGCTGTAACGCTTTGCGCGGATAGGGGAGTAAGCTGTGAAACATGCGCCGAATTGATGGGTATAACAGTAAAAACATGTCTTGAAAATTACTATAAGGTAACACCTGAAAAGATATTAGCCGAAACTAAGCGGGCATGGGTCGGGCTGTAAACTTCAGATAGTCCTCATTGATGCTTCCAGGGTCGTAAAGGTGCGTCTTTTCATTGTATATGATATACCGGTTTCGTCTTGCTGTTTGTAGTTCTGCCCGCGTCCATCCTGTTTTCTCCAATATAACGGATGCCCGTACCCATTTCGTTGATGTACTTAATTCTTTCCTTTTCAACCACTCAACATTTCGGTTGAACTCTTTCAATAATCTTTCCTGTTCAGGTGTCATGGCTTACTGTTTTT
>CAYLVR010000332.1:0-2446 GCA_964387165.1 uncultured Chitinophagaceae bacterium | reverse complement strand
TACCTGACGAAAAATCAAAATGAAATTCTTCTGCAGATTAAGTCAAACCCACGTACCTCTGCCAGGCAATTGTCTGATATAATTGGTATTTCCAGCAGAAAAATAGAAGAAAATATTGCTAAACTTAAAGAGGTTGGTTTAATCAGGCGTATAGGAGCAGCAAAAGGTGGATATTGGGAGTTGTTGTAGTAATCCGTAATTTAACCAAATGAATAAGACCGTAAAAGCCATTTTTACAATAACTATTGTATTATTTAGTTTTTCCTGTAATGAACAAAAAAATATTTCAGAGAAAGACTGGATACAGTTGTTTAACGGAAAAGATCTTAATGACTGGGATATCAAAATCTCCAAACATGATCTGAATGATAATTTTAATAATACATTCAGGGTAGAAGAGGGGTTGTTGAAAGTGAGGTATGATCAATATAAATCCTTCGATGAACAGTTTGGACATATATTTTATAATAAACCCTTCAGTGCATATTTATTAGTGGCCGAATACAGGTTCGTGGGAGAACAGGTTCCGGGTGGGCCGGGATGGGCAATTCGCAATAATGGATTAATGCTTCATAGCCAGTCGGCCCGGAGCATGAAAAAGGACCAGGATTTCCCAATTTCCCTGGAGACGCAATTATTAGGGGGAATAGGCAATGCTCCACGTCCGAATGCTAATCTTTGTACACCCGGTACCAATGTGGTAATGAACGGGCAATTAATCACAGAACACTGTATTAATTCAACTTCCAAAACTTTCTTCGGCGACCAATGGGTAACCGTAGAAACACTGGTATTAGGTGATTCAATAGTGCATAATATCGCAAATGGCGATACGGTACTCACTTATACCCAACCGCAAATAGGCGATGGCAACGTGACTAACTATGATTCAACTTCAAAGCAGGATGGTAAACTTTTAAAAGAAGGGTATATTGCTCTGCAGGCCGAAAGCGCCCCGATAGATTTCAGGAAAGTAGCGCTGTTCAATTTAGAGCCATATATGAACGACCCCGCAGCACTTAATAAAATTCTTGACCAGCTCAGGCACCGAAAGCAAGAATAAATACTACAAATTCAGTATTTCCCGGGGGAGAAGACTAATATAGCTCCCGGGTGGAGAATAAAAAACCCCTCTCAGCCTATGAGAGGGGTTATCAGTTATGTATGTAATCAATTATTACAGTGCAATTTTTTTCTGTTGCATCATTTTGCGCAGGTTGATTAAGCCATAACGCATTCTTCCTAATGCAGTGTTGATGCTGCAGTTGGTCAATGATGCGATCTCTTTAAAAGAAAGATCTGCGTAATGACGAAGAATAATTACTTCACGCTGATCTTCAGGCAAAAGTTCAAGCATCATGCGAACTCTTTCGTGGCTCTGGCGTTTCATTAATTTTTCATCAGCGCCTTCTTCGGTAAAGTTGATAACCTCGAAGATGTCGCGGTCGTCACTGGTCTTGATAGAAGGGGTGCGTTTAACCTTACGGAAATGATCCACGCAAAGATTGTGGGCAATACGCAATGCCCATGGTAAGAATTTACCTTCTTCGGTGTAACGCCCACCACGGATGGTGTCGATGATCTTAATAAGTGAGTCCTGGAAAATGTCTTCTGCCAAATACTTGTCTTTAACAAGAAACAGGATTGACGTGTACATTTTGTCTTTATGACGCAGTACAAGCGTTTCAAGGGCATTTAAATCTCCATCCTGAAAATTCTGGATGAGTTCATTGTCAGTTTTCGTACGTAAAGAAGAGTTCATAAAACTTCTACAGTTTTGAAGGTGATAGGATATTATTTATTTGGATTTCTAAATTGGACTAGTTGGTTTTTCTGAGTAGAAGAGTGTAATCGATAGGCGTTCTTTTTTTGTTAAATGTGTTTAATAGAACAATATTACCAGCTAAAGATATATACTTTCTCCAAAAAACCAAACTTTCCTAAAGGTTTTATGGATTTTCTTAATATAAACTAAATATTAGCACTTAATTTTCGGGTGGGTGTGGTATTTTTGCAGACTCAATTATGGCCATTTCCACGAAAAAGCGCAGATCTGATAGTAACGGGGCAACGGATAATAAAGACGTTATTCTTATTAAAGGGGCAAGGGTTCACAACCTGAAGAATGTAACGGCAGAGATACCACGAAACAGGCTGGTGGTAGTCACCGGCGTCTCTGGCTCTGGCAAATCCTCCTTAACTATAGATACACTATTTGCAGAGGGCCAGCGCCGTTATGCAGAGAGCCTTAGCGCCTACGTTCGCCAGTTTATGGCGCGTATGGTAAAGCCCGATGTGGATTATATAAAGGGCCTCTGTCCGGCTATAGCCATCGAACAAAAGGTGATTACCCGCACCCCACGCTCTACTGTGGGCAGTATGACGGAGATCTATGATTATCTCAGGCTTTTATTTGCCCGTACAGGCAGAACGATATCGCCTGTTT
>CAYLVR010000331.1:0-2456 GCA_964387165.1 uncultured Chitinophagaceae bacterium | reverse complement strand
TGCACGGATAGGGGAAAACTTACAGGAAACTTCTGTCACAGCATTTTATTTTTCCAAATAACAATGCTCGCGGAAAAATTGACACGATCTTCCAAACCATGGAGCAGGAGATATCGCAGGAGTGAATTTCTTAATAAGGTATTACAAATTAAAGAATACTCAGTCGACCTTGATCCCCCTAATCAAGTTCAAAAGAAGCATAAGTGGTTCGATTGAAGTCCTACCATTCGCACACATTCAATTGTGCTAAAAGCCTGTAAATTATTCGATTTGCAGGCTTTTTTGTTTTCTGATCGTTCGTTTTTTTCTGGGTTTTCGCGCTTTTTGCCGCCTTTTCTTGCGCGCAAACGGCACGCAGGTTGGCGCACATTTTCTCACTTAAACTTACCAATTTTGAAATCAATTTACAACGCCGCAATTTGTCGAGTATTTTGCGCAAAATACTCGACAAATTTCCTGGTAAATCTTATCTTCGTTTCATAAACTGTAGCATGACAATCTCAGGCAAAATTGAAAAGAAAATCGCTAAGATACCCGAAGGAATCACATTTCGCTTTCTGGACATGGGTGTTATGCCCAATGAATATGCTGCAGCCACCAAAGCGCTTGAAAGGCTTGCTAATAAAGGAATAATCGTCCGAGCTTCTACCGGGCTTTATTATAAGCCAGAACAAACAGTTTTTGGCACTCTAAAGCCTGCTGAGGAAGAATTACTCAAAACATACTTATTTCAGGACGGAAAACGAATTGCTTATATTACTGGTCCGACACTCTATAATCGGCTGATGCTAACCACCCAGGTTCCTAAGAATATACAAGTCGCCAGCCTAAATAAGCGAGTTATAACTGAAATCGGAAGCATCAAAGTGAAAGCAGTAAAGAGTTATGTAGCTGTAAACGATGATAACTATAAAATATTAGGGCTGCTGGACGCTATCAAAGACTTCAGAGATATACCAGACCGGGATACTAAAGGAGCATTGATCCGTCTGCGTCAACTACTAAAAGATTTAAAAAACGCCGACTTGCAGAAATTAGTAAAAACAAGTTTGAGCTACCCTCCACGGGTGCGGGCATTGACAGGTGCGTTGTTAGATTGGAATAGAGCTAATGATCATCTCATCGAATCCTTAGCCAAAAGTCTCAATCCACTCTCTACCTATAACTTTGCAATTCCCGAAAGTATACTGCCAGTCGCGAATAAATGGAGAATAGAGTAAGATGAATTTACACCAGGATAGTATATTATTTAAGCAAGCGATCCATTGCCAGAAGAAAATGATTTAGTGGCTACTTTAAAGACTTTAGCTGAAAGATTACAACATATAGACTGGAAAGTAAAGCTCTAAAAAATCAATTCATACAACGCTCCATGTAAAGAAACTTTATATGAGAAGGTTCGTATTTGATCATGAGAAAATCTGTGAAACGCTAAATAATACTAACCTAAAACCGGAGAGCTAATAACGTAAATCGTTTATAATTGCATTGCGAATGCCATTATCGGTAAAATACCATTTAGAACCCTTGGATATTTCTTGGCCAGATATTATTTAATCAGCAATACTATTCCTTTTAAAGTAACTGGGGGCTCATTGGTTTTACGATATTGAATAAGATAAGGATAGCTCCCTATATCACAGATCTTACCATTCAGGTAGCCATTCCATCCTTGAGACTGGTCGCGACTTTCAAAGATTTGCTGACCCCAACGGTTGAATATCTGCATGGAAAAAGAAGCAAGTTGCTCGGTTCTACTGACCTTAAAAATATCATTCTTCCCATCTCCATTGGGTGTAAATGCATTTGGTACCATAAGTAAACAACTGCCCTGCCGGATGATGATCTCATCGGTAAATGAACCACATTCATTGAATCCTGTTACCTGGTATGTTCCGGGTTGATGGATCATTCTTGCTGCTGAAGTTGACCCATCTTCCCACAGATAGTTATAGCTGTTCGTTAAATGGCTACCGATAACCAGGGCTTCGCCCTTACAGAATTGTTTGTCTTCGCCCAAACTGAATACAGGTGTTGGTTTATAACTGACCTGCACCGAATCTTTAACGGTACACATTCTATTGCTGGCAGCAACAATATACAATCCCTCGGCTTTCACATCAAAGCTGCTGTTTTTTGATCCATCCTGCCAGGTGTAATCAAGTTCCTGGTTGCCTGCATCCAACACCAATGCAGCATTTTCGCAAACATTTCTATCCGGACCGATATCTATTAAGGGTCTGTTGAAGGTCACTTCCATTGAATCGCGATAAAAACACGCTCCGTTATTCATCTGCAACCAGTGGATTCCGGATGCTGCAATGGATATACTCTGCTCATTGCTGCCGTTGCTCCATTCGTAATGCAAGCCAGCAACAGGCGCCTCCAAACGGATCTCCCACTAAGAAACGTAGATTTTTTCATAATCGGCAATTTTGGTGTTTTTAAATACTCTA
>CAYLVR010000330.1:0-2468 GCA_964387165.1 uncultured Chitinophagaceae bacterium | reverse complement strand
TAAACCATAATATGGGTCAGAAAACAAATCCAATTGGTGCCAGGTTAGGAATCATTCGCGGATGGGAATCAAACTGGTATGGAAGCAAGAGAGATTTTTCAACAAGGCTGATCGAGGACAACAGGATCAGGACTTACCTGAATGCACGTATCAATAAGGGTGGTATTTCCAAGATCGTTATCGAACGCACGTTGAACAAATTGATCGTGACCATTCATACATCCAAACCAGGTATTATCATTGGTAAAGGTGGTGGAGAAGTTGACCGTATCAAGGAAGAATTAAAGAAACTGACAGGTAAAGAAGATGTTCAAATCAATATATTAGAGATCCGTCGCCCTGAACTGGATGCGATGATCGTTGGTGATACAGTTGCCCGCCAGATAGAGAACCGTATTAACTACAAACGTGCAATTAAAATGGCCATCGCTTCTTCATTGAGAATGGGAGCTGAAGGTATCAAAATAAAAGTAAGCGGTCGTTTGGGTGGTTCTGAAATAGCACGTTCTGAAGAAATCAAACAGGGTCGTACTCCATTGCATACTTTACGTATGGATATTGATTACGCAAATGTTTTTGCTCTGACAGTATATGGAAAGATTGGTATCAAAGTATGGATATGCAAGGGCGAAATACTTGGAAAAAGAGATCTGAACCCGAATTTCATTGGTACCAAGGAAGGTGGTGAAAACAGGGGAGCGCCAAGAGGCGACAGATCAGAAAGAGATGACAGGAACAGCAGGGGTAATGACAGAAGAGGCGGTGGAGATAGAAGACCAGGTGGAAACGCTGGTGGACCGAGAAGAGATAACAGAAGATAATTAGTTCATTTTTCGCCTATGCCAGGGCTTTGGCGGATAAATAAGTTTTACAGTTTTAAATTTTTATAAATGTTACAGCCTAAAAGAACCAAACACAGGAAAGCGCAGAAGGGACGTATTCGCCAGGTTGCAAAAAGAGGAGCAACGATTTCTTTCGGCTCATTTGCACTGAAGGCGTTGGAACCAATCTGGTTAAACAACAGGCAGATTGAGGCAGCAAGGCAGGCGCTTACCCGTAGTATGAAAAGGGAAGGTAATGTGTGGATCAGGGTATTTCCTGATAAACCAATCACTCGCAAACCTCAGGAAGTGAGGATGGGTAAGGGTAAGGGTAACCCCGAATTCTGGGCAGCAGTAGTAGAGCCAGGTCGTATTTTATTCGAATGCGATGGTGTTCCTGCAACTGTAGCAAAAGAAGCGCTGGAGCTTGCAGCACAGAAGTTACCGATTAAAACAAAGTTCATTATTCGCAGGGATTACTCGGCATAAATAACTCGAAAGTAAAAACTTAAAAAAGGAGAGGCATCAAATGACTTTTTAGTTTTACTTCTCACTTTTAACTTAAATGACATGTCAAAGAAAGCAGATTTTATAAAAGGACTTAAAGAAATGAGTGACGCCGATCTGAAAGCAAGGATCCAGGAAGATGAATTGCGTTTGAAGAAGCTTGAGTTTGCGCATGCTATTTCTCCTTTAGAGAATCCGATGAGCATCCGCAGCCTCCGCAAAGATGTTGCGCGCCTGAAAACAGAATTAAGGAAAAAAGCAATAGGTATTTAACCTATCTAAATAAACACAAAATGGTTGAAAGAAATTTGCGCAAAACCAGGACGGGGCTGGTAACCAGTAACAAGATGGAAAAAACCATCACCGTAGCTGTTGAAAGAAAGGTGAAACACCCGATCTATGGAAAATTCGTGAAAAAAACAACGAAATTCCATGCACACGATGAAAAGAACGAGTGCACAATCGGCGATACTGTCAAGATCATGGAAACACGACCTTTAAGTAAAACAAAACGCTGGAGACTGGTAGAAGTAGTGGAGAAGGCGAAGTAACAATTGTATGTTTTTAATTGCTGACAGTAAAATGCTGGCAGCTCAAAGCTTAATAAAATGATTCAGCAAGAAAGCAGATTAAATGTAGCTGATAACAGTGGCGCGAAAGAAGTATTGTGTATCCGTGTTCTGGGTAATAGCGGACAGGACTATGCCAAAATAGGCGACAAGATCGTGGTGTCTGTGAAAGATGCGATCCCTGCCGGTGGTATTAAGAAAGGAACAGTTGTTAAAGCAGTTATCGTTCGTACTAAAAACAAACTGCGCAGGAAAGATGGTTCTTATATTCGTTTTGACGATAACGCAGTGGTATTATTGAACCAGTCGGATGAGCCACGTGGTACACGTATATTCGGACCAGTGGCGAGAGAGCTTCGTGACAAGGGATATATGAAAATTATTTCACTGGCACCTGAAGTGCTTTAAAAAGTTAAAACTTAAAAGTTGAAAGTAAAAACTTAAGACGCTAAAGATTTCTTCACTTTTAACTTTTCACTTTTGACTTTTAACTTAAAAAATATAAAATGAGCAACAGATTCAAACCTAAATTCAACATCAGGAAAGGCGATACCGTAGTGGTAATTGCCGG
>CAYLVR010000329.1:1134-2477 GCA_964387165.1 uncultured Chitinophagaceae bacterium | reverse complement strand
AGTTCTTCCGCTGCACCCGAAAATTATGCTGGCGGAATGGCTGCACCGCAATTACCAGTAATTACCATTACAACAGCATCTGCAACAACACACAATCAATATCCTGCTTCATTAGAAGGCAAGGTAAATGTTGAAATACGTCCGCAGGTAGAAGGGTACCTCGAAAAAATATATATTGATGAAGGCGCTTACGTTAAAGCCGGTCAGCCATTATTTAAAATCAACGACAGGGTATATAGCGAAGAGTTAAACAACGCGAAATCAAGCCTGGCAGGCGCTATAGCCAATATGCAAAAAGCGCAGGTGGAAATAGACCGTTTAACGCCGTTGGTAGAAAATAATGTAATATCTGAAGTGCAATTAAAAACTGCCAAAGCAGCTTACGCAGCAGCAGTGGCAATGGCCGACCAGGCAAAGGCCCAGGTAGGAAATGCGCAGATCAATGTCGGGTACACTCATATTAAAGCACCGGTAAATGGATACGTAGGCAGGTTCCCTTACAAAACAGGTAGCCTGGTAGGAAAAGGTGAGTCAGAGCCCCTCACATTATTATCTGATGTAAGCGAGATATATGCTTATTTTTCTTTGAGCGAACAGGATTTCATTGTATTTAAAAAACAATTTGCAGGAAATACTATTGAAGAAAAAGTAAAGCAGGTTCCCAGTGTTGAATTATTACTGGCCGATAATAGCATTTATGACCAGAAAGGTAAACTGAACACTATAGAGGGACAATTTGATAAATCGATGGGAACAATTACTTTCCGTGCCACTTTCCCAAATGCGGGACGCATCCTGCGCACAGGTAATACAGGTAAAGTGCGCATACCACAAATACTAAATTCAACATTGATTGTACCGCAGGAATCAACTTTCGAAGTACAGGATAAAATATTTGTATTTGTTGTAAACGACAGTAATAAAGTAACCAGTAAACCGATCGGCATTTCAGGAAAAACTGCAGCTTACTATTTTGTAAATGATGGTGTGAAAGAAGGAGAGAGGATTGTTTATTCCGGAACAGGAACTTTACAGGATGGTATGATGATAGCTCCAAAGGTTATTTCAACAGATAGTTTATTAAAAGTTAATCCACTTTAAATTTTCAGGATAGAAATATAATATTCTGAATTCTTCAACATCTTCACATGCTTAAAAGATTTATTGAAAGACCCGTTTTATCAACGGTGATCTCTATCATATTGCTCTTGCTGGGCGGTTTGTCACTCTACACCCTCCCCGTAACTTTGTTCCCTGATATCGCACCACCAAGTGTACAAGTAACGGCTTTATACCCTGGCGCAAATGCAGAAGTAGTCGCGCGTTCCGTCGCCACGCCATTA
>CAYLVR010000329.1:900-1124 GCA_964387165.1 uncultured Chitinophagaceae bacterium | reverse complement strand
GTTGAAAATATGACCTATATGACTTCCAATTCAAGTAACGATGGAAGTATGACGCTTACTATTTTCTTTAAACAAGGGACGGATCCTGATATCGCTTCGGTAAATGTACAGAACCGTGTTTCCAAAGCGGTTAATCAGGTGCCTTCGGAGGTTGTGCAGGCTGGTATTTCCACTCAAAAAGTACAGAACAGCATTATTATGTTCGTTGCACTTTCCAGTGAGGC
>CAYLVR010000329.1:0-890 GCA_964387165.1 uncultured Chitinophagaceae bacterium | reverse complement strand
GTAGGACAGGCACTCGTATTTGGTACCAAGGATTATTCCATGCGTATCTGGTTAAAACCCGACAGGTTAATTGCTAATAATTTATCTCCCCAGGATGTACTTAATGCAATTAAAGATCAGAACCTGGAAGCAGCTCCTGGTCGTTTAGGACAGAACAGTCCCGAAACATTTGAATATGTATTAAAATATAAAGGCAAATTAAGCCAGGGAGAAGATTACGAGAATTTTGTAATTAAAGCGAACAGCGATGGGTCGATGCTGCGCTTAAAAGATGTGGCACGGGTTGAATTCGGTTCTTATACTTACTCTTCCAGCAGTCGCATGGATGGTAACCCTGTATCTGGATTTGCCGTATTTCAAACTGCGGGATCGAATGCAAATGATATTCTAACAGAGGTGGAACGCCAGTTAAAGGCATTTGAAAAAACACTTCCGCAAGGAGTGAAGACCACTGTAATGTATAATTCAAAAGAATTTCTTGATGCATCTATCCACCAGGTACGTGAAACATTAGTGATCGCATTTGTACTGGTATTTTTAGTTGTATTCTTATTCTTACAGGATCTCCGATCAACATTAATTCCTGCTATCGCGGTACCGGTTGCGATTATCGGAACGTTTTTCTTCCTGCAATTATTTGGATTTACATTGAACCTGCTGACATTATTCGCCCTTGTGCTGGCCATTGGTATTGTGGTGGATGATGCTATTGTAGTAGTGGAAGCTGTACACTCAAAAATGGAAAGAACAAATCTTTCGCCGAGAGTGGCGACCCTTCATTCCATGAATGAAATATCAGGTGCAATTATTTCAATTACACTTGTAATGGCCGCTGTGTTCATACCTGTTGGATTTATGGAAGGACCCGCAGGGGTGTTTTACCGGCAGTT
>CAYLVR010000328.1:0-2495 GCA_964387165.1 uncultured Chitinophagaceae bacterium | reverse complement strand
GCGCGGGCAGGTTGCTGCGGTAGTTGTCCTTGACCTTCTCCAGCAGGACCAGATCCTGCGGGCGCTTCGGTCCCGCCATGGACGGCTTCACGTCACCCATGTCGAGATGCAGGGTGCTGCTGTAGGTGGCCTCGGCCGATCCGGGTTCAGGCCAGTTGTTTACTTATCTTGGAACCCAGGCAAATACGGTATGGAGAAAAATGGGGGATGACGATATGCCCTTTATCGACCCTAATGATGATGAAATAGAAGTGAACATGGAATTGGAGAGACTGGAAAGAGAGAATGATTACCGTGGTGATCTGGTCTCCTTCAGCTATGATTTAGTACCTGCCACAAATGATGAAACAATAACAGAGATCTGTTCAGAAATATATAAGAAAGAAGCGGCCACTATAGCTGAGGTGAGGAGTCAGTTCAGGATCCCTGTGTATGCCATAGAGCCTACAACTTATTACCGGGCTCCCGAGGGCGAGGATGGCAGTAATGTATGGAATGAATATGAGGAGCATTCAGATCCTCATAATAAGCAGATCAAGGAAGGGGCTTCTTTCGGCAAATCGTTCAATCAGAGATATGGAGCACAGCCTGAATATATAGAGTTGGGTGAATCTATACCAACTTCTGATGGAGGACGTTTAGACGGGGTAGTGGCTATATTGACAGAATATCTTAATTCGGATGAAAGACCTGATGGTATAGACATACTCGTGCGATTGCAGGATGCGCTTAAAGTGGTCGATCAGAGTATATGGGATGGCGAGTCCTTAACACGCGGTTCAAAATGGATGTGCAGGAACCAGGATCAAAAAAACCAGATAGATGCCCTTAAACCTCAAATCAATGAGATGATTAACCGGAACTTTATGCAATTGTTATTGGATATAAGTCGCCGGGTGGTAGCGCAGAACCGGCTTAGGTATCGCTTAAGAAATCCAAATCCAAATGGATGATTTGAAGATCCGGGCTGACTAAAAATCCCGCTTTGCCAGAAAAGTTCCGCTGTCTCGGTTTTTGATCGTTACCGGGGCGAAGCCCGGGTCTTTTAGGGTAGCAGATGGGTGTGAATTCCCCCCGAAGTCTCTCCAAAGAAGCACCGCATAACACCTGAATATAGCCTGAGTCGAAACGCGCAAAAACACGCAACATTCAGAGAGTCTTTTTTTGCTGAACAAGCAAAAACCCGCAGTTTCGTACTACTTCTATCGGCAGTACTAAGGAAGTGCTTAGGCAGTTCTAAGGCAGTACTAGGGGTAGTACAGGGAAAAAGTTGCGGTTTTTGCAGGTTTTGACTGTAGTACTTACGCTCTAAAAACAGGGGTAACTTTGGTACAAAGGCTGTGGTTAAGGGACCATCCCGAGTCCCCTGAACAATAAGACAGAGTCGTTAATGATTATTCCTGATTTTGAAAAACTTTATCCACCCTCTTTAATTCTCCCATCGGCAGGAGACAGCATAGCGCATAGAAACCGGGTAGACCGGATATATCGTGAAATGATTTGGTCAGACAGTAACCTCGGCGTCATGCTGTGCCCCTTTGGAGGGGCTACGGGGAGGATCGACTCGCAATAAATTGATGATATTCCTGGGGTTAAAAATATCCCATCATATAAAAACAAAGGCAGATAGCCAGCTCCGTGACCTTTAATACGTGCCGGAAAGGGTCGCATTTATGAAAGCGGATGTGATATTTCCTTATTTTCATTTTACGTTAGGTAATTTCACTTTGAATAACGATATTTAATAAGCAGTGACAAAACTGCCGTAATATGGTTAAATTGGTTGGCTTGGGGAAGTTTTATTGTGGTAATAAACAAGTTATGTACCATTATAAAAGACGACAACAGTGAAACAAAAATATTTAAGAGTCGATTCTCCTTCCGTCCACGAGAATAAAAAGTTGACAAATTGGGCGGGTATGGTTACTGGTTGGCGCTTGGCTTTATGCCAGGCCCAACTATTGGAGTAAAATTTAGAAACTATGCCAATCGAAACAATCGACTTAACAGAAGCAAAGTTTAAAAACTACCTAAGGAGTTTTACAAATCAAAATTGGATTTTGTGCCTTGGTGCTGGCATTTGCAATGGTATACTTCCAGACTGGAATGAGTTAACATTAAGGCTTGTTAACAGCACTTTTCAGACAAGTTGGACAAAGGAAGAATTCAAAGAGAATACAAATAACGTTGGTTTTTCCTTAGATAGTTGGATTCAAGGCTGCTTCAACAAATTCAAGTCCGAAGGTAAATCAATTGAAGAATTTAATAAACTCCTTGAGACCTGTTTATACTCTGACTTATTAGCACTCGCAGAGAAATCAAATCTCAAAGATGAGTTAATTTTGATGTTTGAGTCGCCAAAGAAAATAAAACAAAAAAAGGTTTATGAACTATGCGATTTTTTTGAAAAAAATTATGGAAACAAAACGTTACTTCAAATAGTCCGAGCTCTTGTGCAATATGAAGACAACTCAAAATTACCGTCTGGAATAATC
>CAYLVR010000327.1:0-2495 GCA_964387165.1 uncultured Chitinophagaceae bacterium | reverse complement strand
CATCGCTGCCGGCGTCGTTGCAGACGACGTCGGGCCTGCGGCTTGTGCCCGTCACCGCCGCGCTGTTCCGCCCGCCGCTCGTGGAGCCGGCCGGCGAGGAGGAGGAGGAGGAGGAGCAGAACGACCCGCCGGGCCACTGGTTCGCCGCCGCGCGCGTGGGGCCGGTCGCCGGCGCCACGAGCGGCCGCTGGTTTGCCGCCGACGACGACGAAGTCCAGGCGGTGAAGCGCGCTGACCTCGTGCCGGCTGGCGCGGGCGTCGGCGCGATGCTGTGCGTGGTCGTCGAAGGCCCGCAGCCTTACATGCCGGTGGCGCCGAACTTCTTTTCGGCGACGCTGCCGCGCCTTCCGCTGGGTGGCGCAAGCGCTCTCGAGACGTACTCGTGGGCGTTTGTGCCGTTGCTTGCGTGCGCCGCCGGTCGTCAGCACGACATGGTGGCGCAAGTTCGCGCCTTCGCGCCCGCCGACTTCGACGCGCTCGTCGAGTTTCTGCGACCGCGCGCCGCCGACATCCAGTTCGTCCGCCGCAGCGGCATGCTGTACGTTGCGGCCGACGAGCAGGACCGCCTCCTCGCCACCGTGCGCGATCGCGCCGAGTGCCAGCGCTTCTTCTTCGCGCTGGCCTCGCGGAACCGCGCGCACGACCGCGAGCGCCGCCGTGTTTGCTCGCACTGCCGGACCGGCAAGCCGCTGGCCGACTTTGAGGGCGACAACGATTTGTGCCGCCAGTGCGACGCCGAGCTCGACTCGGCGTCGCAAGCTTCCGGCGCTGCCGCCTCCCCGCCGCGCGACGACGGCGAGAGCGGCAGCAGCGTCAGCGACGAGGGCGACTCGTCGCACGCCGCCGACGAGGACGAGAGCGCAGCGCCCGCGGCGACGGAGCCGCCGCCGCCGCCGCCGCAGCCGCCGCCGTCGTCGTCGCAAGCCGCCGCCGCCGCTTTCACGGCTGACCTGCCCGACTGCTCGTGCGGCCGCGCAGGGCAGCGCCGCCAGGGACGCCACCGTCTGGGCTGCGCTCGCGGCCGCGCGCTGGCCATGCAGCGCAGCAGCCACGCCGCTTTTTCTTCGCTGCTTGCCGAGGCGATCTCGCAGCCATCGTCGCAGCAGCAGCCGCATCTTTTGCCGTCTTTGTCGTCGTCGTCGGCGCAGCCTGCGCCGGCGCCGCCGACCGTCGTTGCCGCCGGCGCGCCGCTTCCGGAACTCCGGACGATCTTGGCGACGCCGATTCGTGTGCTTGCGCGCGTGCCGCGGTTCGCTTGCCCGGCCGTCGCGGAGGCGCTTGCCGTCACGCTCGAGCAGTCGCTCAATGACGCTCAGACGTGGTTCGACCTCGCCGCGTTCGCGAAGTGCGTGCTGGTGCAGCCGCACTCGCACCGCGGCGTGCGCGACATTTCCGCCGCCGTCACCCGCCGCTGCGCCGCCTGGCGCGACGGCCGGCGTGGCGAACTTTGGGCCGAGGCCGTGGAGGTGCAGCGCGCCGCTGACGAGCAGCGCGCCGCCGCCCGGCGCCGCGGCGCCGCCGCCGATGAGCGTTTCCCGCTCAACGACGACGCGTGCCGCGCCAACGGGGCCCTCGCCGCCGCGCTTGCGACCGACGTCACCCCGGAGACGCTCCCGGGCGACGTCGCTCGCCGTGCCGTGCGCCTCGCCGAGGCCGGTTTTATCGGCAAGGCCAACGGCGCGCTAGCTGCCGCTCGCGTTATCGTGCCCTCGCCGGAGGCGCTCGACGCGATGCGCAATTTGCACCCCGACGGCCGCGAGGCCGCGGAGGACATCGCTGCGCCGCCGCCGCTCGACGCGGGCGCCCTCGGCTTCACTGCCGGCGGCGTGCGCCGGGCGCTGGCGTCGTTCAAGCTCGGCAGCTCCGGCGGCTGCAGCGGGCTCACGCCGACGCACCTCCGCGACGCCGCGGACGTGCCCGGCGCACGCTTCGTCGACGCGCTGCGACTCTTCTGCGCGCACGCGGCCTCGGGCCGCGTGCCCGCCGCGGCGCGCGACTTTTTCTTCGGTGGTCGGCTCGTCGCGCTCGAGAAGAAGGACGGGTCGATCCGGCCAATCTGCGCGGGCGAGGCGCTGCGGCGCGTCACCGGCAAGCTGCTGTGCGCGGCGACGAAGCAGGACGCTGCGGCGTTCTTCGCGGCGCGCAACCAGGTGGGCGTCGGCGTCGCGGCTGGCGCCGAGATCGCGACGCACGCGTTCCGGCGCATCGCGCGCCACCTGCCGCACTGCGGCGCTGCGCGGGTCATTCTCAAGATCGACCTGCGCAACGCGTTCAACCTCGTGTCGCGCACGGCGCTGCTCCGCGTCGTGGCGCAGCACTTTCCGCGCCTTCTGCCGTTTGTGCACGCCTGCTACGGACGGCACTCGGCGATGCTGTTTGGCGACGCGCCGGTGCTGAGCCGCGCCGGCGTGCAGCAGGGCGATCCGCTTGCGCCACTGCTCTTCGCCGCTGTCCTGGCCGAGCTGTGGCGCACCATCCGCGACAGCCCGGACTGC
>CAYLVR010000326.1:0-2501 GCA_964387165.1 uncultured Chitinophagaceae bacterium | reverse complement strand
TAACGCTCCCTTCTATAGCGACGAATCCCCAGCAGACGGGTAAAGGTGTCGATTGGCAGGACCTGATTTACCGAAATGCCCCGGTGCAGAATTATTCAATTGGTGCGTCAGGAGGTAGTAAACACCTTGTGTACAAAATATTTCTGGCTTACCTCGCACAAGAAGGCATTGTTAAAACTACCAGTTATGACCGTTTTTCCATGAACATTAAAACAGAATTTACAAAAGGCCGGTTTAGAGTTGGTGAAACATTATTACTGGCAAAAGAAAGACAGCAACCAGTTGCCGATGGAAAATATGGATTGTTGTCTAATCCGGTAGGGTCTGCAGTGGCGATGATTCCTGCCTTCAATGTGTATGATGAAAATGCGATCGGTGGTTTTGCCGGTGCTTATGGTGAGGTGGCGCATATTGGAAATCCCTTAGCCACACTGAATGTAAATAAACAGGATAATGGATATCTTTCTGCTCAACTCAATTTGTACGGTGAGGTTACACTGATCGACGGATTGAAATTCCGTACATCGCTTTCGGTTAAAGATCTTCGAAACAACCGTATTAGTCGATATAAAAGATATCAGGTAGGTGCATTTTTTCAGGATCTGTACAACAATTCCACCTATGCTAACGATGTGAATCAATTCTGGCAACTGGAAAATACAATGTCTTATGAAAAAACATTTGGTGACAAACATTCGATAAACATGCTTGCAGGACAATTAGCATTTAGGAATTCTTCCCGTAATTATTCTGCATACCGCGAAGGAATGCCCGACGGAATTTGGGAACTAAGTGCAGGATCAGGAGCATCGACAGTTTCGGGTTTAAGTTTTGAAAACACACTTGCTTCTTATCTCAGCAGAATCATTTATACCTACGATAATCGATTTGCTTTCACAGGTATTATTCGACGTGACGGTTCATCTCGTTTTGGCAAAGAAAATCCCTGGGCGAATTTCCCCTCTCTCGCATTAGCATGGAACGTATCTAACGAAGCTTTTTTTCGTCGCGTTACGAACCCGATCTCAGAACTTAGAATACGGGCAAGCTGGGGGAAATTAGGTAACCAGGAGATTGGTGATTACGCATATATCTCTACAGTAACACAAGGCCGCTCTTATAATGTAAATAATGTTTTATGGCCAGGTACAATTGTTACAAATATGGTATCGAAGGATTTGAAATGGGAAGAAACGTCAACCTCAAACCTTGGTATTGATCTGGGCCTTTTTAAAGGCAAGGTTAATCTTACTGTAGATGTTTTTGACAAAACAACCACTAATATTCTGATGGCTACACCGATTCCTAATTCGGCAGGCTATGATAACTCGCCACTTGGCAATGCTGGCAAGGTGAAAAACAAAGGTGTAGAATTAACGCTGAATTACAGCAACAGGAAAAAATATTTCAGTTATTCTGCAACGGCAGTAGTAAGTCACATTAAAAATAAAATTGTTGAGCTTGTCGAAGGAGCTGAGTCCTGGACAGGAGGATTGGGAGAAGGAGGACTGGCCGTATTGTATCCTCGCATTGGTTATCCACTATATAGTTTTTTCCTTATTAAAAGTGATGGGTTATTTAGGTCGCAGGCCGATATAGATTCGCATAGCAAAAACGGAAATCCTATCCAACCCAAAGCGCAATTAGGAGATGTCAAATTTGTTGATGCAAATGGCGACGGAATTATTTCTGATGATATCAGAAACGGTGATCGGGTTTACGCAGGAAGCCCATTTCCTAATTATGAATTCGGATTCCGGCTAGATGGTTCCTGGAAATGTATCGATGTTAGTGTTTATCTGCAGGGCGTGCAGGGCAATAAGATTTTTAATAGCAGCGCCTTGTTTTTGGAGAACGGACGATACGTTCAAAACTTCTCCAGGAATTTGCTGAACTCGTATACATTTAATGCTGACTCCGACGTTCCCAGACTTACATCACTCGATCCCAACCACAACGGGTATGCTAATAATGACCGATTCCTGGAAGATGGATCGTATATCAGGCTGAAGACTTTTCAAATTGGTTATTCTATACCTCAAACATTTCTTAAAGGTCTTGGTCTGCAAAAAGGCAGAATGTACCTGGGTACCGATAATTTGTTTACATGGACAAAATATTCTGGTTATCACCCCGACATTGGACGCGATGGCAAAGCAAATAGGGGCATCGATGTGTATTTTTATCCGGTCAGTAAATCTTTCCATATGGGATTGCAGATTAATTTTTAAAAAAGAAGAGATGAAAAGCGTCAACATATTCGCAGTGCTGTTGTCAGTATTATTCTGTAATTGTTCAAAAAATTTTTTGGAACAATCCAATCCCAATCAGGTAACCGTTGATAATTTCTGGAAAAATGAAACAGATCTGCTCTCGGGGCTTGCAAGTGCATACTGGGCCATAAATGTTGATTTTGGAGCACTCGGAACGCACAGCTGGTATTATAAGGATATTCGTACACCAAATTACAGTGTTGTCCCCTACTGGTACGATTATTATTA
>CAYLVR010000325.1:516-2521 GCA_964387165.1 uncultured Chitinophagaceae bacterium | reverse complement strand
TTCCTGAGATTTTAAAACACATAACACTTTATTTCCAATAGAATGAATATAATTAGTTGAACCTGAAATTGTTGTGTATTTTTATTGAGCTGAAAAAGTAAAGGTTATGCAGATCGGTCAGGCTCAGAAACAGTTTATTATCTCTATCAAGGAGATAGTACGGGCGGCGCAATACGAGGCATTGAAGGCTGTCAATACCCAATTGATTGATTTATACTGGGAAATCGGTAAAGCTATTTCCGAAAAACAACGCGAAGGCTGGGGAAAAGGCATTGTTGCCGGCCTCTCTAAAGAATTACAAAAAGACTTCCCGGGAACAGGTGGTTTTTCGACGGCAAACCTGTGGCTGATGGCGCAGTTGTATACCGAATATCACCAAGTGGAACATCTCGTACCGCTGGTACGAGAAATCAGTTGGAGCAAACATATCACGATACTGAAGAAGTGCAAGGATAACCAAGAACGCCGGTTTTACATCCTTGCGACGAAAAAATTCGGCTGGACAAAAAATGTACTCATCCACCAGGTGGACAATAAAACGTATGAGAAATATCTGCTCAACCAGACCAACTTTGACCAAGTGCTGCCCGAACAAACCCGTAAACAGGCATTCCTGGCAGTGAAGGATCACTATACATTCGACTTTCTGCAACTCGGCAAGGAACATTCTGAAAGTGAGTTGGAAACTTCCCTGATCAAAAATATAAGAGGCTTTCTGCTGGAGATGGGAAGCTATTTTACATTTGTGGGTAACCAGTACAAAATCCGGGTTGACGATCGGGAATATTTCATTGACCTGCTCCTGTATCACCGACAGTTGCAATGCCTGATCGCTATTGAGCTGAAGATCGGCGCCTTCGAGCCGGAGTATAAAGGTAAGATGGAGTTTTACCTGTCTGTGCTCAACGACACAATAAGACTACCCCATGAACGGGAAGCCATAGGTATCATCATCTGTAAAAGCAAAAGCAGAACGGTGGTGGAATATTCACTGAAGACATCCGGCGTGCCGATCGGAGTGGCTACCTATACAACGAGTACACATCTGCCGGATGCTTACCGGAATCTGCTACCCTCAGCAGATGAGATCATGGATAAGCTGGATGTTTTTTCAGGAGGAGATTAATATCTGTAAAAATAAAAAAATAGATTCATCACCAGCAATTAGGACTGGGAGAGGAACGACCGGGCTTTATGATTTCGATACTCCATCGATATAATAAAGTGCTTCTTCATAAGCTTCTCTATTATCGTAAAATTTTTCTCTCAAGAAATAAAATACAGCAATATTGTACATAGGGAAACTGATATAGATATACTCATCTGGTTGAGTAAAGAAATTGAAATGGGCTTTTGTTGTATGGAAAATCACTAGTGAAAGGAGCCTGTCATTTTTTGATTTTACGGTTATCCTGCGTTGAGCCCTTCGGAGATATTTAAGGACTAAAAAAGGGTTAAAGTCCATGAAATGCCTCATTACAGATAATGGTAAAGTACCCCAAGACGTATCATATTGAGAGTTCGCATACTTAATATATTTTCTACGGCAATCATACACCTGTAGTTTGTATTCCAGGATTTCCAGCCAACGAATAATATCGCTATAGTCACCAATGTTTAATTTGCTCCCCCTGTCCATATCTCCTATAATCCTGACAATATGCTTTTCAATTTCTGCAAGAATTGTATTGTTACAGTTTGAACAAGCAGGTACAACGGCTTTGTTATATGACTGAGTTTGTCGGTTTACACTTGAAACAAAAGTACTTTTCACATTCTTTTCGAATAACCATTTGGGTATTACGTGTTCCTTGGTGAGGTTTAATGTTGATTTGCAAAAAATGCAGATTTCATCCCCAACATCCATAGTCGCAGGATGGAATCTTGTGAACGCATCTTCACTTATGTCAATTCCATGCTTTCTGAGATTTATGCGTAAGGTTCTATAATTTGCGTTTATATTTGGCATGTTTTATTAGCTAGTATTATGTGCGAAAAAATACTA
>CAYLVR010000325.1:0-506 GCA_964387165.1 uncultured Chitinophagaceae bacterium | reverse complement strand
CTTTGTAATAGGCTGGTACTTATATCCTCTTTTCCTTCTAATATTATTCAGTAGTGCTGCACTTTAAGGTGTTTCATTTTTATTTCGCAATAAATTCACGTGTATTGTGTCCTTATCAATTGTATAAGAAGAAATTATACGATTTGTTTTCAGAAGTTCCATTAATTGCCTGTTGTAGTTGTTATTTTCTATCTTGGTCTTTCTTTTATCCGTAGATAAAATCTCTTGATAATCTTTTCCCAGCATACTAAGGGCCATTAATAGGTTTTCTTTATTATTTAGAAATGTTGTTGACTTAACTAAAAGCTCAACTTTCTTTTCTACCAAATGTGGTTGATTCAAAAGTGTAAATATTAAGCTGTCTTGTACGTCTGGCAATCCGGTAGGATTGTGAAGGAAAAAGTTTATAATTCCTTTGCCTAGGAGGATAGAATTGACGATATTATTTTCCTCAATTGACTCAATAAGGCGAACCTTTTGACTAACGTCTAAGTCATCTGAATTCA
>CAYLVR010000324.1:0-2525 GCA_964387165.1 uncultured Chitinophagaceae bacterium | reverse complement strand
GTTTCTTCAGGCTTTGGTGGTGCCGGTCCTCGTTGTAGAAGCGGAACCATTCCTTCAGCCCCCGGTAAAGATCCAGACCATCTTCTGCCGGGCGCAGATAAACCTGTTCGTCTTTTAGACTGCGCCACAGCCGCTCGATAAAAATATTATCGGTAGCCCTGCCCTTGCCATCCATACTGATCCGGATACCGGCCTCTTTGAGCAGGTTGATATACAAATCGCTGGTGAACTGCGTACCCTGGTCGCTGTTGAGGATATCCGGACAGCCATGACGCTGTATGGCCGCTTTTATCACCCCAACTATCCAGTCTGCCTCCATGCTGTTGCTCACGCTCCAACCCACCACATAGCGGCTATACAGGTCTATAATTGCACACAGATACATGAATCCCTTGCGCATCGGAATATAGGTGATATCCACAGCCCATACCTGGTTAGGACGCGTGATCGAAAGCCCACGCAGCAGGTAAGGATATTTATACCTGGCCTTGTCCGGTTTGCTCAGATTAGGTTTGGGATAAATGGTTCGTAAGCCCATCTTCCGATATAAGGCCTGAATGCGCTTACGGTTAACTTCATAGCCCTCCTGCTGTAGCCAGTCGGTCATGCGCCTACTACCCTTGAAAGGGTAACGAAGAAAATGTTCGTCTATGCGGCGCATCAAATGCAAATTCAAAGAACTTTCGCCTAATGGCTTGTAATATAATCCACTACGATGGATCGATAATAATCGGCATTGCTGTTGAATACTGATACGGGGGTGTGCTCTCTCGACCATCTTCCGCCGCTCAGCTACACTGTGGGCTACTTCAATTTTTTTTTAAGAAAATCATTCTCCACCTTCAATTGCCCGATCTGGGCGTATAGGGTCTCAATAAGTTTGTCGTTCTCCGAGGGCTTATTTTCCCCAGTGCCCTTACGGCTGAAAACCGCTTCGCTGTTGTCCACAAAATGACGCTTCCAGTCGGTAATCTGCTGAGGGTGGATCTCATATTTAGCTGCCAACTCCTGCAGCGTGTTGCGCTCCTTGAGCGCTTCCAAAACTACTTTTTTCTTGAATTCAGTGCTGAATTTTCTTCTGCTCGTACCCATAATGAATCGAATTTAAGGTGACTTTTTTAAAGTTTATCACCCGGTCCTATTATAGGGGTCCATTATATTGTTGTGCGAAGTTATTCTGAATCTTGGCCTTCATTAATCTCGGGTTCATTTTCGATTTTGTTAATTATCATTCTGGTTCTTGCACTTTCAATTAACTCAGAATAGCTTGTAATGTTTATGTTTTTGTATGCACCTTTTAATTCTTTATAAGCCATCCAATAGTTTTTCTCATAGTTTTCTTTGGTAACTTTCTTTTTGATTTTTTCCGATAATAAATCATAGTCGACAGCTATAGATTGATACGAACCTATTACAATCAGAGCAGAAGGTCTAGCAATTTCGACCGTCATACTTCCTCCAATCTCTCTATTTAGGTATTCTCTAATTTTTAAATTGTCAATTTTGTACTCTTCATCATTGTCCCTGTATACTGCTGATATATATCTTTCTGCTTGTGAAATTGCTACTGAAAGATCCTTTGATGCAAAAAATTTATTTCTTCCTTCATCGTAGTCTAAAATGGGAATATCTGGTCGCTTTAGCTCGACCACTTCTAAATCAGACAAGTGATTTATTAAAATGATATCGAACTGAGAACGAGGCAATCCCAACTCATTCACAACATATTTATCTGTATTCAGAAGAACCGGTGAACCAAATATTGTATACTGTCCATATTTGGTAAGTATCTTCTCCATTAAATGTTCTGGTCCGTTAATTTCTGTTTTTAGAAAGCCAAAATACTTATTGCCAAGTTCTTTCGACTTAGCCCTGTTCAATTTTGGTTCATCTATAATCCTTTGTAAACTTTCAATTAACCACTCAACTTGTTTATGCACTTGCTGTTTGATAATAATATCAGAATTATTTCCAGCATCCAATTTTTGACTAAGTGAAATAATATCTTCCTGGTTTACGGCGCCACTTGCGATTAATTCTTTAAGGAGTAATGTATAATCTCTTTCAACCTGTTTCGTTTTGGGCTCAACTCCATAGTATGTTTTTAAGAAAGGAATTGTACGATTGAGAAATCTAACATTTCTGTCTTTGCCCTCTTCTTTATTTATTTCTCCAATAACATTATAAAGTTCCTTTGTTATAAATACTGTTTTATCAACAATTTTATTCTCTGAATTTCCTAAAACGAGTACGTCGAAGTCTTTTGCAAGTGACTTTCTAAATAGTTCTATTACAGTTCGAGCTATTTGTGGTGGGTTTGTAATATTTGAACTTAATAGAGAGAGATTTTCTTCATTTAGTAAAATCGTCACCTTAAAATTTTCGGAAGCGATTGGCTCTACCTTGGAAATATAACAACGTTTGTATCCATACTTAACAGCACTTTTGTTGTAATCAAAAAGTTTTTCATCTCCGAATTTTACCGTTCTGGCTGTTTTAACAAACCTAGCGTCTGTAACCAAATT
>CAYLVR010000323.1:0-2580 GCA_964387165.1 uncultured Chitinophagaceae bacterium | reverse complement strand
CACTGCTGTATTGAGGATCATTATCACCAGGAACAAAATCAGCGGCGGGGCCGCTGAACATCGCGGCCAAAGCCACGATACATAAAACAAAGAAGGGAGCTGCCTGCTTAAACGTGAGTTTTCTCATACCTAAAATTTTAGTTAGTGTTATATTCAAAAATATAATATTTGAATATTCATATGTTAAATATACATTATCGACATATTAAAACTATCATTTTAGTTATATATTATTTTATATAATATAATGTTTACGGTTTAAGTATTAGCTAGTTTTTATAGATAACCTTCAAATAAATGAATGTTTTGCGATAAATAACATAAAAAAAGCCCGATTATTTAAAATCAGGCTATTTTCAATTAAAAATATAGAAATCATCAAATCACTAGATAGCGATCAGATTTTCATCTTTTGTTTCCAAAACCGAGTATCCCATAAGGAATTCGTCAACTTTTCTTGCACATTCGCGCCCTTCACTGATGGCCCATACTACTAAAGATTGTCCCCTACGCATATCACCTGCGCTGAAAATCTTATGGATATTGGTCTGGAAAGATTTTTCCGCAGCTCTCACATTACCTCTTTCATCAAGTTCTACAGCCAGTTCATTGATTAGTCCATCATGTTGCGGGTGAACAAATCCCATGGCCAGCAATGCCAGTTCACAGGGGATTTCCTTTGCAGAACCGGGAACTTCCACAAATGATGCCTTACCATCGTTGCCAATCTTCCATTCCAGTTCAACAGTCTTTAAAGCTTTGAGATTACCATTTTTATCTCCAATAAATTCTTTTGTAGCTACCGCCCATTGTCTTTCAGCTCCTTCTTCATGCGAGCTGGTTACTTTTAGTATCATCGGGTAAGTGGGCCATGGCATCGAGCTTGTTCTTGTTTCCGGGGGCTTAGGCAATAATTCAAATTGAGTAACAGACTTCGCTTCCTGGCGGTTTGAAGTACCCACGCAATCGGAACCAGTATCACCACCACCTATAACCACTACATTTTTACCTGTAGCTAAAATTGCTTCCAGTTTATTATCGTATAATCCACTTACCCGTTTATTCTGTTGTTTCAGGAAATCCATTGCGAAATGCACACCTTTTAATTCTCTTCCCGGAACCGGCAGATCGCGTGGAATGGTTGAACCACCAGTCAATACAATAGCGCCGAACTGACGTAACAGGTCACTTACACCGATATCCTTTCCAACTTCAGTATTATTTACAAAAACAACGCCTTCTTCTTCCATCAAAGCTATACGCCTGTCGATAACCCATTTTTCTAACTTGAAATCCGGAATACCATAACGCAGCAAACCACCCGGGGCATCATCTCTTTCATAAACAGTTACTGAGTGCCCCGCCGCATTTAATTGTGCTGCTGCAGCCATACCTGCCGGACCGGAGCCCACAACAGCCACTTTTTTACCTGTGCGCACATTAGGCTTGTAAGGTTTTACAAAACCTTTTTCAAATGCAATCTCGATAATATGTTTTTCAATTTCTTCAATGGTAACAGGAGGTTGATTAATTCCTAATACGCATGCGCTTTCGCATGGTGCGGGACAAATACGTCCCGTAAATTCAGGAAAATTATTAGTAGATGTCAAAATATCGTAGGCCTCTTTCCAGCTTTGCCTGTAGACAGCATCATTAAACTCGGGAATGTTATTTCCTAAAGGACAACCGCTATGACAGAAAGGAACGCCACAATTCATGCATCTTGCACTCTGTTGGTTTAATTTGTGCGTTGGATATTTTTCAATGAATTCCTTATAATCATTTACTCTTTCCTGCACAGGACGTTTTGAAGGCATCTCCCTCGAAAACTCCATAAATCCGGTTGGCTTACCCATATAAAACTTATTTTATAAATCCCCGTTTCGCCTTCGGCGAAACTTCCCCCTTTTTCAAAGGGGGAGAAGTAACTCCCGAATTATTTATCTATTAGCGAGACCGCTCTCCCCTTTGAAAAAGGGGGTGGCGCGGCAGCGCCGGGGGATTTTTATTTAACTGAAACTTTTTGTTTATTAGCCTGTAATACTTTTTTGTAATCCTTAGGAAACACTTTAATAAAATTCTTTACCTGGTTCTCCAAATCATCTAAAACAAATTTCGCGACTGTACTATTTGTAAACTTATAATGATCGGAAACCATTTTCTGTAATGCTGAAACATCTTCTGCATCAAGTGTATCCAGGTCAACCATTTCTTTATTACATAATGATTCAAATTGTCCGTTTACATCATACACATAAGCAATTCCACCACTCATCCCTGCAGCGAAATTTCTCCCTGTATTTCCTAATATTACCGCTAATCCACCGGTCATATATTCACAACCATGATCTCCCACACCTTCAACAACAACCTTTGCACCGGAATTCCTAACGCAAAAACGTTCACCTGCCTGTCCCCTTACATAAGCCTCTCCTGAAGTAGCGCCATAGAATGCGGTATTACCGATAATGATATTTTCTTCGGGAACAAATAACGATTGTTTAGGTGGATATACTATTAATTTGGCGCCGCTTAATCCTTTACCGAAATAATCGTTAGCATCGCCTTCCAGTTCCAGTG
>CAYLVR010000322.1:0-2602 GCA_964387165.1 uncultured Chitinophagaceae bacterium | reverse complement strand
GCTTAAAAGTCAGGAAGCGGTAGTAATGGTACGTAAAGGATTTTATGTTATAGTGTCCCCTGAATACCGGGCAAAGGGCATTATTCCGACTAGCTTTTATGTGAATGGCCTGATGAAATTTCTGAACAGAGATTATTATGTTGGTCTATTGAATGCAGCAGCTCTACACGGTGCAGCGCACCAGCAGCCGCAGAGTTATTCCATTATAACTGAAGGGATTGCTTTAAGGAAAATTGAGAATAAGAAAGTAAACATTACATTTTATATAAAAAAGTCCTGGAACAAAAAGGATATTGTACAAAAAAAAGTAGATACCGGTTATATCAACATTTCATCTCCCGAACTGACAGCCCTGGATATGATCAATTATTATAATGAGGTTGGTGGATTTAATCGTGCTGCTACGGTAATAGAAGAGTTAAGAGATAACATGCAGGCTGGTAAGTTAGTGGAGTGTGCAAAAAATTATGAAGAAGTAGCAGTAGTTCAGCGTTTAGGATATTTGTTGGAATATGTTTTAGAAGAGAATGAGTTAAGCAATGCTTTGTACAGCTATCTTGAATCTATTGGCATTTATCCTACATTATTACGACCTCAAAGAAAAAAACCTGAAAATATGGTTACCAGAAATAGATGGAAAATAGTACCTAATGTAACAGTAGAAACAGATATATGATACCGCAATCGTACATAACGGCATGGCGCAAGCAGGCCCCCTGGACTGAACGAACTATTGGCAACAAAGCTCAGGGCTTTGTACTACCGCAAGAAGGGACGAGATCTTTTTGACCTCTGGTATACTTTAAATAATGCTGATGTAAATGCATCAAGAGTTATTGAGGCTTACGATCATTATATGAAGAAAGAAGGAAATAAAGTAACTCAAAAGGAGTTCCTGGAGAATGTAGAAAAGAAAATTAAAGACCCTGACTTTACAGGTGATATGAATGGGTTATTGAGAAGTGGTATTGCATATGATATAAAAGAAGCATACGAAATTGTGAAAAAATAAATTTTATCTCAATTATAATTTTAAGATCGATATGCAAACTTCCCCGAAGTTCGGCCCTAGGTATAGAGTTATCAATTAATTAAGATCAACCGATGAGATCCTTAATATTTATTTGTTGCAGTCTCTTTCTTTATTCTGCTTCAAATGCTCAATCAGACAGTCTTTATCACTCTTTAATAGCGAAGGCTAGTTTATTACATCTACAGAAGGAATACAAAAGTGCTATTACTTACTATGAAAATGCATTTCAAATACAGCGGCCCGATGCATTAACTTCTTATAAAGCTGCCGGCATGTATTCTTTAGATGGCAATGCCGACAAAGCCTTTCAGTACCTACAACTTTCATTATCATCTGGATGGACTGAAGCCCAGTGGCTATCGTTTGACGAATATTTTGATTATTTAAGAAATTTCTATCCGGAAAAATGGAAAACAATGGAAGAACTGGCTTTCATAAAAGAAAGTCAATATGAAAAAAACTTAAAACTAGCTGCTTTACGTAAAGAAATCAATTCCCTAACGTTAAATGACCAAAGGCTGAGATACCAAAAAATTCAAGCAAAAACTGATAGTGCCAGAAAAAGCATTAGTCGACAGATAATGAACTTGGATATACAAAATATGAACCAGGCACAAGAAATTGTCCGACAGTATGGTTGGCCAAAAATATCAGCGATAGGTAAGGATGGGCAAAACAACCTGTGGCTTATTGTTCAACATGCTGACCATGATGTTCGATTTCAACAAACGGCACTGAAGGCGATGGAGAAGCTAAAGGGAACGAATGAAATCAATATGGAAAACTATGCTTTCTTATATGACAGGGTTCAATGTAATCTCAATTATAAACAACTCTACGGCACACAGGTAAACTGGACCAACAATGGCAAAGCTTCTGCTTTCAGACCCATTCTTGAAGAATACAAGACTGATAAAATAAGGAAAGAAATTGGATTGCAACCTCTGCAAATTTATGCACTTACGTATGGGTTTGTTTATCATAGAATAAACCTTGAACAATCAAATAAAAATGATTCAGATTACAACACACAAGTTCAGCATCTCATGGATAGTGCAAAATTATACTACACAAAAGGAGAGTTTCAGAAAACGTATGACTTCTACAATACTGCATCTGCTTTTTTAGGTGGAATGAGCAATGCAGATAATTTTGAAGCAGCTATCATTTTTTCAAAAATTGCTTCGGTAAATAACGAAGATAAATACAAAAGCATAGCATTGGACTTTTTGGATCTGCTTTTATTGAGAGGAGATTTAAGTAAAACAAAATTGAAAAACCAGCCTTCGTTTAAAATACTATTTAACGAACAGAGGTGGATTGATATCAATAAAGGGCTTAAGTAATAAAACGTCATACAACAAAATGTATAAAACATGGCTGGGGTACGGTATAAACTTGTAGTTTTAGTTTCATGATTTTGTTTGGTCACGTGGAACAGGGCGCAGCTTCGAAAAACCAGCCACGTTTCATAAACAAACCAGCCACAAATGTTGGCGGTTATGGTAAGCGACAAGTTTGGACTTAAGCCTTCACTTGAGCAATAAGCATCATGCGATGAGTTGTTTA
>CAYLVR010000321.1:934-2605 GCA_964387165.1 uncultured Chitinophagaceae bacterium | reverse complement strand
GAAATGTTTACGGAATATCTACCAAGATACTCTATTTTATTGCCTGTCTTATTGCCACCAGTTTACCTGTTACAGGAACAATGATATGGCTGAGTAAAATGAAAAAGAAAAAACGACCACAAAAATCTGTGGTGCAACCCTCAACAATTACTGTACAAGTGTCATAAAAAAGCCGCCTTGCGGCGGCCCTCTATACGCATTAACTAAAAAAAGCTACCATCCGTCGTTCTGTATTAAATTAGTATTTGCATCTATCTGGCTCTGCGGTATTGGATATAAATAAAACTTAGGGTCGTAAGCTGCAATTGTATTTTCAACAATATTCGAAATGGAAGTAGCTGCCATTTCCTCCTCTAAAATCTCCCATCTTCTGATATCATATATTGAAGTAAACTCGCCCACCAATTCCAATTTACGTTCCTTGCGAACAGCGACACGTGCATCAGCTTCATTAAGCGAACCATAAGTATCGGCATCGGCCCTGTCGCGCACACGATCAATATATTGTATCGCATCACCACTATTACCTGATTCAATTAATGCTTCAGCTAAACAAAGGAGCACATCAGAAAACCTCAACTCAATCATATCCGTATTATAAGAGTTAACTGCGCCTCCCACAGGACGTGGATCTCTCGCCAGTTTTCCATAAGAAATACCATTAGGGGCGGTAGCATTTCCCCAGATTATACCATTTCTTTTGTTCCTGTATTTTTTGTCAACCGGGTCGAAAATTATGCTGTCACCATTATCAAATTCATTCTGAAAGTCGGCCTTGTACACATAACGCTCAATTAATGTAGCTTCTCTTCTTGTATCACCTTCATCATATAATTGAAACAGGTTGTAGGTTAATCCGTAAGAAGTCTGCTCTGCAGTAGCGGTTAATCCTCTTGGGAAAAGATAAAAAGGAAAAACACTTCCATTCGGATTTACCGCATTGGTGAAAGCGCCGAACGATAATAGGATCTCTTTGTTCCTTTCATTTCCTAATTGAAATATATCGTTGAAATTATCTATCAGGCCGAAATTGTATTTTACCTCGTTTGTTGTGCCAACTACTTCCAGGAGTTTAGTTGCTGCCAGATCAAAATATTCGGTCTTTTTTAACGGGGCACCACCCATAGTTAAATAAACCTTGCCCAGCATGGCTTTTGCGATACCTGCACTTATGCGTCCAACTTCTTCACCTTCCCATTTATCGGGCAATGTAGATTCCGCATATTTAATATCATCAATAATAAAGTTATAAGTGTCCTCTACAGTTGCTTTCGCGGCATAAATTAAATCCTCATCTTCAAGACTTTTAATTTCTCTGTCAATAATTGGGACACCGCCATATAGACGCACGAGATTAAAATAGGCATATGCCCTTAAAAACCTTGCTTCAGCAATATAAATATTAGCAACTGCTGGGTCCTGCACAGCTATATTTGCATTGTCAATTACAGTATTCGCTCTTGCAACAGATAAAAACAATCTTTTCCATACTGTATTAATTGCTGCATCAGTAGGGATGTGCCCGTAACGGTAATAAGGAGCAACGAGTCCCGTTCCTCCTCCCATTCCGGGAGCAGCATAACGGTTACTGCCTTCTACTAATACAAAACGTTGTATCGCTTCGCTAATATCATTACCCGTAAACGTCCAGCTTTGATAAGCCCCGAGGGT
>CAYLVR010000321.1:0-924 GCA_964387165.1 uncultured Chitinophagaceae bacterium | reverse complement strand
AAATTCCGCATATATATTTCCCTGTATGAGAAGTTTTATGATGCTTTGTTTCATTATAGGTAATTTGGATTGAATTAAAAATTGAATGAAAAGCCCAGGGTGTATGAACGCTGTGCAGGATAGGCACCATAATCAATTCCCTGCTGCAATAACGACTGTGCATAGGAGCTCACTTCAGGATCATATCCTGTATATTTTGTGAAAGTGAGCAGGTTGGTACCGGTAATAAATATCTTCGGATTTTTCAACACCGATAATTTATCAAAATTGTAGGAGAGAGTCAGTTGTTTCAAACGAAGAAAACTACCATCTTCTATCCAGATTGATTTGGCATCTTCAGGCTGCACATTTCTTTGTACACCGGGATACCTGCCATCGTTATGCTGGTTATCTGGTGTCCACCTGTTATTAAACCAATCCTGCGTCTGGTTAAATACCACACCGTAATAATTAATATACCCATTTTGTAAATAAGCGCGTGTAATATTTAATAGATCATTTCCAATTGACCCTGTGAAAAATATATTTACACCGATTCTTTTCCAGGTGAAATCATTATTAAATCCGAATACAAAATCAGGTTGTGTTTTTCCGAGTATCTGCCTATCGTCCGTATTAATTAATCCATCATTATTATAGTCGAGTAATTTCCATACTCCCGGAGCTTGCTCGCCTTCTGTTCCTATATAAGGAAAATCGGGTGTGCCATCTTGTTTGAAATCGCTGGTTTGCACCAGTCCTTCAACCTTGTAGCCATAAAACAGTCCAATCTCCTGACCGGGAATTAAAATATTGGTTACACCTGCAAGGTTGCCACCCTGTGATACATATTCAGGAGTTGTTTTTGTGCCGAGGTTAAGTAGTTTTGTTTTATTATGCGATAAATTTAATACATTTAAATGTATTAAATTTATCGCATAATAA
>CAYLVR010000320.1:0-2661 GCA_964387165.1 uncultured Chitinophagaceae bacterium | reverse complement strand
GCAGCAGGCCAATTAAACGTAGATGCTCAAAAAGCAATGGAAATACAGGCAAAACTGTACCCCAATCCAGAATTTTCTGCAGGCTTTAACGCTTACGATGCTGATAATAAAAAAGCCTTGTACGCTGGTAAAAACGGAGAGAAAACATTTGATTTCCAACAATTGATATTGCTGGGGGGGAAAAGAAAAAACCTGATTAAACTATCTCAGGAAAATTCAAAACAATCGGCATACCAGCTCGAAAACCTGCTACGGAACCTAAAATACGAACTGCACACCAACTTATACTCCCTTCATTTCGACCTGCGGGCATTAGCTAAGTATAACAGCCAGCTTAGCCAGTTGGACACTATCATTAATGCATACGAAGCACAGGTGCAGAAAGGGAATATCCCGCTTAAAGAAGTGGTTCGGTTGAAATCAACGTTTATCAGGTTAAATAATGATAAAACCGACCTCCTTCAATCTATTCAGCAATCACAAAAAGAACTACAGGTAATATTACATTGTTCACAGTTCATCTTTCCTATTATCGATTCTGGGCAGGTCAAAAATTTTGAGGTATTATTACCCCTGGATTCCCTGCAAATACTCGCATATAAAAACAGGGATGATCTGAAAGTAGCGGATGTTAATCAGTCAATCGCTGAGCTGAATTATAAATACCAGAAAAGTCTTGCTGTTCCCGATCTAAATCTCGGCACATCTTACGATCAAATGGGTGGCGCATTTAATCACCAGTTCATGTTAACCGTTGGTGTTCCTCTGCCATTATGGAACCGTAATCAGGGAAATATCAAATACGCGCAAACACAGCAAAAAATAGCAGGTGTGAATATGCAATTACAGCAAAGAATTATTGAAGGTGAAGTAAAAGAAGCCTGGGCAAATATGTACAGAAGTATCCAGGAGTACCAGAAGATCAGACAAGTGTACAATGCAGATTTCGGAGAGGTATATACTGGCATGCAGAATAATTTCCTGAAAAGAAATATCAGCATCGTTGAATTTGTCGATTTTTTCGAATCGTATAATGAAACGGTTGCCGAAGTTTACAGAATCAGGAAACAACTGATGTTATCTGCGGAAAATATAAATTATACTGTAGCCTATCCCATTTATTCAATCAATTAATTATGAGGAATATATTATTTATAAGCGTTGCATGTGTTTTAGCAGCATCCTGCCAGCGTGCAGAAACAGAACCAAATGCTTCCCCCGGATTTACGTTAACAGATACCATGCTGGCTTCAACAAAATTCAGTAAAGCCACACTTCAAACAGTTCAGAATGAATTAAAATTATACGGAAAAATTTCGGCAGCAAATAATAAAATGTCGCAAGTATTTCCTATTGTAGGGGGAAATGTGCAGAAAGTAAATGTTGAGCTGGGTGATTATGTAAAACAAGGACAGGTGCTGGCCACCATCCGAAGCAGCGAAGTGGCCGGCTATGAAAAAGAGCGCCTTGATGCAAGTAACGACCTGGCTATAGCAGAAAAAAATCTCCAGGTAGCACAGGATCTTTTTACAGGGAAACTAAATTCAGAAAAAGATGTAATGGCTGCGCAAACAGAAGTGGAAAAAGCTAAAACATCTTTGAAAAGAATTAATGAAGTATTCGGTATTTATAATATGAAAGCCGGGGCACAATACAATGTTACTGCTCCAATAGCAGGGTTTATCATAGAAAAAAATATAAATCAGAACGTATTATTGAATCCTGGCAACCTGAATAATCTTTTCACCATTGCGCAGATAAATGATGTATGGGTCCTGGCAAACGTAAATGAATCCGATATCGCGATAATTACACAGGGAATGGACGCATCAATCAAAACAATCAGCTACCCGGATAAAATATTCAATGGTAAAGTTGACAGGATATTTAACATCCTTGACCCCGATACCAAGTCCATGAAAGTGCGAATACAAATATCAAACAATGATCTCGCACTAAAACCGGAAATGAGTGCAACAGTAACACTTCGGTACGCTGAAAATAATAAAATGATAGCCATCCCTTCCAGTGCGATCGTTTTTGACAAAAGTAAAAACTGGGTGATGGTTTACAATGATAAAAACAATATCGAAACAAAGCTCATAGAAATATACAAACAGGTGGGTGATATTACTTATTTAAAAACCGGACTAAAAGAAGGGGAAACTGTTATCACTCAAAATCAGCTGCTCATTTATGATGCACTAAATGATTAATGCAAAAAAATATTTATGAATAAATTTCTCAGGAACATACTTGCGTTTTCCCTGAAAAACAAATTCTTTACCTTCTTCTGGGTAGGGATCATTGCGATAGCAGGTATTTTCTCTTATATAAAAATTCCGATAGAAGCGTTCCCGGATGTAACCAATACACAGATCATTCTTGTTACAGAATGGAACGGAAGAAGCGCGGAAGAAGTCGAACGGTTTGTTACCACTCCTATAGAAATAGCGATGAACAGCGTGCAGAGAAGAACAAATGTTCGCTCGATAAGTATGTTCGGTTTATCTGTAATTAAAATAATATTCGAAGATGACGTGGAAGATTTTTTTGCACGGCAGCAGGTAAATAATCAATTAAGAAACGTTCAGTTACCAGAAGGTGTTGATCCTGATGTTCAGCCACCATATGGGCCTACAGGCGAAATATTCCGTTATA
>CAYLVR010000319.1:1970-2679 GCA_964387165.1 uncultured Chitinophagaceae bacterium | reverse complement strand
TTCGATTGCAATCACCAATTACTAATAAACCTTTAGCAAGCAAAAATGCTCGCAATGGCTTGCGATCCTCAACAGCAAGTCTCCTAGGGTGGCCGAAAGTTTCGTTGAAGTTTTTTGCAAGGTCTGTAATCTTTGCTTTTAGTGGATCAACGAATGTGATCTTACATAGATTGTCATAGGTGGCCTAAAAGGTTGCTGGAAATTCCCAGTCGCTTCAAGTAGCTTGCCTGTTGTTGGAACAAAGCTTGTTGCTCGATCAACAAAACATTCGTTTCCAATTCTAAAAACTCAATAACTATTATTTCCGCTAAGGAGCTCGATCATGGCCTATAAAATCAATCCTTTTGATTGCCGTAAATTTACTTATTATATCTCTGGCGGCGTTTCGCATGGCGGGACTTCGACTAATCCAATCTCAAACTATCATGGCTGCGCTTTGGAGTACATGGGAACCTGGGAGCCGGGCGAGGGATCCATCACAGTTACCAGTGCCGACTCCGAGCTGTACTCGAAAGCTTCCAATGCAAGTTACACCAGTGTTGAAATTTTGCTTATGGATCCTGATGGAAATGTGGTCGCCACCAATTACGGGAAAGAGGGAGGAATTTCAGGGGAACCCTGTTCGCCTGGTGAACCCGTCGATGCGGAGGCTGTCGCTTCTTTGAGTGAGCAACAAATTGTCGATGGGCTCCTCAATACTCATTCACCC
>CAYLVR010000319.1:0-1960 GCA_964387165.1 uncultured Chitinophagaceae bacterium | reverse complement strand
CATTCACCCGATGATGAACCTGTAAGCTGCCCGGTTTGGTGCGGTAATACGACCAAACGTGCTTGGACAAACACCCTTTACGCCACGACGGGGCCCCAATCACCCATCGAGGATTGCTGCTTTACCATCTTCACGCCTCCCGATCATGGCGGCGATTGCCAAACGGGCAATTGTCCTAAACCAAAACCCAAATCGTGCAACGAAGACCCGGACAAATCTTGTGAAGCAGAAGAGACGACGATTTGCTTTGGCTATTCAGGGTTAGTGTGGACCAAGGAACCGCCCGAAAGCTTAAACGAAGCAAAAAAAGAACTGGACGATTTGCAAGACAACATCACTCCAGAATTTCCTGGCTCGTCCGGTAATGGAATGGGGCCGGTCAATGTTTCTTCCGGCAATTTACGAGCTTCAGCCGGCACACCGGGGGGAAGTGGCTATAGCTTGCCAGGAAAATTCTCTTATAACTCCCGGGCTGCGGGCAGTTCAATTGGCTACGGCAATGGTTGGGCTGGACAATACAACCAAACGTTGCAACCGCTCGGTGCCACCACCACAACCATGACTTCCGCTCGGATCGTCAAAGGAAACGGCGGCTCCAATATTTATTCCAATCTCGATTTTGCCACGGGTGTCTATCGTTCTTCTGGCGGCGGAAGCAGTACCCTTAAAAAGACCGTGAGCGGTTGGATTGAAACCCTCCCCGATGCTACGCAGTATCATTATCCCGATTCGAGCAGCGATGCTGTGGGGCTTACTAAGATCGTCAAGCCCGGCGGAGCTACTTGGACGCTCACCTACGATGTTTCCGACAATCTGGAAAGCATCACTCAGCCCGACGGTGGCTTGATGACCTACATGTATGACATCAGCGGCAATCTGGAAAGTATTGTGGATGCTGCCGGTCGAGCCACCACCTATACCATTGATGGCAACGGCGATCTTACACAAATCATGACGCCGGAGCTTTGCGTCAGTGGTTTTGAGTATGATAATCAACACCGCATGATTGCCAAGATCGATACCGATGGCAATCGCACTAGCTACACCTACGATGGCAAACGCCTGCTCAGTGTGACGACTCCGTTAAACGAACGAACTACCTACAACTATCAAAGCACCTATTCGGAAATCACCGATGCTCATAGTCACACTACCACGATTCTTTTCGACAAATGGCGGAACATCGTCGGTACGATCAATCCGCTCGGTGAACGAACGACAACGACCTGGGCAAACAGTCAACTGATCGCTACGCAAGATGCCAAGGGAAAGCGGACCACGCTCGTCTATACCAATACTTTAGCCAATGGTTCCAGACAACTTTCGGCAATTGTCCATCCTGATAATACACGCTTTTCGTTCACCTATGATGGCCAAGCCCGCCTGCAAGCGACTGTCGATCCGTTGAATCAACGCACGACGCTGGTTTGGGATAACGTCGTGCCGCAGCGTCGGATTGCCACCATCAACCCGCTCGGCCTGCGCGAAACCTACACCTACAACGCTGCTGAACAACTTGTCGCCTTGCAAAACCCACTCGGCCACGTCACCACGCGCGTTTACGACGCTGCCGGTAACTTGACCGAACTGGTCAATCCCCTTGGCGAAAGAACAACCTACAGCTACAACGACGCCGGGCAACAAATCCATGTGAAAGATCCCCTCGGCAACGTCAGTACCACGGTTTATGATCTAGTGAATCGTCCACTAGCGAACATTGATCCGCTCGGCAATATCACCAGTTATACCTATGGCACCAATTGCCTAAGGCAAGAAGTGATTAACCCGCTGGGAGAAATCACGACCACGCTGTATGATGCCAACCGCCGAGTGAAAACTCTCATCGACCCACTCAGCTATCTGACCACGCTGAGTTACGATGCCGTGGGCAACGTCGTCGCCCAACAAAACCCTCTCGGTTTTGTAGCCACTACGATCTACGATGTTCTTAATCGTCAAA
>CAYLVR010000318.1:0-2768 GCA_964387165.1 uncultured Chitinophagaceae bacterium | reverse complement strand
AGCGATTGCAAAAAAAGCGGCGGATGTATTAAAAACGCAGGTTTTCCTATATGATGCGGATACCGATCGTTTGAAAGAGGCTTTTAAAAATGGCAACTCTATTGCCAAAGATATTTTGGAAAGTTATGCCAAGGCAGAATTTTACACCCAATTACCGGATATACCTGAAGAGATTTCTTTAGTAACTTTTGTAGCGGGTATTGGTGATATTTCTACCGACTTACTTTCTCCGGGAAGTGATGCCCACTCCCGCTCCGATCGTGAATTGCATGGCCAGTGTATGTTTGAGCATAATAAAGAACAACAAAAAGCATTGCAGGCGCTCAAAGATCAACATCCTGATAAGCAAGTAATGTTGATTGCCGAAAAAGGTACAATGGGTGTAGGTTCTTCAAGAATGTCGGGAGTAAATAACGTAGCATTATGGATTGGTAAACAAGCCAGTCCTTATGTTCCCTTTGTTAATATTGCACCGGTGGTAGCAGGTACAAATGGTATCTCTCCTATATTTCTTACCACTGTAGATGTTACCGGAGGTATTGGTATCAATTTGAAAAACTGGGTGAAGAAGCTGGATGAAAATGGTAAACTGGTAGTAGATGCCGATGGCAAGCCTGTTTTAGAACAAACATATTCTGTTGATACCGGAACAGTTCTTACCATTAATACAAAAACGAAGAAGCTATATAAAGAGGGTAAGGAAGTAATGGATGTAGCTTCAGCATTTACGCCGCAGAAAATAGAATTTATGAAAGCGGGTGGCTCCTACTCTATTGAGTTTGGTAAAAAGCTACAAACTTTTGCTGCAACTACACTGGGTATAGCCGCCCCTACAGTTTTTGCTCCATCTAAAGAAATTTCTGTGGAAGGCCAGGGACTGACCGCAGTAGAAAAAATATTCAATAAAAATGCAGTAGGAACATCGGGCGCAACACTACACGCAGGATCTTATGTAAGAGTAAAAGTAAATATTGTAGGCTCGCAGGATACCACAGGATTAATGACGGCTCAGGAGCTGGAATCTATGGCAGCTACTGTTATTTCACCTATTGTCGATGCCGGTTATCAATCGGGTTGCCATACCGCATCGGTTTGGGATAGCAAATCGCAACAGAACATTCCTAAGTTGATGAAGTTTATGAATGACTTTGGATTGATAACGGCTCGTGACCCCCAAGGCGTATATCATTCCATGACTGATGTAATTCACAAAGTGCTAAATGATATTACGGTAGATGATTGGGCGATTATCATTGGTGGTGATTCACATACCCGTATGTCAAAAGGTGTGGCTTTTGGTGCCGATTCCGGTACTGTTGCATTAGCCTTAGCTACTGGCGAAGCCTCCATGCCTATTCCTGAATCAGTAAAAGTTACTTTCAAAGGTAAAATGCAAGACCATCTGGATTTTCGTGATGTAGTACATGCTACGCAGTTACAGATGTTGAAGGAGTTTAAAGGCGAAAATGTATTTCAGGGAAGAATCATTGAAGTACATATTGGCACATTACTTTCTGATCAGGCATTTACTTTCACCGACTGGACAGCCGAAATGAAAGCAAAAGCTTCTATCTGTATTTCTCAACCCGATACGCTTATTCAATCATTAGAAATTGCAAAGGATAGAATCAGGATCATGATCGAAAAAGGCATGGACAATGAAAAACAAGTTTTACAAGGGTTGATTGATAAAGCCAATAATAGAATTGAAGAAATTAGATCAGGAAAAAAACCACCGTTAACGCCTGATGAGAATGCTAAATATTATGCGGAGCTGGTAGTTGATCTGGATATTATTGACGAGCCAATGATTGCCGACCCCGATGTGAATAATGTAGATGCTTCCAAACGCTATACACATGATACCATCCGCGACCTTACCTATTACGAAGGTGATAAGCATGTGGATTTGGGTTTTGTAGGCTCTTGTATGGTACACAAAGGTGATATCAAGATTGTTTCCAAGATGCTGAAAAATTTGGAAGAGCAATATGGCAAAGTAGAGTTTAAAGCACCGCTAGTAGTAGCCGCACCTACTTATAATATTATTGATGAATTGAAAGCAGAAGGTGATTGGGATATATTACAAAAGTATTCGGGCTTTGAATTTGATGATGCAGCTCCAAAAACCAAAGCTCGCACAGAGTACGAAAACATATTATATCTGGAACGCCCCGGTTGCAATCTGTGCATGGGTAATCAGGAAAAAGCAGAGAAAGGCGATACGGTAATGGCCACCTCTACCCGCTTGTTTCAGGGACGTGTGGTAAAAGATTCCGATCGTAAAAAAGGAGAATCTTTATTGGCTTCTACTCCGGTAGTTGTTCTTTCTTCCGTTTATGGCAGAACGCCTACTATCGATGAATATAAAGCAGCAGTAAAAGGCATTAAGCTTACACAGTTTTCACCACCTATTAAAAAGATGACTTCTGGTTTAGCTACATCTGATCAGCTCTCTTTTTAGTTGATTAAACTGAATGATGTTTTTCATTCTCATACATTAAAATTTTAGCGTAGGATATTTTTCCTACGCTTTTTATTTTGCTCCTCCCTTATTAAGGAATTGGCATTTGTTATATTTGTTTAAATACAATTTTGCCCATGTTAAAATATATGTTTTCTACTGTACTATTTTTTACAATAAGTATAGCTGGCTTAGCGCAAAAGGAAGATAAGAAACTGAAAACACTGCTGGAGCAGGAAATCAAAAATTTCAAGGGTGATATAGGCATCTATGTTCAGCATTTGAAGAAGAACAGGTTTGTTGC
>CAYLVR010000317.1:0-2798 GCA_964387165.1 uncultured Chitinophagaceae bacterium | reverse complement strand
AAATAATGGCTTAAAAGTTTTTCTCCTCTCCATATCCGGAACAACGACCTGGAGCAAAATTTCGTAAGTGTTACAGGGATTTTCCGGCAAAAACAGCCCTTATCCTAACTTCCTTTTAACACTCTTATTTGGTACATTGTAAACAAAAGAATCTTGGGCAGAATAATCCTAATCCTCGCGTTGATTTTAACTACCACAGCATTATCTGCACAAAACGCAGACGCCTCGTTTGAATTTATTGAAAACAAAGGCCAGTGGGATCAGGCGGTGCTGTTCAGAGGTGAATTATCAACAGGCGACTTTTATCTTCATAATAACGGGTTCACGGTTGACCTGTATAACATGAAAGATCGACGGTCAGCCCTTGACACCCATGAATCGGACGGCCCATTATCTAATAAAAATAAAAAAAAGATCGATTATAATAAGGACCTATCAGGCGTAGTAACAGACAGATCGGTAAGCAAAGGTTCTACAGCTAAATCGATCCGCAAACACGCTTACCGGGTTGAATTTGTAGGAGCCAATACTTCGGCACAGGTGATCACGGAGAAGCCTTTACAAACATTCAATAATTATTTTATTGGCAGTGATTCTTCCAAATGGGCAAGCAATGTTAAAATATATCATGTTGTGGGTTATAAAAACATCTACCCCAATATTGATATCAGGTATTATTCCGAAGGCAGCAACTTAAAATATGACCTGATTGTACATCCTGGTGGCGATCCTTCAAAAATCGTATTGAAATATACCGGAGCCGATAAATTACAGATCCGGAACAACGATCTGATTGTTAAAACATCCGTTGGCGATACCAAGGAATTATATCCTTATAGTTATCAAACTGATAATATAAAGGGCAGACAGAAAATAGATTGCAAATATGTTTTAAATGGAAATACAGTTAAATTCCAGCTTGGGGCATATTCAGATAAATCAATACTGATAATTGATCCTACATTAATATTTTCTTCATTTACCGGTAGCTCGGCCGATCAGTATGGATTTACTGCCACTCCTGGCCCGGATGGAAGCCTGTTTTCGGGGGGTATTGTTTTCGGCACAGGGTTCCCTGTTACCACGGGTGCGTACCAGGCAAATTTCGCCGGTGGTAGTGCCGGCCAAACGGTGGGTGTTGATATTGGTATCATGAAATTCAGCCCCAACGGATCCCAAAGACTTTACGCTACGTATCTTGGCGGTTCAGAAAACGATTATCCTCACAGCCTCTTTTCTGATCCGCAGGGAAACTTAGTAGTGATGGGTAGAACCTATTCTCCCAATTATCCCACAACCAGAACCGTACCCAATGGATCACCGGCTTCGAGTGGTAATGCAAATATTATCGTTACCAAATTAAACAGTTCGGGCTCGTCCCTTATTGGTTCACTTAGTATTGGCGGTAGCGGGCATGACGGATTAAATATTAAAGATCTTCAGCGTTCCGGCGACCATCGAGCCAATTCATTGATCAGAAACTACGGCGATGATTCCAGAAGCGAGGTCATACTTGACGGCGCCAATAATATTTATGTGGCAGCGCAAACACAATCAACTGATTTCCCGGTTGTAAATGCTTTTCAACCTACAAAAGGAGATGCTCAACAGGGGCAGGATGGAGCAGTATTAAAAATTGATCCTTCCTGTAATACTATAATCTGGGCTTCTTATCTCGGCGGTTCTGGTGATGATGGAGCATTTGTTTTAGATATCAATCCTGCAACACAGGAAATATATGTTGGTGGAGCAACAGCCAGCCGCAATTTCCCTGGCGTACCATCAAGTGGTGTTATTGCCTCTTCATACGGTGGTGGCGAAGTCGATGGATTTGTTACCATTATCAGGAATAATGGCTCGGGAATCGTTCGCTCAACTTATATCGGCACCAATTCAGTTGATTTAATTTATGGTTTGAAGTTTGACCGCAAAGCTATTCCTTATATCATGGGTATCACAAGAGGATCGTGGCCGGCGAGAGGATCTGTGGGCCAACTTACATTCGGAGGAACCGATAATTCGCAATTCATTGCCAAACTCCAACCGAATTTATCAGCGTACGTGTACACCACTACATTTGGGAATGGTTCCAAAAAACCTAATATTTCTCCTGTAGCATTTCTGGTTGACCGATGCGAGAATATTTATATTTCTGGCTGGGGTGGCTGGCTGCGTAGTTCAGCAGATCCTTATGACCAGGCCGGTATTACAAACATGCCGATCACTGCTGATGCCATTAAATCGACAACGGACAACCGTGATTTCTATTTTATTGTAATTCAGAAAAACGCATCACAACTATTATACGGCACTTATTTCGGGCAAACCAACGGACAAATTGGTGAACATGTTGATGGCGGTACCAGCCGTTATGATCAACAGGGAGTAATTTATCAGGCTATCTGCGCAAACTGTTTTGGTGGAGCAAGGTTTCCAACTACTCCCGGTGTTATAGGACCGGTAAATGGTTCTGACGCCTGCAATCTTGCTGCCGTAAAAATCTCATTTGATTTTGCAGGTGTTGCCTCAGGACCAAAAGCATATTTTAATGGTATACCAGACAGTATTGGCTGTGCACCTTTCACTGTTAATTTCCGCGATACAATAGTTAATGCTAAAAGTTATCAGTGGAACTTTGGTGATGGATCACCCGATACAACTACATTAGAATATGATATTACCCATACGTTTACCAGTGTTGGGAGTTATAGGGTAAGATTAATTGC
Source organism: uncultured Chitinophagaceae bacterium (assembly GCA_964387165.1). GTDB lineage: Bacteria > Bacteroidota > Bacteroidia > Chitinophagales > Chitinophagaceae > Flavitalea. The sequence goes on along the minus strand of CAYLVR010000317.1, from coordinate 72 downwards.
AATCGACCCTAATTCATGTAATGAAAGAGATACTGCATATGCTAATATTCGCGTAGGTGATGATAGTGCCCA
>CAYLVR010000316.1:0-2816 GCA_964387165.1 uncultured Chitinophagaceae bacterium | reverse complement strand
TAGAAATCCAGCCCCGTTTTTAAAATCCAATATCCTATGAAAAACCGTTGTAAAAGTAATAAAATGCCCGAACAAAACAATACCCTAAATGTGGTATTTTAAACATTTATGAATACGTAAAGTTTTCCCATTTCGGGAGTGATATTGGAAAATCATTTTCATACAAAAGGGAGGCGCCAAGTACTTGGTGCCTCCCTTTTGTTCTTTATTAAGAACTTGTTTGGAATTAATAGGACCAGAGATCCTGTTCGTAATTAAATATTTTGTCTTTGATATTTTCACCCTCCAGCAATGCAAGGATAGGGTCCTTTACATAGCCATTGATATAAAAATCATTTGGATTATTAATGGTTGATTTAATTATCCTGCTGGCGAACATCCTGCTTTCAAATAATTCTTCCCAGCTCATTTTGGCGCCATAGTTCTTACCATTATAAACATCAAACTTGGCGAGCATAGGCCTGAGGTCGGGATAATAAACCCAGAAGATCGGAGCGGTTGCTCTGAAAGAACCATCTTCGTTTAAGAAGGTCTTAACAGGAGCAATGCCCAGGATACGAGTGTACATTCTTGAGGACTCCTTGTCGAAAACCACATCTTCTTTTATCCAATATCTTTCAATAAGATCAGGATTAAATTCTGCAGAGATGGTAGTATCTTTCATTAACCCTTTGGAACCATCGGGATCATTGGCCCAGTCAGGGATCTGTTGAGTTTTTGGTTTGCCCAGTAATTCTTCAGATATCTGTGCAAAAGTCAACGGAGTTGTGAAACGATCATCACCGAGCGCTGAGCTAAAAGCCGTAATTTCTCCTCTTTTAATTGCACTGAGAAGTATCATGATAAAACGCTGGTTGCCATTATCACCCTCAGCTTTATATACAAAAGGAATATTCAGTTTTTCGTGAACATCGATCTCGCGCCATACACGTTGCATATAAGTAGCATCGTCTTCGCGGATATGTTCATAATCCAGCGGGGTTCTGTCTTTAACAAGGTTACGCTGAATAGCGTTATCATTTCTTAAAGAAGGGCGCGGATCGTCAATTTTAAGTTCAGCAACCGGCGGAATGACTGCTGTATCTTTGGGAGCCGCGTTCAGCGCTGCATTAGCCGAGTTGTCACTCCTGTTAGTAGTTGTTTTTTGGGTTGTAGCCTTCTTTTTGGTGGCTCGTGGTTTTTGCTGTGCATCAGCAGACTGAACCATAAATCCCAACAAGAGAGTAAGCAAACTCAACCTGATAATGCGATTTCTCATTGTTCCCTATTTTATAATTTCAATTATTTCAAGTTAAATGACATCTGTGGCAGATCCCTTGTTCTTCCATCAGGACCAACAACCTTGATGTTATCAAAAAATATGCTTGTTCCTGGTGTAGCATTGTTAATAATATTTGCTGCGCCGGCATTCCACCTGTTTCCTTCATTGCTGGCAGACTGGTAAGTAGGATATTTTCCACCTACAGCTCCAACTGAATAGCTAACAACTTTGAAAGCAGCTTCGAAATCTGAATCTTCCAGTCTGGCTATTACGCCACCCATTGCTTTAAGGTCAGAGGCACCCATTGAACCACCTCTCTTTCCACCTACAAAAGCAGCAGGGTCAGGAAGATACTTTACACGGTATCTAACCGGTGTAGATTTACCATCTACAATAACATTTACATTGTGTTCGCCCGGGGTTTTAGGTTTTGCAACCCATTTAGCGCCCTGCACCCTGGAGATCGTACCACCACTGAATGTTGCATTTACTTTTTCAGCACCCACACCTGCAGTAATAGTTAAAGGATTATCAACTCCAATATATAATACGTTCATTTTATCGGCAGATACTGCTACGCCTGAAGGCTGACCAACAGTGTACTCCAGTTTTTTCTCAATTGTTTTTTCAATGCCATCCTGATCCCTATAACGGATAACCACATTTGCAGAACCAGAACCGCCTACATTAAATTCAGCAGTAGCGATACCGTCAGCGCTTGCTTCAACTGGTTTTCCATTAATAGTGATTGAAGGAGCAGCTCCTGATGAAGTAGCACCAAGCCCTGCATACACCTGTAGTTTTTCACCGGGCATCAGGTAGCTTGAACTTAATCCACCCACGAAGCCAAACTTGTCAAACCTTACTGCTACTTCACCGATCTTGTTATGGCAGTAGCTCACGATCTGGTTCTCAGAATTCTTTACATCATTCTGAAATTTATTCAGGATAGTGATCGCTGCAATAGCAGGGGTCATGTGGAAATAGTTAGTGGTCCAGTCGTTCTTTTTCGCACCAGTCTGTGAAGGTGGAACAGAAACGTCTATTGATAGTTTATTAGCGAATTCTTTCGCGATCTCCGGATCAATAGCTAATAATTGTTTTTTAAGTTCAATTAATTCAGCCTGTAGTTTTGGGCCCTCTCCTTCTTTGTCCATCACACGTGTAGGACCGTCAAGATTAGCTTCGTATCCAAGGCTGTCTTTGCTCCCTTCTTTAAATCCGGAAGCAACTTTAATTTTCATTTTAAGTTCTTCGATCCTGTCGAAAGTTTTCTTTGTCAGCGCTGCAGCCTGGTCAGCTTTTGGCTTCCATATCTCTGCTTTAGCGGCTGTTTTGGGATCTTTTATTTTTTCTGCAAACGAAGCGTAGATAACGTCGTTATTCTTTTTAAGAACGTTATTCGCATTATCGATACTTGTATTTACTGTCTTGAAGGCGTTGAGGATCTCTGCTGATACATTCAGTGCTAATAATGCTGTAAGCACTAAATACATCATGTTGATCATCTTCTGCCGGGGCTCTTTTGGTAAAGCCATGGGGATTTCGGTTTTTC
>CAYLVR010000315.1:0-2839 GCA_964387165.1 uncultured Chitinophagaceae bacterium | reverse complement strand
AGTGTTAGTTTGCAGGGAAGCAAAGGCAATGAAGTTTATAATACTTCATTTGGTTAGGGAAGCGCTACAAGAGCTCGTCTCGACGCCTACCCTACTGATCTCACGAAAGAAGAAACAAGAGAAAATATTTATCTGGAAAGAAGACTGGAGCTTGCTTTCGAGGGGCACAGGTGGTTTGATCTTGTTCGTACGGGGCGTGCGCTCGATGTAATGCAGCCATACGGAATGGAGGCACATATGACTGTATTCCCTCTGCCATTGAGCCAGGTGTTACTAATAAACAATCCAGCTGTATTTCCACAAAATGAAGGTTATTAGTATACAGTACAAGCTGGTGCAAACCCAGTGATGTCAATTTTCTATACTGATCAGGTTACAACACAATAATAATCCGGCAATTGTGGTTCGGGAAAAAGGGAAAAGCCGCCTCATTTATTTTCCTACCGATATCGATAAAAATACCTGGACGAGGGGTAGCGCTGATCTCAGTAAAATAATTCAGAATTCCGCACGATGGATGATGAAGGATAAATTGAACATCACCGTTGAAGGGGAAGGTTATGTAGAAATCTTTGCGTGGGAAACTGAGCCTGGGTTTGCTCTTCATATACTAAACTATAATAACCCTAATATGACGAGAGCGTCTATCAGGAAATATTACCCGATAGGAGAACAAAAAGTACGACTGGAGCTACCTGCAGGTGCGATCATCTCAAAAGCAGAGTTGCTACGTGCCGGCTCTTCTCTATCAATCAAACAAACAGGGAATGTTGTAGAGTTTGTAATTCCTTCAATAGAAGATTTTGAAATAGCGGCTTTGTATAAACGTTAATATGAAGATCCGTATTTTTAGGTAAAATTATATCTACATCAAGAACTAATTATGAATTGGACCCAGGTAATCGATCCCTTTGATAATATCGCTATATCGGCATTGGTGGCCGCACTTCCAATCATTTTTATCTTCTGGGCCCTGATCATTAAAAAAATGAAGGGGTATAAAGCCAGCTTAATAGCAGTATTAATTGCATTATTAATTGCAATCTTTGTTTATGGAATGCCTGTTAAACTGGCGGTGCTCTCTTCTGTGCATGGGGCCTTGTATGGACTTTTCCCTATTTGCTGGATCGTAATCACTGCAGTCTACCTGTTTAATATAACCGTAAAAAGCGGTCAGTTAGAAATAATTAAACATTTCATGGCCTCCATAACTTCCGACAGAAGGCTGCAGGCTTTACTGATTGCTTTTTCCTTCGGTTCTTTCTTAGAAGGAATGGCCGGTTTTGGCGCACCGGTGGCAATAACAGCAGCAATGCTTGTTGGATTAGGATTTAATCCTCTTTATGCGGCCGGCATATGTCTTATTGCCAATACTGCACCAGTAGCATTTGGATCTATTGGAATTCCTATAACCGTAGCGTCTCAGGTATCCGGCATCCCTGAAATGGCAATATCACAAATGGTGGGAAGAACACTTCCTTTCATTTCAATTTTATTGCCCTTTTATCTTGTTGTTTTAATCTGCGGATTTAAGAAGTCATCAGAAGTTTTTCCGGCGATTCTGGCATCGGGCATCTCCTTTGCATTTCTTCAATGGTATTCTTCCAATTATTTGAGCCCGATGCTTCCCGATGTTCTGGCAGGAATTGGATCAATAATAACCTTGATCGTTTTATTGAAATTCTGGAAACCTAAAACCGTATGGAGATTTAAAAATGAGCCGCCCCAGACTATTGATACCAGTGTTACTTATTCCACAAGCCAGGTTATCAGGGCGTTCTCTCCATTTATTATGCTAACGATAATGGTTATCTTCTGGGGACTTCAACCTATAAAAGACTTACTGAATTCTTTTGGTTCTGTGCAATTCGAAATACCGGGTATTCATAATGCAATTCAGCTAAGCGACGGCAAATTGTTGCCACAGATTTTTAAGCTTAATTATCTAAGTGCGGCAGGAACTGCTATATTATTATCATCTGTAATTTCTTTACCATTAATTGGCGTTAGCTATAAAGATGGTTTAAAGATATTCGGGGCAACGCTCAATCAATTAAAATTCCCGATTATTACAGTAGCCGCTGTTTTAGGATTTGCTTATGTTCTTAATAATGCCGGCATTTCAAATACAATGGCAAAAGCTTTGGCTACTACCGGGTGGTGGTTTCCATTTTTTGCTCCTGTATTGGGATGGTTAGGCGTTTTTATTACAGGTTCCGATACTTCTGCCAATGCTTTATTTGGTCAGCTTCAGTTTGCAACAGCTACTTCAATTGGAGTGGACCCGGTGGTTACAGTGGGAGCCAATGTTTCTGGTGGCGTAGTAGGAAAAATGATTTCTCCACAGTCAATTGCCATTGCCGCTGCCGCGGGTAATCTTGTTGGAAAGGAATCTGAGCTTTTTCGTTTCACTGTAAAACACAGCTTCATAATGCTTTTCCTTATTTGTATTATGACGCTTGCACAAGCATATATATTTAACTGGATGGTTCCTTCTTATACCATGGAGAACATCGACAGAACGATATCTTCACACCATACTTCATCTGGTTATGCGTACCTCACCGTTCTTATTGTGATTTTAATCGTAATAGCAACATTAGTTATCAGATCTTCAAGAGCAAGAGGCAAATAAATAAAGCATAGTAAAACAACGGTGAAATAAGAAACAAAACACTTCGTTGCTCATCATCTGTGTATCTCTTAAAAAAATAAAATGAAGATTGTTGTATTAGATGGATATACCTTAAATCCAGGGGATCTCAGCTGGGACGGCCTCAAAGCATTGGGAGACGTTACTGTGTACGACAGAACACCCACAGATAAAGTAGTGGAAAGA
>CAYLVR010000314.1:529-2858 GCA_964387165.1 uncultured Chitinophagaceae bacterium | reverse complement strand
ATACTGCTACCGGCGCGACGCAAGGTTCTGTATTTGCGCAAGGACTAAAAAACCTGATTTAGTTGTAAAGAATATGAAATTGTAATGTTTAATTAAATAACGATCGTGATTTACAACAAATACTCCCTATTTGTAAATACCAGTCATTATAAAAACCGAAAAAACAATTTATTATGCGCAGAAATCTATTCCACTGCTCAAATACTTGACTTTGTCAGGTGAAGTTGTATTTGTAGCCAAATTTGGCATGACTCTTACATTTTCACCATTACCGATCCAGCCGCAAAATCGTGAATTGCCCTTGCCCTTCGCTCCCTGTTAAAATGAATGGTAATGAACGAAAGCAAGCCTAAAACAATTCTGATCCAGTCCGGCACCCCGGTAAAACGGTCGAGGATTTCTGTGATCCCGAAGCTCACTAATAGTAAAATATTGCATCGATAAATGTTGACTGAAAAAGATCGACGGGGCTGGGGTATTCCTGATTCATGGCAAGGGTTTAATGCAACAAAATGATATTAATTCCGGTTACAGTCAGTTGTTTTGCAGATTATCTATTGTAAAACCACAATTTGTATCCTGTTTAATACATAGGGGGCCAATTTACAGTTATAATAGATTTGTACTCATAAAATCGTTGTTTATGAATCCGGAAATGATTGGAAAAAATACAAGGGATATTCTTAAACTTTTTGGAGAAAGGATACATGAGTCCAGGAAACTAAGAATGATAACAGGTGAAAAGCTGGCGCGGGATTCAGGCATTTCGCGTTCGACTCTTATATTAATTGAAAAAGGCTCGCCCGGAGTTTCGATAGGCTCTTATATACAGGTATTTAATACGTTGGGATTTGAAAGACGGCTGCTCGAATTTATCCTGGATAATCCACGTCATCCCGCCATGCGGAAATTCAGATTTCCAAAATTTGATGATTAATTACCCGATGTAGTTTTTCTGGTTTTTAAAACTGCTTTAGATCTAACCCAAAAACAGCCCTTTTTGACTAGGATATAAGTCAGTTTTAAAACACAAAAATAACAATCCGCGTTTTATTTTATTCTGCAATCTGCAGCTCCGACCATTCCAACGGCGTGGGTAATTGCTGAGTACTGAATTCGATATATATTATTCTCCGCTGTTTATTATTTGTTGTTCTGTTAGACGTATGCATTAATAATGGTTTCATCAGCATTATTCCACCAGCAGGTATATTTACCGAAACATCTTCATGTTTATCAACATATTCATTCCGCAATACACCTTTCAAATGCGAACCTGGAATTACTTTAAGCGCTCCATTCTGTTCATTAGTATCATCAAGATGGATTCTTATAGTTAAGTTCTTTTCTAATATACTTACCGGCGGTTGAACACCATACAACAAAAAAATCATCGCCAATAGCACCTAAAATTTTACGTAATAACTTATTAAATACAATTGATGCCGCGCCAGGCACTTCTTTTAGGAACTGTCTTACAGCAAAAAGATCTTTGGTTTTTCTGAATACAGGTTTATCAGATTGCAACGTATTTAACAGATCAATTAGTTTGTTGATCTCATCATTCGTATAAACATCGGGAATCACCGCAAAACCTTTGTTATCTAATAATTCTTTATAGCCTTGCATTTAACCGTTTATTCTTATAGTAAAGGTAAAGCTTTCAATCTACCAGTTGTACCTTTAAGGCATGCCCGTAATTCGTCTTAAAACTTTCATCAGCGCCGATCCATATACGTGTTTTAATGCAAGCCGAAGTATTGATATGCACATGCAGAGCATGCAGGACTCTGGAGAACGTGCCGTCGCGGGACGAACGACAGGTTTAATTGAATTAAATGAAATGGTAACATGGCGCGCAAAACATTTCGGTATCTGGTGGAATATGACTGTTAAAATCACGAAAATGGACAGCCCGCATTCTTTCACTGATAAAATGCTTCGCGGACCATTCTCATACATGCAACATACACATGAATTTATTCCCCAGAATGGCGGAACATTAATGACAGATGAATTTGAATACGGTTCTCTCCTGGGAATTATTGGCATATTAGCCGATATGTTTTTTATAAAACGGTATATGACGAAATTATTAACCAGCAGGAATGACTGCATTAAACGCGAATGCGAACGCTTTCAAAATCATTGATGCGTCAGAAATAGTTTAAACAGAGCCTGTTTTTCCCATTCTGAAAAAATTGTTCCCACCAGGAAACCAATTCATTATACTTCATTTCACAGAACCCGCGCCCACACTGCATTCCACCAATTGGCACAACATTGGTTATATACACTTCGGTTTTTCATAGGATATTGGATTTTAAAA
>CAYLVR010000314.1:0-519 GCA_964387165.1 uncultured Chitinophagaceae bacterium | reverse complement strand
AAACACGGGGCTGGATTTTTATCCTGGCCCTTTTTCTTTTTATACTACCAGGTTTCTACAACTGGAAGGCATCGCTTCCTGGAACGACCGAAAGGCTTTTACTTTTTGCACTATTAAGCTTCTACCCAATATTCAACAAACTAAATAGATATGCTGAGCAGGAGGAAACATGCTAAAATTTCATGTTTTTTCCAGGTTTTAAAAAAGCGAAAAATCAGAGGCCATAATAACCACAGCTAATACTTTTGTTACCTGGTGGCTCGGTATGAGATATACAATTACCAGTCACGGCAATCTGAATATTCAAACAATCACATTTCCTAATATCAGCGCCGGAATTTACGGCTTTCCTAAAGCGCCGACTGCAGAAATTGCTATCGTCACCGTACAGGAATTTCTACAATCCTCATTGGTAATTAAGCTGACAGCAGCTACTATCACGCTAACCCGCTAATATAACCCTGCAAATATTTGGTTATCTTCGCGCCCGCATTAAACGCAACTAATATGACACTGGAA
>CAYLVR010000313.1:0-2869 GCA_964387165.1 uncultured Chitinophagaceae bacterium | reverse complement strand
TAAAGACGAGCTTGCCGAATTAATGGGTGGAACAGAAAGTGAGTTCATTACCAAGGGCAACCCTGCAGTAATATTGATAGCAGGTTTGCAGGGTAGTGGTAAAACAACTTTCAGTGGTAAACTGGCCAATTATCTTAAAAATAAAAAGGGGTTATCTCCATTGCTGGTGGCAGCAGATATTTATCGTCCCGCGGCCATTGAACAGTTAAAGGTTCTGGGAGAACAGATCGGGGTTGATGTATATAGCGAGCCGGAAAATAAGAACGCGGTAGATATTGTCAGTAATGCCATTAAAGAAGCGAAGAGCTTAAACAAAAATATAGTGATCATCGATACAGCGGGCCGCCTGGCGATCGATGAAGTGATGATGACCGAAGTGGCGGATATTAAATCGGCCGTTAACCCTAACGAGATATTATTTGTAGTTGATTCGATGACCGGCCAGGATGCGGTGAACACTGCAAAGGCCTTCAACGACCGGTTGAATTTTACCGGTGTTGTTCTTACCAAACTTGATGGCGATACCCGTGGTGGCGCGGCATTATCGATAAAATACACAGTTAACAAGCCGATCAAATTTGTGAGCAGCGGTGAAAAACTCGATACACTTGATGTTTTTTATCCTGACAGGATGGCCCAGAGAATATTGGGAATGGGCGATATCACAAGCCTGGTTGAAAAGGCCCAGGCCCAGTTTGATGAAGAACAGGCAAAAAGACTGGAGAAAAAGATCAGGAAAAACCAGTTCGATTTTGAAGATTTTAAACAGCAACTGGAACAGATAAAGAAAATGGGGAATATCAAGGATCTGCTGGGAATGATACCCGGAGTAGGCAAAGCAGTGAAAGATGTTGATATTTCGGATGACTCGTTTAAGGGAATAGAGGCGATCATTAACTCAATGACAGTGCAGGAGCGCCGCAACCCCGACCTTATCGACATGAGCAGGAAAAAAAGGATAGCGAAGGGTAGTGGGAAAGATATTGCTGAAATCAATGGTTTCATCAAACAATTTGATCAGATGAAGGATATGATGAAAATGATGAATAAGATGCCGATGGGTAAAATGCTGGGAAGGAGGTAAATTTCCCTGCAGGAGGATTTTATCTTTAAATTAAGCTGACATAATTTTGGAAAACTCACCCTGATGATTAAATTTGCTCAACCTTTTTAGGTAATTAGTAAACCGTATTCATTCACGCATTTAAATGTCAATTTAAGATGCCAGTTAAAATCAGACTGCAAAGACACGGGTCTAAAAAAAGACCGTTTTATTTCATCGTAGTAGCCGACGCGCGTGCGCCAAGAGATGGTAAATTCATCCAAAAGATCGGTACTTACAATCCTCTCACAGTTCCAGCTTCAGTTCAGTTAGATCGCCAGCGTGCGCTTGACTGGTTACACAAAGGTGCCCAGCCAACTGATACTGTTCGCAGGATACTTTCTTACAAAGGAGTTTTATATCTTAAGCACCTTTTACGTGGTGTTAAGCTTGGTTTATTCGATGATGCTACTGCAATGGAAAAATTCCAGGCATGGCACAGCGATCATGAACTGACTATCAAAAAACGCCAGGATAGCAACGGTGGAAATCGTGGTCGTCGCCCAGGTGGTAATAATGGTGGTCCTTCAAGAAAGCCGGCTCCGGACCGTGAAGAATCGGCTCAATAAGATATTATCAACCAATCATATCTTTGGTCCCGGCAAGTGCCGGGATTTTTTTTTATTAGGGAAATCGGGAAATCTCCCTGCGGTTATACATTATGTGTAACGCTCTGAGCCCCTTTTCCAAAGGGGGAGAGCAGGCTTGCTAAAACGATGAATTTATATGATGAATTATTGTTCAATAGGCAAATTTGTGGCTACGTTCCAGGTAAGCGGACAGCTTGTTCTGAAACATCATCTTGGAAAAAAAACCGCTCTCAAAGGCCTGGAAAGCCTGTTCATTGAAAAACAAAAGGATGAACTGCTGCCTTATTTTATAGAATCCGCTAAAGCGAAAAACGAAGAAGAGATTTATATTAAACTGGAAGGGATCAATACCAAAGAATTTGCACAGACACTCGTGCAGAAACAGGTGTGGCTACCTGAAGAGGAGTTTCATAAACATACCGGCACATCGGCCCCTATTTCAATGCTGGGGTATAACATTATTGACCAGGGAGTGAACCTGGGAGAAATACTGGAAGTTATAGAACAACCACACCAGATGCTTTGCAGAATAGATCTGGAAGGAAAAGAGGCCCTGATACCCATCCATCAGGATACACTAAAAAAGATCGATAAAAAAAACAGGGAGGTACTTGTTGAACTGCCCGATGGCCTGCTGGATATATTCAGATAAGTACCCTGAAACACACGGCCTGCCTGTACAAATATCGAATTCCTGCAGGGCCTCGCCCTCCATCGCTAAAGCTACGGTTGACGAAGCGGGAGAGTGATAAGTTTTGAACATTCCAGGGTGTATTTGAATATTTAACTAAAATATCAAGTCTACTAATCTGATAGATTATTATATTCGCAGACACAAAGTTTTTTGTTAACTATAAATCCTTTTATATGAGTTTACGTTTAGGAGATACTGCTCCCAACTTTAAAGCTAAAACATCCCAGGGTGAAATCGATTTTTATGAATATCTCGGTAATTCCTGGGGAGTACTGTTTTCACATCCTGCTGACTATACGCCGGTTTGTACAACCGAACTGGGAAGAACAGCATCCTTAAAAGGTGAATTTGAAAAGCGTGGTGTAAAAGTTTTAGCATTAAGTGTTGATCCGGTAGATAAACATCTGGGTTGGATTAATGATATTAACGAAACACAAAATTGTAATGTTGAATTTCCGATCATCGCTGATGATGACAGGAAGG
>CAYLVR010000312.1:457-2890 GCA_964387165.1 uncultured Chitinophagaceae bacterium | reverse complement strand
GCCGGACGCCTGCGCTCTCCCAATCTGCGCAGCATCATCAAGGTCGAGCAGCGCGGTCGCAAGCCTGCTTCGGTCTGAGAAAAAGTGTCTGGCGATGAAAATCATCGCCAGACACTAAAAAACCCTCTTGACAAAAATTGTAAACCTGATAACCTCTTTGAAAGAAAGGCGATTGCATTATGAGCACGACGATTGAAACGACGACCAAGCGCGGTCGCAAGCAGATCACAACGCCAAATTACGAATTTCCGCCCGTGCGCGTAATTTCCCACGGCGACGGCACGGCGACCTATAAGATTCGCTGGAACGACGAAAACGGTAAGCGCCACGAAAAGCTGGAAGTGCGCCCCGTCAAAAGCTCCCGGCGTGGACGGGTCGCGTCGAGCGATGCCAACAAGGTTTTTACGATCAAGCAGTCCCGTCTTGCCGATTCCGGCAACCTCAAGCTTGAGGTGCCTTATAACGACGAAAACGGCGAACGCCAGACCGGCACGGTGACCGTTTCCGTTAACAAGAAGGGCAAGCTTTCTTTCACGCTTGTTTGACGGACGCAACAAAGGCTTCCAAACCATATCGGGGTTTGTGTGTTGATCTAACCTGTTTGCAGATGGTATTTTGTGGAGTTGATTGCACTCAGAATGCAATCAATGATGATGCGAATACTACATTCTGTTTTATCAATGGAAAACAGGCTATAAGCATGACAATGATCAACAATTCAAAACAGAACATGAGTGCAGACCAATAATTGAATCATGTTCTGTTTTGAATTTTAACTTGAAAGGTTTATATTATGCGTTATCGTTTGGCTGCTTTGATTCTTGCTTTCGTCGTGACGGTCGCTGTCACGGCTTCTCTGACTTTGCTTGGCACGCTTTATCATCACCAACGCCAAGAAATTGCCTATCTCCAGAGCTACGCAAGTAGCTACAACCAAAACAATATCGAGGAACTTGAGCGAGTGCGCAAGGAATTGGCCACGCTGCGCCAGCGTGTTTCGTGGGCAGGCGGTGAACCGATCATTGCAATGGTTCCCGGCGATGAAGTGCCATACGAAGAAAAGTGAACCAAACATGAATCTGAAGCATATCAAAACCAAGGCATGCCCCTATTGCTTATGCAATACGATTGTTCGTGAATCATTCGATTGTTGGGACAATAAACCCCGCAAACACACCAATGGTCAGTATTGGGAGACCAGAGAGTTTGCTTGTGGTTATAAAACCCAATGGGTTCCGAATTTTCAGCGCGAAGAATGCTCCCATGAATGCGAAAATAAAATTGATCAAGAGGCAAAAGAATTTCATACATGTAAACAAATTGCAATAGGGACAATCAATCGTTCAAGAGCAATCCCCAAGAAGATGAAAGAGATTCTGGTTAAAGGTATCGATGATATCTATTTCGGTGACAGTCTTTTGAAGGATTGATTTAGATATGCTGCGTTAACTCAATTGGTTAGAGTAACGGTCTTTTAAACCGTAAGTTCCGGGTTCGAGTCCCGGACGCAGCACCATTTTCTTTATGGATTAAATGATGAATACCGTTATCAATTTCTTGGATAATTACGATTCAGTCGCGGCGCTTGATGTTGTTAACGATTTCATGAAAAAGCACCGACTCAAATGAGAATCATTTCAAAATTCAAGGATTATTATGACTCCATTTCTTTGATTGGTGGTCTGGATTCGACCATTGTTTACGAACGCAAAGAAATTGAAGTTGATCCAGATGATCATCGTTATTTGTTCTATCATGATTTTACGCATTATGATTGGTGCAACGTTTTCTTTTGTGGCAAATTTTTTTGTGGTGTCAAAACCAAGGGGTCAGAAGATGAAAAATACGTTTGGGACATTGATAAAATTGTTGATGATCGTGATAGTTGGAGATACCGCAATTATAAGTTGATTGGAGTAAGTAATTATGGCTTGAACCATACGATCAAACAAGATTATACTCAAATTAACTTGGAAGCTCAAACACCAATCATTCTCATTACCAACGTCGGTCAAAATCAAAGCGGACATAAATTCAGAACCATATTCAATCCGAGACTGAACGAATATAATTTTGCATCGGCGCTTGATCCATACACGGCTTATCAAATGCTGGAGCAATTCGTCGATACCCATTTTGTTCACAAACGCATTGTTGAGAATATCTCTGACGACGTAAAGATTGCCAAGCACGGTTTTGATAAGTTTTCATTTCGTAAAGAAAAACCGAATTTGAAATGACTCCGGCAACATCAAAAGCGATCAAAGAAATCGGATTTAAGTATTGACAGCATCCCCCGAAACATGTAGTATCTTACCAGAGCTGAATCGTCGCCGGACGATAACTTGCATTCAGTAATGTTTAAAGAGTGTGCCTGTAGCTCAGCGGTCAGAGCCGCCGCCTCATAAGCGGTAGGTCGTAGGTTCAAATCCT
>CAYLVR010000312.1:0-447 GCA_964387165.1 uncultured Chitinophagaceae bacterium | reverse complement strand
GCCAAGCACGGTTTTGATAAGTTTTCATTTCGTAAGGAGAAAGCGAAATAATGAATTTAAGTATTGACAGCATTCCGCGAAATGTGTAGTCTCTTATCAGAGCTGAATCGCCGCCGGACGCGAGCCGGTGAGGGGTAAAAAGGCGTCAAATTTGCCTTTCGAGTAACGGCAAGCCAGTTTGGTATAGCTAAACCGAACTGGAACATCTTGCATTCAATAGCGTTTAAAGAGTGTGCCTGTAGCTCAGTCTGGTCCAGAGCCGCCGCCTCATAAGCGGTAGGTCGTAGGTTCAAATCCTACCGGGCACACCAAATTCATTACTGCTCGAATAATGTTTGACAAAACAAACTGGCGTTTGATAAACACTTTTTGAATGGTGCATCATTCAAGTTCCAGCCACGAATTAAGAACATGAACGAAAGGTATATAAATGAAACTGTTTTTGGT
>CAYLVR010000311.1:0-2908 GCA_964387165.1 uncultured Chitinophagaceae bacterium | reverse complement strand
TCGATCGAAGAAATGGTATTTACACTGAAGCCGGTCATTGCTGAAATATCCTCCAGACTATATCCCCGTTCTTTGCGGTATTCCCTGATGCGCTCTCCGATTTGCTTCGCTGAAGCTTCATCCTTGTATTTTGCCACATAACAAATTGAACTATGTTATAAATAAAAACTTTACAAGTATATTTGTATATAATTTGTATGATCAATAATTCTTCCTTACATTTAGATGTATCCAGACCCTACTACTACTATGAAAATCAGTCCTGGACAAAGAGGTGGAGAGGAGCGTGAGGTTCGGCAACGCATGTCGTCACTTCGGAAGATTGAGAATTTCTGCTGTTCTTATGATCCCGAAGAAACTGACGACATGCTTTGTAAATTGCTGTCGGCCCTGAGAGAAGATAATTTTCTCGGCCTTGATCAGGTGGATAAGGAAAACCTGCTTGATTATATTGAAGCGCTTGAGGAATTGCTCCCTGCTGTGGACGAGATCAACAAGTATTTAGCTACACTGGCGGGGCAGGTAAGAACTTTCCAGGATCATTTAGACCACAGGAGAATTATTGCATCAATGAGATTGATGTGAAAAAAGAAATAATAACTCCCAACTACTCAATCCCTGATAAAGAAATTTATCTTCCGATCCTTTGCCTTAAAGATTAACTCACCTGCCTAAAAACTTCTATCCATTTCGGAATTTCTAAAAGTATCAATAAAATTATTTGTTAGATTGAGAACAAAATAATAATGACGATTACCTACAAACGCTATTATTATCTTTGATGATCAGATTTACAGATAGTTAAAAGTGACCATAGAGCAATCAAAGTATACGGCCTTAATCAATGAAATTGGTACTTTATTACAAAAGGGTAGAGAACGGGCGGCGCAATCTATAAACTCTGTTTTGGTGCAAACCTATTGGTTGATAGGAAAACATATCGTTGAGTTTGAGCAAGGTGGGAAAGAAAAAGCAGATTACGGAAGCCAGCTTTTAGATCAGGTAGCCAAGGATCTTACCTATCATTATGGGAAGGGGTTCAGCCGTTCCAATGTATTCCAGATCAGACAGTTTTATCTACGCTTCTCAAAAATCCAGACACTGTCTGGACAATTTGAAAATACTGATAATCAATCATATAAGTTAAGTTGGAGTCACTATATTGAAATCCTTAAAGCAGACAGTGACCTTGAAATCAGTTTTTACACCAGGCAGTCTGAAGAAGAAAATTGGAGTGTCCGGGAACTCAAACGCCAAATGAAAAGTATGTTGTTTCACCGGCTTGCTTTGAGTAAAGACAAACAAGGTGTTTTGGAACTTTCTGAACAAGGACAGGAAATTCAAAAATCTGATGACATCATAAAAGACCCTTATGTATTGGAGTTTCTCAACATTCCTGAAAATCATCAATATCTTGAAAGCGAACTGGAAGAAAAGCTAATTTCCAATTTGCAAAACTTTCTGCTGGAGTTGGGCAAAGGTTTTACGTTTATGAAAAGGCAATACCGGATCTCAATAGGCGGAAAGCACTTTTATGTGGACCTGGTTTTTTATCATCGTATCTTAAAATGTTTTGTGTTGATCGACCTGAAGCGTGGCGAGGTCGAACACCAGGACGTTGGACAAATGAATTTGTATCTCAATTATTTCCGTAAAGAACAAAATACAGAAGGGGACAATCCTCCGATCGGGATAGTTTTAGGGGCTTCAAAACACAATGTTCTGGTAGAATATGCAACGGAAAGTATCGGCAATCAACTATTCATAAGTAAATACCAGCTTTATCTGCCCGACAAGAAACAACTCGAAGACGAATTAAATAAATTATTGAGCGAGGAGAGCTAATAAAATCCGATATAGATTAACAGTTAATCCTGATCTTAACTTCATTCTTAATACAGATGAGTATTCGCTCTGCGTTAACACAGAACGAATACTCAATATAATGCTCTGATAGTCAGTTATATTAAACTCATGAATTTTCCACTCCCAGTCTATACATCACCTGATCACTCACCCCGGTAGAAGAATACCCTCCGTCATGGAAAAGATTCTGCATCGTTACCATTCTTGTAAGATCTGAGAATAAAGTGATGCAATAATCTGCGCAGGATTCTGCATCTGCATTGCCAAGAGGCGCGATCGCATCGGCATAATCGTAAAAATCGCCGAAGCCTTTAATGCCTGTTCCGGCAGTGGTTTTGGTCGGCGACTGTGAAACGGTATTGATGCGCACCTTTTTTTCGAGCCCGTAATGATATCCGAAACTCCTGGCAATAGATTCGAGCATAGCCTTGATGTCGGCCATATCCGTATAAAACGGATAGGTTCGTTGTGCGGCCATATAGGTTAGCGCCACAACACTGCCCCATTCATTGATAGCGTCCAGCTTTTTGGCAACACTCAGCATCTTATGGAGCGAAAGAGCGGAAACATCTATACCCTTATTGAAATAATCATAATTCAATTCCGGGTAGGGGATCTTTTTCCGGATGTTCACGCTCATTCCTATGGAGTGGAGCACAAAGTCGACCTTCCCGCCAAGAACCTCCTGCGATTCCGTAAATAAATGGGTCAGATCTTCAATACTTGTTGCATCAGCAGGTATAATTTTCGAGCCGGTGGCCTCCGCCAGTGAATTGATCTCGCCCATGCGCATCGCAATGGGAGCATTGGTCAAAACAAACCGGGCCCCTTCTTCATGGGCTTTTTCAGCTACTTTCCAGGCGATTGAATTCTGATCCAATGCCCCGGAGATAATTCCTTTTTTACCTTTCAGTAAGTTGTACATATTGTCTTGTTTGGTGGTTCAAAAATTATGAATGATAAAGTTATTATTAATCTGTGATTCTGAAACCCTTTATTTATCCTAAAAGGTCCTTTGCATTCATTATAGCCGACTCTCCCG
>CAYLVR010000310.1:0-2910 GCA_964387165.1 uncultured Chitinophagaceae bacterium | reverse complement strand
TTCTTTCCTCAAATGAATGGGTATCTGTAAAAAATCTTTTTGAAAAACTCCTGGCTTTATTATATTTCGTATCTTTGAAATCAGGTTAAAGCTGATTTTATGGATATAAAATACAAGGGAGTTTCCCAGCAATCCGGCGAATTACTGGCTCATTTTCACCAAAATGATACGACGTGTTTTACGCACGAAGAAGCAGCAAAGATATTGCAAAATGCTACGAAAAACACGGTATTGGAATTGTTAAGCGACATGACACGCAGGGGGCTTTTAATGCGGTTAAAAAAAGGAGTTTATTATATTATTCCTTATGAGCAAGACCCGGTAACATTTATGCCCGACTGGCATTTATTAGCTCAATATATTGTAGGCGATGCCCAATACTATATAGGTTATTATTCCGCTATGCAAATACATAGCCTGATAACACAGCCGGCATTAAAGGAGCAGATCGTAGTTGACAGACAAATCAAACCTTCAACCATTAAGATTAAAGACATTCCGTTCCAGTTCATCTATCATAATGAAAAGCATTTTTTCGGCAATAAAAGGACGTGGATTGACAAGTTTAATAAAGTACAGTGTTCAGACCTGGAAAAAACGTTTATTGATGCTTTGTTCAAACCTGAATATGCAGGTGGGATAACCGAAATAGCCAAAGCTCTGTATAAGATCAAAGACAAAATAGATTACAAAAAACTGCTGGAATACGTAATAAGATTTGACTCTCTCGCAGTAAGCAAACGTTTAGGATATCTGTTAGAGTTGTTAAAAATAGAAACAGACATTATAAATGATTTGCAAAATCAACATACTAAATCCTATTTTTTATTGGAGCCAGCCCGTCCAAAAGAAGGTAAAATGCTTTCACACTGGAACATACGGGAAAATATAGACAGAGAATCCATTCTTTCACCCATTTTTAGCTAAACATGATCCAACCCAAAGAGATAAACAGATATGCCACCCGGTATAAAGTTAGCGACAGGCAAATTGAAAAAGATTATATTCTTACGTGGGCACTGTACGGCATTTCCAGCCATGAAGTCTTAAACAAAGGAATGGTATTTAAAGGAGGTACGGTACTGAAAAAGTGTTATATAGAAGAATATCGCTTCTCAGAAGATCTGGATTTTACTTTATTGGACGAATCCCTGACACATGAACAATTAAAAACACTATTACAGGAAATTTTCGATTGGATAAAAGAAGAAGCGAACATAACGTTGCAGCATAAAACAGATGATATACATGAGGCAAGTGGAAGTTCGTTATTTTATGCCGATTATGTCGGCCCCCTGGCAGGTAATATTGGAAGCAGGGATATTAAAATTGATATTACCCGTGGGGAAAAAATGGAATTTCCGATAGAGGGCAAGAAGGCTTTTATCACCTATTCTGACTTGCCGGAAGATTCCTTTACCTTAAAATGCTATTCGTTATCCGAGGTATTAATAGAAAAAATGGCCGCCTTAATGGGTAGGACTGAACCCAGGGACTTGTATGACTTCTGGTATTTAATGGAAATTGAACGTATGAAACTGAAAGAACATATCATGGAGTTTCACAGCAAGGCAATCCGTAAAGGACAAAATCCTGACGAATTTGCCGGGAAAGTATCGAAAAAAGAAGGTGTATTTAAACGTGACTGGGAAACCAAGTTGAGAAATCAGGTTCACAATTTACCGAAGTTTGAGGATATTATAAGGGAAACGAAAAGGCATTTAAAGTTTTGACAATTTTAGAAAGTTGGGATGAC
Source organism: uncultured Chitinophagaceae bacterium (assembly GCA_964387165.1). Classification (GTDB taxonomy): domain Bacteria; phylum Bacteroidota; class Bacteroidia; order Chitinophagales; family Chitinophagaceae; genus Flavitalea. The sequence continues at coordinate 1,154 of CAYLVR010000310.1, read as the reverse complement.
CAGTGTAGCTTCAGCCGCGCAACAAAATCGAACTCCCTGGCTAAATAAGGTGGTTCACGTGATATATACGCTGAACAAGGGTTTCAGCGAAAACAAAAAAGGACAAAGTGGAAGAAATTCCATCTTGTCCTGTAAAGTCGGGACGACTGGATTCGAACCAGCGGCCTCTTGCACCCCATGCAAACGCGCTACCGGGCTGCGCTACGTCCCGAAACAAATAAGGGAGGGCAAAAATAAGGCAAAAAGGTGAATTAGGGAAGGTTTTAGGTGTTTGGTTTGGAAGAGGTTGTGAGGCTGTGATAGGCCTTGTTATGCTTTTTACGATGGCTTGTATGAAATAGACTGACTCCAGACGTGAACCCAGTGATCTACAAATTTTGGGTCATAAATGGGTCACAAATCAAGTCTCCAAAAGGAGATGTGAGTATCACTAATTACAAGGAAAGAATACGGATTAGGTGGCGATATGACGGAAACAGATATTCGATGAATATGCCGTATCCATATACAGAAGCTAATCTTTGTCTGGCCAAAATCATCGAACGATTTGACTATTTTTCTGACGATCGTATTGCGGTCCTCAATCGTCTATGTAATGAGATTCCTAAGTAAAAGGGATTATTACTTTTCCTTGGCCTACTTGCATTTACCTATATTATCTTAATCAGGTCGATAAGAAAACCAATGCAGAGAATTTTCTTCAAAGAATAAGAGATACAAATAACGTAACCTCTATAACAACCACACCAACAGACGGTTGAAGTATTTTGTAATTTTGCAGCACCTATAACTAAATTGGCAGCAATCTTAAATCGACTGTAAACAATGACCAGCCATTGGGATAAATTCAAGCATCTTTTTAAACGACAGGAAGTTCCTGCCAAAACAATACTTTTACAGGAAGGACAAATTTCGAGAACAATGTTCTTTAATGAGAAAGGTTGTCTGCGGACCTGGGTTAATAATAACGGTAAAGAAATTACAACCCAATTTTTCTTTGAAGGCGACAAAGTTGCCTCTATTGAAAGTTTTAGAACGAACCAACCGAGTTTATACAGTATTGAAAGTATAGAGCCCTGTATTTTACAGACGATTTCACAACAAGACTTTCACAACGTTTTAGAAAATTTGCCTGAAATAAAAAAAGAATTGGA
>CAYLVR010000309.1:1858-2935 GCA_964387165.1 uncultured Chitinophagaceae bacterium | reverse complement strand
GTGCAATCCGCCAAACTTTGTGGCCGAAGCCGATGCAATACCGGTTATCTTACCTATCAGTTCTTTTCCGCAATATTCTAATATGTTTTCTAATGCTGCAGGAATGTTGCTGTGGTATTCGGGCGTTACAATGAGCACGGCCTGGGTGTTTCTTAAAAAGGCGCTTATTTCGTCAATGCTTCTCAATTCTTCACTCGAAATTGGTGCGCCAAAGAGTGGCAACGAATAATTTTTTAAGTCAATTAAATTAACAGTCACGCCTTTCTCCGTCATTTGATTTCTGAGGTAGTAAGCTAAACGATGGCTTTGCCTTTCTTGCCTGATGCTTCCTAATAAGATAGATACTTTCATTTTTTATTTTATTTTGTTTTGTTGAAATTTGTACATATACTCGGCTTACCTTCGTGCCTTTTTATTTTTGAATCTTCTTTTCAAAGATTAGGGCGCAGCCACTTGCATTTTCAGGATAAACTATAGCAGATGCGGGCATCTTTGTGAAGGGAACATTGTTCCCGGTTAACACATCGCATACCTGCTTCAAGTCGGCTACCTCAATGGTAAACGCTGCCATAAAGGGCAGGGTAGGTATTATATAGCCTGGAATAATAGTTTCGAGACCATCCGGATTAACCACTATTACTCTGGAAAAGCCAAGGTCAATGACCCCATGATTGTTGGAGATGCGCCTGCCCTTATGGCCCGTGTACTGTTCATACCTGGTGATATAAGCATCGGGCGTTTCCGTTACAATCATAATTTCTGTAAGAGAAACTGCGCCGTTCCTGTGGTGCATATAGCGTTCCTGAAATACAAGTTCAGGCGTATCGTGTTGCGCTATCTGGATAAGGCCCTCCGGATTACTTTTTGTCGGGAAATGAATTGTTTTCGCCTTCATCATTTGTTCGCCGGTTTCGGTCTGAACATTTCTCTGAAATTCCCTGATAGTTGAACAGGCAATTCCTTGTTTATCTAAACGGTATTTTATCCTTTCAATACGATTAGCGCCGAAATGCATTACATGAAGGCCCTCATATCTACGGAGTGGCACATCCAAATCATAAGGGCCTCGTTGCTCCT
>CAYLVR010000309.1:0-1848 GCA_964387165.1 uncultured Chitinophagaceae bacterium | reverse complement strand
AACCTCCTGCCACCTCTCCCGGTCAACAACACCCAGGAGTTCAAGATAATTATTCGTGAAAATCACATGCCTGTTTCCTACGCCAATAGGTTCAGGAACTCCGCCGGGTTTAAGAATAATTTGGGGTATAGAAAGCGGGGTTAGGGTAAACCCAAGCCTTTCATAGCATGCAGCCGACATTTTTAAATCAGAATTAATCAATCCTACATGATGTAAACCATCCATTGTATCCTTTGCGCTATTCATTTTTAATGTATTTTTGTATTCTGCAAAGGTATCCGGGTTGTTGCCTGCCGGCCCACGCGAAAAGAAGTCTAATCAACGCAAAAAGAAATATTATGAATAGCGCGCAAACGATAAACGATAAATTAAATCCTCAGGCCCCAGGTAGGCGTTTCGCTGAAAGAAACACTGTAGTACAGGATGAATCAGGTTATCGTATGGAAATGAGGGAAGTATCACATAGCCAAATCAACCTAAAGTGGGGGAAATATAATAATCCCTGTGATAAGGTTTTGTCATTTCACCCTGATAAAACTACAGTAGTTTCTCACTTTAGAATAACAGATCCGTCGCCGGTAATTAATAAAACTCGGGAAAAGATTTCCCAAAATCAATTTGTGGTCTATCAGGAATCTCCCGAACCTTATAGCCTTTATGCGGCTCCTACTAAAGAAAAGGCCTGTTGCTTTTTTGAAGTAGGTATGTCCGAAACCTTTTTTAATCTTTTATTTAGCATAGAAAGCGAATTTTTAGTGCGTTTTAACAAGCATGTTCCTATCCGGACACCTTCTCTTGATTTTACCGCTTTCATTCTGCCTAAGATGCATATCATCATCAGTGATATGTACCATACCACCTATCAGGGGCATTTAAAGGATTTATACCTGGAAGCCAAAACAATAGAATTATTCCTGTTGCAAATAGCGCAACTGGATCAACGTCTTTGTACTACACCTATAAAATTAGAAAAGCGTGATATTGAAAGTCTTTATGAAATAAAAGAATACTTGGAACTAAATTTTGACCAGCCAACCAACATAGCGGCGCTTTCCCGAAAAGCTGGTATCAATTCAATGAAACTTAAGGCGGGCTTTAAACAATTATTTAATACTACTGTGTTTGGCTATTTACACACTCTCCGCATGCAAGAGGCAAAAAGGCTGTTGGTAGAGGAAAACCTGAATGTGAATGAAGTATCGGATATAGTTGGCTACAAATATCCTCATCATTTTACAACTGCATTTAAAAAGAAATTTAATATCACTCCAAGTCAATTACGGAAGTAGGGTTCAGCAATTATGCCCTGTTTCATGGCAGACGTCTTCAGGATGGCCGACAGAATTTAAGATACCAATGCCAAGTAAGTCTATGACTGCCGTAAGAAGTAAAACGTAAAATCTTTTGTCTTTCTTTACCTTATCCATTTGCCAAATCTTTTTTGTGCAAAAATATTTGGCGAAGAAAATGAATAATAAAACAAAACCGACAACTAAGAATTCCAATCGGAAAAATTCAACGACTGTTCGCTTGCCTGTGATAAAAACTGTGTTGGAGTAACACCTATAAACTCCGTGAACTCACGAATGAAATAAGGTTGGTCTGCATAAGAATGTTGATATGAAATGCCTGTTAAAAAAGGTGAAGATTGTTTGTGAATATAATCAATCGTACTTGAAAATGGATAATGTGGAAATTCAATCAACACTTTTACACCTGCTGCACTAAATGCTGCAAATCCGCGTCATTCTTAATACGCTCCAGTTCATTTTCTATAATCCCTGTACTATCCATTCTAAGCGTTTAAAAACGTTTTGCTTCAACGGTACAGTAGTCACAGCAGCATGG
>CAYLVR010000308.1:0-2938 GCA_964387165.1 uncultured Chitinophagaceae bacterium | reverse complement strand
TATTCTACATTTTCCCCGTTAAGGTATATCTCCGTTTCCCCACTTTTTTCATTGGGTCTGAAATCGAGCTCAATATTTTTCAGGGCTTCCCTAACCTGTTTCTCTTTTGTCCAGTCTACCATGTTACGCAAAAAATAAAGGGTGATAGCCCGGTACATGGCTCCGCTGTCGATATATGCATAATGCAATGACTTGGCCAATTGCCTGGCTAAAGTGCTTTTTCCGCAAGACGACCATCCGTCTATGGTGATAATGATCTTTTTCATTTTCTCTCAAATAGCAATACTGTACAACAAAATCCGCTACTCTTTTAATATGCCACTAATGCACGAATAAATATATTAAAATACTTAACATGTCAGTGCATTGATGGCAATTGTATCCTTAAATCAGTTACTTGAGGGCTGATAGGATCCGTGACAACTACAAATTTATTATTTGCACCCAACAACAATCTGCCGTGGTATTTTAAAGAGATAGCCAAACCGCCTTTTGCAGCTGTTTTTTCTCCTGATTAGTTTTTCTTTTTTATTTCTAATTCACTAAAATCTACGTCCAATAGATTTTGCTGGTCAAGTGTAATCCCGACAATCTCTCTTTTTTCATTAAAATTAAAGGTAACAAACCCATTAGGAATACGAGCATCATACCAATCTACCATAAACGTATCATAATGCCAGTGCTTCAATCTACCTTTAAACAATGGAGTGTGCGAAAAATTAATTTCTAAATTACCAACATTATACTTTACAAAAATGTCTCCATACATTTTGTCATTATATATACCTGCATATAATTTCAAATCTAATGAAGGCTTTGTTCCGTTTACTCGTAGTTTTTCAAGTTTTTCTTTATTACTTTTTTCCTGAGAGAGTGAATAATCTCTGTATTTTTTAAAAGGCGCGTATAGGTCATACGATTTGTCGCCGAATACTTGTTTTAATAATTCGGATGTCATTATAAGAGGGGTTAATTCGTCTGTATTTGTTAATACGATTATTCCAATATTCAAATCTTTAATCATAACAAGATTTGCAACCATTCCGTCTATTCCTCCGCTATGGTCTATAATTTTGTGTCCGTTCTTTGGAGTTACCCACCAACCAAGACCATACGAAGTAAATTCGTTATGAATAGGTGGTGACAGTACAGGAAATATTATTTGCGGCTTAAAAATTTCGTTAATAATATCTTTTGAAACAATTGTATCTCTTTCAAATATTCCATCGTTCAATAACAATCTCATATAGTTAATCATATCATTGACGGATGAATAGACAAATCCAGCAGGTGCTAAATTGTCTCCTTTCTCTTGTTCAATAACTATCTTTTCAAAATTTTTGTTCCAAATATGTGGTCGGGCTAAATTTGTATTTGCTTCACGTTCATTGGATAAGGAAGTGCTATTTTTCATTTTTATTTTATTGAAAACATTGACTTTGAGAAATTCATCCCAAGCCATCCCGCTTATTTTTTCTACAATTTTGCTCGCAACCAAATACATTACATTTTGATAAGCCGGCTTATCCCGAAATCCTGAAATGGGTTTTAAATATTTTAAACCTTTTATCACATCTGTTCTCGATAAATCAGAATGATACCAAAGCGTTCCTCCGCTCGTCCAATTAAGTCCGCTTCTATGCGTAAGTAAATCTCTAATAGTAAAATTTTCAGTTACATAAGGAGCATACAATTCAAAGTAAGGAAGGTGATCTTTAACACGGTCGTCCCAATTTATTTTTCCTTGATTAACTAAAATTCCTAATGTCAATGCTGTAAAGGATTTTGAAATTGACCCGATTCCGAAGACCGTATTAGTGTTTACAGGCAGGTCTTTATTAATTTCCCTAACTCCATATCCTTTTGCAAATAAAATGGAGTCATTTCGCACGATTCCTACGGCAAGTCCAGGTAAACTAAAATCAATCATCAATTTTTTCGCAATCGAATCAACTTCGTCCAATCTTATCGTTTGTCCTTTCGATGTTGATAAAAAGGAAAAACAAACGGTTATGAGTAGTAAAAGTTTTGATTTCATAAACTATCAAAATAACTTAATAGAACTTGTAATCGTTATAAATAGCTGCCAACGTTCACTGCTTTGTGCAGGTGGGATATTTGAAATCTCTCTGCCGAAATACCGTATGACAATTTAAAGTAAAAGTACTGTATTCAGATAATTTCTGTTAGAATCTCGTCTGTCTATAGCTGAAGCCCGGATCTGCAATTAGCTGGTAATGATACAAAAAATGCCAGCCTTTTCAGGGGCTGGCATCTTATTTTTTAGTGATGTTGTTACTAAGCTTCTGATTTTTCTTTCCTGCTTCCTTCCTTTAAGGTAAACTTCAGGAGGGTTTTTTCCTTATCCAGGTCGGCGATCAGTACATCCCCCGCTTTTACATGCGTGTTCAGTATTTCTTCCGCCAACGGATCTTCCAGGTATTTCTGGATAGCCCTGTGCAGCGGACGGGCGCCGAACTGCTGGTCGTATCCTTTTTCTGCTATGAAGTTCTTGGCATCCTCGGTGAGTTCCAGTGAGAACCCAAGCGAGCTCAACCGTTTCATAACGCCTTTCATTAAAATATCAATGATCTGGAAGATATTTTCCCTGGTAAGCGAGTTGAAGATCATCACATCATCTATCCTGTTCAGGAACTCGGGACTGAATGTGCGCTTCAACGCCTTTTCAATAACCGCTTTATTGTTTTCATCCGTGCTCAACTGGCGTGCTGCCGTGGCAAATCCAACTCCTTCACCGAAATCTTTCAACTGGCGAACACCAATATTGGAAGTCATGATGATCAGCGTGTTCTTGAAATCCACTTTCCTGCCCAGCCCGTCTGTTAACTGGCCGTCATCAAGCACCTGCAATAAAATATTATATATATCGGGATGCGCTTTTTCAATTTCATCCAGCAGCACTACTGAATAGGGCTTA
>CAYLVR010000307.1:0-2997 GCA_964387165.1 uncultured Chitinophagaceae bacterium | reverse complement strand
TGTTATTAATAAGACCCTTACCTTCGCATCCCCATTCGAAAAAATGGGAATTGGCTTATGTCCCAGAGAATCAGGATCAAATTACAATCTTACGATCATAACCTGGTAGATAAATCTGCAGAGAAGATCGTTAAAACCGTTCGCGGTACAGGCGCAGTAGTTACAGGACCCATTCCTTTACCTACGCGTAAGAAAATTTTTACTGTATTGCGTTCACCTCACGTAAACAAGAAAAGTCGTGAGCAGTTTCAGTTGGCTACGCATAAGCGTTTGCTGGATATTTATACTTCATCATCACGTACGGTTGATGCATTAAGTAAGTTGGATCTGCCCAGTGGTGTTGATGTTGAGATCAAAGCATAAAAGTTCTTTATATCTATCTGCGAGATAGCCCGGCCTTCGCTCTTAGAGCTTCGGCGGGTGAGGTAAGCAGCGCTGGATCTGATAAATATATTAAAATATGAACTAGCCGTTCCGGGTTAGTTTACTGTAGGTACTTCTTTCACCTGCCTAAGCTTGAAGAGTGAAGGTGGGCATCACAAAAGTGATACCGGTAATTAGCAGGGCCACCTTAAGGCCGCCTTCGCTAAAGCTCCGGCGGCCAAGGGAAAAGGTCTACAGCAAACGGGGATTGAAGGATTTATGGTAATACCATTATCACTGTCTCTTCAACCTGGAAGGCACAAATTGTCAAAAGATGAAAGGTATTATTGGTAAGAAAATCGGCATGACAAGTGTCTTCACTCCCGATGGTAAGCAGACAGCCTGCACCATCATTGAAGCGGGTCCTTGTACTGTGACCCAGGTAAAATCCCAGGAAATTGATGGGTACAACGCACTCCAGGTCGCATTCGGCGAAAAGAAAGAAAAACACTCCAATTCAGCGCTCGATAATCATTTTGCCAAAGCAAACACAGGCGCAAAGAAATTTGTAAAAGAATTTCGCAATTCAACTCTAGACAAAAAAATAGGCGAAACTATAACTGTAGACATATTCACTGAAGGTGAAAAAGTTGATGTTGTTGGCACCACTAAAGGAAAAGGTTTCCAGGGTGTTGTTAAACGTCACGGATTTGCCGGTGTGGGTCAGCAGTCTCATGGTCAGCACGACAGGCAGAAAGCCCCGGGTTCTATCGGTAACTCGTCGGATGCATCACGCGTATTCAAAGGAATGCGCATGGCGGGTCGTATGGGTACAGAAAGAGTTAAGATCAAGGGCCTGCAAGTGATCAAGATATTCGCTGAAAAAAATTATATACTGGTGAATGGTTCTGTTCCCGGTCATAACGGATCAATCGTATTGATACAGAAGTAATCATAATAACCTGAAGTAAGATGCAAGTAGATATATTAAATATTAAGGGTGAAAAAACAGGTCGCACAGTTGATTTGCCTGATGAAATTTTTGGAGTTGAACCAAATAACCACGTAATCTATCTCGCGGTTAAACAATACCTCGCTGCGCAAAGACAGGGAACTGCGAAAGTTAAGACCCGTCTTGAGGTAAAAGGTTCCAGCAAGAAACTGCACCGTCAGAAAGGTACCGGCGGTTCACGTAAAGGTAATATCAGGAATCCGCTGTATAAAGGTGGTGGATCTATTTTCGGTCCTAAACCCCGCGATTATGATTTCAAGCTGAACTACAAAGTAAAAGGTCTTGCAAAGGTTTCTGCTCTTTCTCATAAAGTGAAAGAAAACAGCCTGCTCGTTCTTGAAGACGTAAAACTTGAAACACCAAAAACAAAAGAAGTAGCCACAATTCTGAATGCTCTGAAAGGAGAAAAAAGAAAGGTGCTTATTCTTACAGGAGATAAAGAAGATACTTTCCGCCTTTCTTTCCGTAACCTTCCTTATGTAACAGGTTACCAGTTCAATGACATGAATACCTATGATATCGTGAATTCAAATGTTGTTGTATTAACAGAAAGTGCCGCGAAGAAGATCGTTGAAGACGTAAAGGAATTTAGTTCCAATTAATCATTGATAAATTATTAAGAGATGAAGCTCTCTGACGTTTTAGTTAAACCATTAGTAACCGAAAAAAGCAACAAGCTCACTGAGTCATCAAGGACTTATGCTTTTAAGGTAGACCGTAAAGCTAACAAGCTGGAAGTAAAGAAAGCAGTGCAGGAGTTTTACGGTGTTACCGTAACTGAAGTAAACACTGTGGTGGTGCCTGGTAAAGCAAAAACAAAATTCACAAAGTCTGGATTTATTTCAGGAAGAAAACCTGCTTATAAAAAAGCTTATGTAAAAGTTGCTGAAGGCGAAACAATCGATTTATACTCGAACATTTAATTTTTAAACGAATGGCTGTCAATGGCCGCGAACATTGACAAAAAGAATTAAAAATGGCACTAAGAAAATACAAACCGATTACTGCAGGAACCCGCTGGAGAATTGGTAACGCGTATGCTGAAATAACAACAGATACTCCCGAGAAAACACTGCTTGAGAAAAAATCTCAGACTGGTGGTAGAAATTTCCAGGGTAGGCGGGCAATGAGATACAGGGGTGGTGGTAATAAGAACATGTACCGTCTTGTTGATTTCAAGAGAGATAAGAAAAACATTCCTGCTACAGTAGCATCTATCGAATACGATCCGAACCGTACTGCATTTATCGCTTTGCTGAATTATGCAGATGGTGAAAAAAGATACATTCTTGCACCACAGGGATTGCAGGTTGGAGCAACCATTATCTCCGGTGATGCAGTTGCACCCGAAATCGGAAATGCTCTTCAAATGAAGAACATGCCTCTCGGTACCAACATTCACAATATTGAAATGCAGCCTGGCCAGGGAGGCAAACTGGTTCGCAGTGCAGGTACATCAGCACAGCTGACTAACAAAGAAGAGAAATATGCTGTTCTTAAAATGCCCAGTGGGGAATTAAGAAAAGTGCTGATCAATTGTTATGCAACTGTTGGAGTAACAAGTAACAGCGACCATAGCCTTGAAATGGGGGGTAAGGCTGGCCGTAGCAGGTGGAAAGGTG
>CAYLVR010000306.1:0-3031 GCA_964387165.1 uncultured Chitinophagaceae bacterium | reverse complement strand
CCATCACTTACTAACCAGGAGAAATTGCATGAACGCATCCACCCTACCAGACAACTTAATATCAAGGTTCTCACGAATTTATACAGAAAATCGTTCTTTTGAAGATTCATCCGGTAAGACTGTAAAATATGATCGATTAATTCACGAGTTCACTGTCAAGGGTGAAACTGTCCAAATTGAATTTAAACCAGAGAAGAAAGATCTTTTACTGCTATCACTCGCTGATACATCTGAACAGCGCGATAAGCCATTTTAAACTCCTGGGGGGTGCAGGCGTAAATGATTCTTGGTACAGCCCCCCGGTGGATATTAACTTTAATAGGGGTATAAGAAATGACGGCATTTGTCACAGCTTTGACCGAGGATGTTACAGCAACTGCTCTGTGGGGTGCAATTGCACCTGCAGCAGCGATCGTTACTGTTGGTATCCTGGTTGGCTTTGGTTACACTGTCCTTCGTCGTTCCATTGGTGGAATTGGCAAGGGTAAGGGTAAGATCTAGTCGACTGTGGGGTAACCACCTACCCCACTTCTAGGAAAAATTATGATTGATATTATGAAGCAAGCATTTTGGGTGACCGCGACACAACTCACTGAGTTGATTGTTCCGATTGTGGCAATTACTATCATCTTTTCCCTGTTTTTTGCTGGTTTGTATGGGGGTCGTCGTCGATGATCACTAAAACCGAATTAATAGAGGTTCTAGATATGTATTTTACCCCCATCTTTCAGATTGCGGGTGCAATCTGTGCTATTTTTGTTCTAGCCCTCGCCTGTTTCATAGTTATTCGACCATTTGTGAGGCGTGTATGATTCGCTTACTAGATGTTCCACCAGTTATTAGTAATTTACATGAACTCCGTATTATTAAACACATTGTTTCTTTTGCTGATGCAACATCTGCAGAAGATGCTATAACAGATCTTCGTTGCGCCATTTTGCATTATCAGGAGAAATTAGAACAACGTAAGTTATCACACGATCATGAAAGATATAGTCAGAGACAGGATGTAAATAATGAAAAGGATTAAACAATGCTCCCTCGCCTTCTCCGTTTTTGCATTAGCACTATTATCTACCGTATTCTTGCAAAGTTCATCCGTTAGTGCAGCAAGTGATTACGACACTGCTTACCAAACAGTACCAGATATATTCATTCGTACAAATAATCAATCTTCAAATTATGATGTAGCAATTGGTACACAATGGCGATCTATAATTGTTGATAAAATTGCACCTGAACCATTTACAACAGTACGATATTATACAGATCAGAATAATTCATGTTCACCTGTTGGCACTCCATGTGGAAATTCAGCTTTAGCTGTAGCAGATTTACAAACGATGGATTATGAATTGTCAGGATTGTCTGTATCTCAAGGACAGATGGGAGAAACCTATAAAGTAGTAAATATTTGTTATCGTGTAAATCAACCACTAAATATGCAATGGGCATTTACTAGCGTGACAGTTCAAAATTATACTCGTTGTATTTATATTGATACAAATAGTGCAAATGGATGGATAAATATACGTCCATATACTATCACGCAAGCTAATCTTATATCAACAGCAGCAGTAAATACGAAGAATCTATTCTGTGCGAATTGTAATCCAAATTATCCTGCAGGATATGCAGGTCAGTCAGTACAGGAAACGTGGGCTCCTCCTGGTGCTGATGGTGAGTTGGTACCAGATTATAGTTGGACAGTTTCGACTACAGGTGAACTCAATGTTAAATATATGAATAATCTTCCCCATTTTTTTACAGGAACAGCCAATGTTGTTATTGAGAAGATGAATGATAATTGGGATGGTTTAGACGAGAATCTAACGTCTATTACAGAGAATCCTGCTGGGTGGATGGATTCAAAGTATACACTCCCTGGAGCTGGTTATTACATGGTGCGTATTGATCATAATCAACAGCTAGACGAGCCACCATGGCCTACGGATAGCAATTTTTCCGTTAAGCAACGTTGGATTCAATTTTATTGGGACGGGAGTAGTGCAATACAAGGCACTACTGTGGGCTGTATAGATGATATCTGTAACCCCCACCGTTCCGATAATAATCCAGTCGTCTCTATATTTTCTTCATTAGATAACATAGAGACTTTCGGGTTGACGGCATTTGTTACTGCTCCTATTTCATTTTTACAGACGCTCCCTGCAAAAGTTTCTAGTTGCTCCCCCATTACCTTCCCTCTTATGGGTAAAACGGTGTCACTTGAGTGTCTTTCGGCTAGATATTGGTCGTGGTCATCGACTGTCATGACTATAATTACGACCATTTGGACTGGTTCTGTTGCTTATATTGTTGGATTGAGTATTTTTAGGATTATTAAAGACATTAATAGTCCGCACAAAGATCAGATTGAGACGGTGAAATTATAGTGTGGGATGAAGCCATCGAAACATTTATGTCTGGTGATTTCTTTATGGGATTATTTCAGCTTATTATGGCTGTACTTGTTACTATTGTTAATATTCTTCTTTACCCGTTTGGGCTTTTAATAAAAGCCACTATCCCTTCTCTCGATACAGGGTTGGCTGCTTTGGCTGATTATTTTGATTATGCTGGTACTTACATCGCCTGGGTCTTAAACGCCTTTGCCGTACCGTCGCCCGTTGTGATTATGCTTGTGTCGTATTACACGTTTAGTTATGGTATTACGATTACTGCATGGACAGTGAAACTTATTATTAGATGGAAACAGGCAATATGGTAGCCCTTGGCTTTTTGCTCATCCCAGTAGTTATTTTAGTCTTGTTGTATCTCAACAAGATCTATGTAGATTGGAGAAGTATTGTAGCTCGAACGCTCCCCCTCGATACTGGTGTTTTTGGTGTCTATTGTTTTTGCGGTAAGCAAGGTACAGGAAAGACGTACAGTCTGACAAAGTACATAAAAAAACATCATGATGGTAAAAAAATATATTCAAACATCACATTAAAAGGTATTGAGTATGAACAAATTACCTCCGTTCATCATCTTTTGTCGTTGAAGGATGAGAGGGATTTATATATCA
>CAYLVR010000305.1:0-3077 GCA_964387165.1 uncultured Chitinophagaceae bacterium | reverse complement strand
TGGCTGATCGCTTCATTGAGAAATTCATTGACAGCATCACGGGAAATAGCGTTTTCCCTGCTGTACGCAGATAAGGATTGCAAACGCAATCTTTTGCTTTCAAATTTTTTTAGTGTTGCTTGTGCGTCGCCAATCAGGATATACTGGTTATAGATATGATTGCAGGATAATAGCAAGCCGAGTGAACTGGCGAAGCCTATAGGAAATTTGGTCTTATCCGTACTGTATTTATCGTAACCAATAGCCGAACCACACAATGCCGGCAGCGCATCCATATCTGCCAATGTAAATAACTGGCAATATTTATCGCCCACCTGTAATCCCTCTTTTAATTGCATATCATTGATCAGCAGAGTACGTTCATTACCCGATAAAGTAAAGTACCGTTCAATCAAACCTGCTTTGTTTTGCTGACTCAATATTTCTTCATTGGTCAATCGCTCCAGTTTAATGCCGGAATCACTTAATAATCTTTGAAATTGACCTGCCTTATCCTCCAGTTCCTGTAATGAAATTGCACTAATGGTTTGTTCAGGGACCAATGTTGGTCGTAGCAAATTTGAAAAAAGGGAAGTGGAAGCTTTTCTGCCAGATGACTTTTTAGTAAGCATAATACAGCAGTGATGCTCAAGAAACCGCCTGCCATTAAAATACTCATCTGCACAGCGGGTTAAAAAGCTATCATTGCTAGTTGCATTACCTTTCTTATAGGCTGCATTAATAAACCAATCCTGCTGATGCAAGACACTGTTTTTGGGCAGTATCCTGATTGCCTTTATCCAACTTTGGTGCAGCGACTCAAAGTCATCCACAGATTGCGTAAAGATTTCCGGCAATGTTGCATTGAAAGCAATAGTTATATCTCCCTGTTTTGAAAGAATACAATCATGCTCTACATCCATTATTGGCGATATGTCTTTCAACCACTTTTCCATCTTCCCTATATTAAGTTTCATATCCTTAAAAGGATAATTAAAATGTGATTTCAAACCACAGTTTGACAAACGACCAGAAGAATCCCCAGTAAGTCATAATTATTGTTTTAAATGTGAAAAAAAATGATCAGGTTTTTCTTTTGCTTTTTATAAAACATTTGCGGCTGTTGCAACGAATTACCTTCGGCAGCATTCGTTTGGCGGTTTTTTTCATCATGCCGTGCTCACCGTAAGTATTGCTTAACCGGTATACCCAGGTAAACAAGAATCCGCCCGCTCCCAAAACGACGATTAAGCACATATAGGTATTGACTCCCACCACGTACAAAATGGCAAACAGAATAAGCAAGGCCAATAAACCTCCGGCGAGATACCAGATGTATTGCGCCTTTAGGCCCCTAAACTCTATACTTTTATTCGCACCTTTGTTGATATTGTAAATGCTGTTTGCCATCTCTGTTTTGTTATAATCCGAAAAACGACTTTAATACAGTCGCTACCACTACCAAAAACACACATGAGCCAAACCATGCAGCAGCCGTGGAACCTGTATCCGGGTGGCCATTGCTCCATTTCTGATAAACTCGCACCGCGCCTATTAGACCAAGAATGGCACCGACTGCATACATAAGATTACAACCCGCATCAAAGTAGCCTCTCACTTTTGCATCCGCTTCCTGAATTCCGGCTACGCCATCCTGACCGTAGACTACGCTGCTTACTATCAGCAATACTATTACTGAAAGTCTGGGAAATAACATTCCCTTAAGGATTTTATCCTTCACACAAATCTTCCTGCACATAATCCTTCTGTTTATTGTTTACAAAGAACTTTGTTCGTTTTTCATAGGGGCGTTGTAAACATATTTTTGTACCCTTCGGATCCCCTCTTCCGAAGAAGAGGGTCCGAGGAGCACGCCCCTCTGCATTTCTTACGGGAAAAGACAAAGGAACTTGCCTGTTAACCTTCCCATACCCTTTCTAGATCATCCTCACATAAGGTAACAGCGCAATTATTTTCACATATCCAAAGAATAAGCTTCTTCAAAGCATCCTGGCGATCGTTGGATTCCGCCTGCGGATATTTTCTACGTATTTGTATTAAATCACTAATTATTTTGTTCTTATCTCCGGCTTTACCTGATGATTGAATAAAATAAGCGCTAATTTCATCCTGCATGGCATTCGATGCGATAGATTCGCCTTTCTGTCTATTTTCAGGCAATAAGGAATTGGTCTTGCTCTGGGCATCGGCAGATGAGACTATATATGTTTGGCTGACTTGTTTGGAACCTCTGTTTAATATTACTTTTCCGGAAATGAGTTCTTTTATTTCCTGGTTAAAGTAAATCAGAATTACAAATGAATAGTATACTAATGCCATAACTAAAATGGCATACCCGTAGCTCGTCCAGCTAATATTGTTAATCATAACCCACAATTTTCACTACCACAAACAATAAAACTCAACTACTTTTTCAAACCAAGTTCATTTTGTTTTGATGATTCTTGCTCTTAAGATTTATTACTGTTAAAGATAAAAGGGATAATGCGGAGATTGCAAAGAGGCTAAAAGTAATCCAGAATGGAATACTATGGAATGTTCCGTAATTATAATGCCCTTTATCGTTATAAAAAAAAGAAAATAATGAAAGTACTAATAGAAGGATGCCCGCAATATTCATATATGATTTAGCAAGACTTCCAATCTTCTTTATGCTTGAATAACTCACAACTAATATTATAATACCAGAGATCGCAAAGATCGAATGTATTAATGCATGCGGCAATGCCAGCAACAGATAAAAAAGATAAACTCCACCTATTGATTCACCTGTAATCAGAATTACAAGAAATAGGCAAATAGTCATAACAGGATGCCCAAAAAGTTTAATTACTTTCATAACAATGATTTTTAGTTGCATGAACCTGAGCTACTTCCAACCCATCCTTTAACTCCAGGAAAGCTGATCTCTGATGCTTCCGGAGTATTTGTGTCCTTCATTTGTTTTAGTTTCAAGTATAGTCCCTGTGGCGTATTCGATCCACCAGATGTTTCAGCGCCTGGAATATCAAGTTTTGGTATTTCAAGTTCATTGCCTTTCCTCGCAAAGTTAAATACCTCCAGAGAGAAATCACTAC
>CAYLVR010000304.1:0-3106 GCA_964387165.1 uncultured Chitinophagaceae bacterium | reverse complement strand
ATAAATTGACTCACTGGAAAGAAACTGCTGCGATCCCGGTAAAAGTAATGTGTCTGGGTATTTCTGAATTCGCAGTGAGCTATGCGGGAAATGTAGATAATATTCCTGTGTACTCCTGGGTCTTTCCCGCAAACAGACGCGAGGGATTTCATGACTATAGCGAGGCAACTGAGATACTGCCTTATTTTATTAAAAATATAGGCTCTTATCCTTATGAACAATTATCTAATATTCAATCGAAAACTATTTTTGGTGGAATGGAAAATGCCGGCGCCATATTTTATTCTGAAAAATCAGTTACGGGAAATAAACAAGCGGGACAGTTAATTGCCCATGAAATTGCGCACCAGTGGTTTGGAAATAGTGTTACTGAAGCAGATTGGGCACATTTATGGTTAAGTGAAGGGTTCGCAACTTATATGGCGCTAATGTATATCGGGAATAAATATGGCACCGATAGATTGATAAAAGAATTAACTATAAACAGGGATAAAGTAATAGCCTTTTCTAAAAATGTAAATAAACCTGTTGTTGATACCGAGGCTACTAATTACATGAAATTATTAAATGCCAACTCTTATGAAAAAGGAAGTTGGGTATTGCACATGCTTCGCAGCCAGATTGGCGATTCATTATTCTGGAAAGGGTTAAGAAAATATTATGCTGATTATACAGGTAAAAATGTGGTAACAGATGACTTCAGGAAAGTAATGGAAGATGTTTCGGGGCATAATCTTACCTCTTTTTTTAAGCAGTGGTTATATACTCCGGGCCATCCTGTTCTTAATATTGCGCATACATATGATGCCTCAAAAAAAAATCTGATTGTTACGATCACTCAACAGCAATCTGATTTATTTGAATTCCCGTTCACCATTCAGATCGTTGGTTCAGATAACAATGCTGTTACAAAAACCTTCAACATTAAAAACAAACAAACTCAATTCTCTGTTCCCCTTCAGGCACCACCCCACCGCCTGGTTCCGGACCCTTTATGTAGTTTACTTTTCGAAGCATCTCATCGCTAAGCGATGGGGGTGTTACAGAGTGCTTTATAATAATTACGCAATTAATTTACAAGGTTTTTTCTCATCGGGCCTCCGTTAAAATACATCCCGCTTTCCGTCAAATCACCTTTTTTATTATCTCCGGCTAAAATTACTTTGTACCACGATGCTGGTAAAAACTTTTGGCAGTGCTGTTTACGGAGTGGAAGCCATTACTATTTCAATTGAGGTGAACGTAATGAGTGGAAGAGAATATCATATTGTTGGTTTGCCCGACAGTGCGATAAAAGAAAGTATTCAAAGGGTTGAAAGCGCAATCAAAACCAATGGATATTTTATGCCCAGGACAAAAATTGTAGTGAACCTTGCTCCTGCAGATATCAAAAAAAGCGGATCGTCGTTTGATCTGCCGATTGCAATGGGAACGCTCGCAGCAACAGAACAGGTTGGTAATCCAGCGCGGTTTATGGATTATGTGATCATGGGAGAATTAAATCTTGATGGTTCAATACATGCCATAAAAGGCGCACTGCCCATCGCCATCACCTCAAAGAAAGAAGGATATAAAGGCTTAATCATCCCCAGGCAGAATTCCCGTGAAGCGGCAATGGTTTCAGGCATTGATGTTTATGGTGTTTCACATATAAACGAAGTGATTTCCTTTTTTAAAGGAGAGTGCAAACTGATGGCAGTGAATGTGAATGCCAGGGAAGAATTTAAGCAGTCGGAAGGATATTTCGATATTGATTTCAATGATGTAAAAGGACAGGGTGATATTAAAAGAGCGTTGGAAATTGCAGCAGCCGGGGGGCATAATGCAGTACTCATTGGCCCGCCAGGAGCAGGCAAAACCATGCTGGCAAAACGATTACCAACAATACTTCCTCCATTATCCTTAAATGAAGCTTTGGAGACCACGAAGATCCATTCCGTTGCGGGTAAGCTTCCGGAAAATGCAACGCTGATATCCACGCGGCCATTCCGTTCGCCCCACCATACAATCAGCGATATCGCTTTGGTTGGCGGTGGCGGAGTGCCGCAACCAGGAGAAATATCCCTGGCTCATAACGGCGTACTGTTCCTGGATGAATTACCGGAATTTAAAAGGTCAGTACTTGAAGTAATGCGTCAGCCAATAGAAGAAAGAAAGGTGGTGATATCGAGAGCACGATCAGCGGTGGAATTTCCTGCCAGTTTCATGCTGATCGCCTCGATGAACCCATGCCCCTGTGGTTTTCATAACCATCCCGACAAAGAATGCACATGCGATCCGGGTACAGTTCAGAAATACCTTAACAAAATCTCCGGACCGCTTTTAGACAGAATTGACATGCATGTTGAAGTGACCCCGGTTTCTTTCCGGGAATTATCAGGAGAGAACAAGAGCGAAACATCTGTTGAAATAAGAGAAAGGGTGATCAGGGCCAGAACAATACAACAGGAAAGATTTAAAAGCATCGAGGGGATGTATTCCAATTCTATGATAAGCGCCTCGATGCTGAAAGAATTTTGTGAATTAGACGCACCGGGGAATAACCTGCTTAAAAATGCAATGAATAAGTTAAGTCTCTCAGCCAGGGCTTACGACAGGATAATAAAAGTAGGAAGAACAATAGCAGACATGGATGGCTCGGAAAACATCAGATCCGAACATATAGCTGAAGCCATCCAATACAGGAACCTTGACCGTGAAGGGTGGGTGGGTTGAATTTTTCCCGAACTTGTGCCCTTATGAAAATCTTACTGAGGTATCTTAAACCATATAAATGGCTGGTGGCGCTTACATTGTTGCTGGCATCAATCAATATTGGATTTTCACTTTTCGATCCTATTATTTTTGGCAAGCTCATCAATCTTGCGAACGCACACCAGGTTGTAGCTGCACCCGATAAACATTATGACTGGAACGATTACCTGTTCTTACGAATAGATTTTGTAAATAAAAACGGCCAGCAGGATCACCTTTATGGTGTAGTATGGTTATTATTAGGTTCGATTACAGTGGCGATGATCAGCCGCATTGCGAAAAATTTCCAGGATTATTTCCTGAATGTGATCATTCAGAAATTCGGCGCAAAAGTTTTTACGGATGGGCTAAA
>CAYLVR010000303.1:2659-3134 GCA_964387165.1 uncultured Chitinophagaceae bacterium | reverse complement strand
CCGTAAAATTCAAACGCAACAACAACGAACACCTGTTAGTACCAGGTGAGCAGGTTATCTGCACCACATCAAACAACTATATGCGCATTCAGGATGCCGATATTCAACAGGTAATGAGCTGGAAAAACGGCTTTTTCGAGTTTGAAAACATGGGTCTGCCGGTGATTATGAGACAGATCGCCAGGTGGTACGATGTAGAATTAGTGTATCAAGGAGCAACATCAGAGCTGAAGCTCTCAGGAGGAATAAGCAGGAAACTAAGTCTCCAGGATCTGCAGAAACTTATGGAAGCTAACGGTGTGCTCTTCAAAATAGAAGGGAAAAAACTAATTGTAGGCCATTAAAATAATACAACTATGATAAAAAAAACCTGAACAGCCAGCAACTAAATGAAAGCCGCTCCGGGTTACGACCGGAGCGGTGAGTAATTGGGTTTCTCTTACGAACAATCTTACGAACTGTCATTTTAAAACCC
>CAYLVR010000303.1:0-2649 GCA_964387165.1 uncultured Chitinophagaceae bacterium | reverse complement strand
TTTTAACGATGCTTGTGAACCCGTGCGCGTACGCATGAGGTTTATCACTAAAATGCTGTTGATTTTGACCCCAAGCAAAGCTAGGGGTCACCGCACCAACAATAAATCCATTTTTCTCGCGATGAACCTTTCAGTTTTTCTCATTTTGATTTTCAGCCTCCAGGCCAGCGCCACGGTTTTTTCACAAACCGTTACGCTGAATCTGAAAAACGCACCAGTCAAAAAGGTATTTAAAGAAATAATGCGGCAAACGGGCGTTTCTATTATTTACAACGAAAAGAATTTCGAGAAGCTCTCCCCTGTAAATATTCAGGTACGCGAAAGCAGTATTGAAAATGTATTAAAACTCTGCTTCAGGGAGCAGGAATATATTTATCAGATTAATAATAGTACGGTTTCTATCCGTCCGGCTCCTGTCGTGAGTAACAAAAATATAACAGTAGAAGAAATACTCGAAGCTCCACCGGTAACGGGAACAATTGTTAATGCAGATGGAAATCCTTTAAGCAATGTAAGCATTGTAATCAAAGGAAGTTCAACTGGTGTAACCACCGATGCCAACGGAAAATTCAGTATTAATGTACCTGATGAAAATACTGTGCTGGTAATATCTTATGTCGGTTACCAGGAACAGGAAATACGTGTTGGCAAACAGACCGCTATTGGCGTTACACTTACTGCCCTTGATAGCAAAATTGAAGAAGTAGTTGTTGTGGGTTACGGCTCACAAAGTAAACGCACACTGGCTTCAGCAACTTCAAGAGTTTCGGCAGGTGAATTTAAAAATGCAGTAATTACAACTGTCGATCAGGCCCTGCAGGGAAGAACAACAGGAGTGCAGGTAACAGAAACATCAGGTGAACCAGGCGCAGCAACAGTAGTAAGAATAAGAGGCAATAATTCATTAAGCGGAAATAACGAACCATTATATGTAATAGATGGTTTTCCAATGCCACCATACCGCGAAGCAGATGCATCTAATTTTTATGGTGCATACGCACAGAACGGGTTATATGGAATTAATCCGAATGATATTGAAAGCATGGAAGTATTGAAAGATGCTTCCGCCACTGCGATTTATGGCTCACGTGGTGCCAATGGTGTAGTATTAATTACTACAAAATCAGGCAAACGCGGAGAAGGAAAAATTGAATTAACAAACAGAACAACTATCGGACAGATTCATAGTCCGATCAAAATGATGGATAGCAGGCAATATGCTACCGCACTTAATGAATATTATGATCTGAATTATGGTCCCGGTCAACATCCGTTTCCTAATATGGATACAACATTTAAAACAACAGACTGGGCCGATCTTATTTCGCAAAATAGTTTCAGGCAGGACATCTCATTAAGTGTATCGGGCGGAACAGCCAAATCATCGTATTATATTTCAGGAAATTATTTATACGATGAAGGAACCATCATTAATTCTGATAACGGAAGAGCTTCAATACGCGCCAATTTAAATAATGAAGTGAATTCATGGTACACAATCAAAAGCCAAATATCACTTGTAAGACAAAAAACAAATCGTGCCATTACGGGTTCAAGGGGCTGGCCCTTCTCTGGAGGATTAATGGACGCATTAAAAGCACCGCCAACTATTGACCAGTATTATTATGGGCCGAACAGTATGGGTATACCAAATTTTGCTTCGTGGTATTTTGCCAATCCATATTTAGAGAATACACTGAAGACAGATATTTCCAAAAACGATTATTCTATTATTAATATTGAAAACTGGTTTTCGATAAGCAATGAATTAAAGCTCGTGGTATCATTGGGCGGCAACCAGAATATGACCCGCAGGCAGGTGTTTTTTCCTGTAGAAACAGGTGCAGGATTTGACGCAAATGGTGGCCGCGGAAGTAACACGATGGCTAATACCTACAGCTATAACATTAACGCTTATTTAAATTATGATAAACCTTTAGGTAACAATCATAAACTAAATCTTACCCTCGGAGGTGAGTATAATAACCAGATCGTTGAGTTATTAAATACCGCTTCTTCAGGATATGACATTCCTTCATTTGGTATTGATAATATAGGTGCTGCAAGAGTGGCAAGCATCGGATCTTACAGGGAAGACAGAAGATTACAATCAGCATTTTTCCGTGGTAATTATTCTTATAAGGGAAAATATATACTGAATACATCAGTAAGGCTTGATGGCGCTTCTCCTTTTGCGGAAAATAAAAAATATGGATTATTCCCTGCTGTAGCAGTTGCCTGGAACCTTGATGAAGAAGATTTTATGAGTAATGTCAATTTTGTAACGAATACAAAACTCAGAATATCTTACGGTGAAACCGGAAGTCAGGCGATCAATCCTTATTCATCATTGCCAAGGTACAGCACACAATTTTACGAGCTCGGTTCGCCAAGCACTATTGGATCTGTATTATTTCCAACAGCGCTGGCCAATCCAAATTTATCCTGGGAAAGAACGAGTCAGTTTAATGCAGGTCTTGATTTTAATCTATTTAACAGCAGGCTGGTTGTTTCAATTGACTATTACGATAAAAGAACAAGGGATTTATTACAGCCACGAACGCTCCCGTCACAAGCCGGATTCACAACGATAACAGATAACTATGGTGCCATTGGAAATAAAGGTGTTGAACTAAGTTTATCCGCAGA
>CAYLVR010000302.1:1261-3135 GCA_964387165.1 uncultured Chitinophagaceae bacterium | reverse complement strand
CCCGCCTCACTAACAGCCATCTTTACAAAACCCCTCACCGAAACCGTAATGCCTGTGGCAATTACGTAGTCTTCGGGCTCTGGCTGCTGCAGTATCTTCCACATCGCATACACATAATCTTTCGCGTGGCCCCAGTCGCGCTTCGCATCAAGATTACCCAAATAAATCTTATCCTGCAGGCCCATTACAATCTTAGCAAGTCCGCGTGTAATTTTTCTTGTCACAAAAGTTTCACCTCTTACCGGCGACTCATGATTAAATAATATCCCATTCACAGCAAACATATTATATGCTTCCCGGTAATTTACAGTGATCCAGTAAGCATATAATTTCGCCACTGCATAAGGAGATCGCGGATAGAAAGGTGTTGTTTCCGATTGAGGAATTTCCTGGACTTTCCCGTACATCTCAGAACTTGAGGCCTGGTATATTTTAGTTTTGTTTGTCAGATTTAATAATCTAACGGCCTCAAGTATGCGCAAAGGGCCGAGCGCATCAGAATTCGCAGTATATTCAGGCGTTTCAAAACTCACTTTAACATGGCTTTGCGCGGCAAGATTATATATTTCATCAGGCTGTACTTCCTGTATTACTCTTATTAAATTAGTGGCGTCAGTGAGATCTCCATAATGTAAATGCAGGTGTACATTTTTTTCGTGGGGGTCCTGGTATAAATGATCGATCCGGTCAGTATTAAATAATGAGCTTCTTCTTTTTATTCCATGTACTTCATATCCCTTCTCTAATAATAACTCCGCCAGGTAAGATCCATCCTGGCCCGTAATTCCTGTGATTAACGCCTTCTTCATTTTACAAAGTATTGAAATATTTTCCTGATCGGCTTTAAAGGTATGGTGAAAAAATATGGTTTTAAGTTATTGATTACCCATGCTTTTTTATCTTCGCGGTTAGCCTTTAACCGATTAATTAAAGTAGCATTACTTGCTCCACCTGTACGCATTTTTACAAATACTTCAGGAAGATATTTTACTTTATGATCGAATTTAAGAAGTACGCGAAGCATAAATTCATAATCCGCTGATGTTTTAAGCGAGGTATTAAATTTACCTGCAGTATCATA
The DNA here is from genome assembly GCA_964387165.1 of uncultured Chitinophagaceae bacterium. Taxonomy (GTDB): domain Bacteria; phylum Bacteroidota; class Bacteroidia; order Chitinophagales; family Chitinophagaceae; genus Flavitalea. Next base: position 2,054 of record CAYLVR010000302.1, on the reverse strand, counting down.
CACTGATTTACGAACAAAGAATGAAGGATGTGGTGGCATCCATCCATAATAGAATTTACTTTTATCGAATGATCCGGATTTCCAGGTGCGTGTTATTTTAGAAAGGTCCTCCTGTTTTACATATTGGAGGTCGCCATATACCGCATCTATTGATTTATCTTCAAATGCCCGCATCACTTTCGATATAACGCGGTTATTATTATAAACATCATCCGAGTTGAGGATACCGATGATATCTCCCGTTGCAAGTGCGATACCTTTATTCATGGCATCGTACATACCACCATCTTTTTCCGATAATATTTTCGATATATATGGGAAATGATTGATGATGGATAATGTGTTATCCGTCGATCTTCCATCTACGATAATATGTTCGATATCAAGATAGTCCTGCTGCCCTACCGATTCCAAGGTATCGCGTATGGTGTCAGCGGAATTATGAGTAACTGTGATGATTGAGATTTTCATAAATTATTTCTATCTATTACACAATTTTCGAGTACCAGCATATCCATTTGTGTTCTCAGGAAACAATCCAGCGCTTCGGCAGGAGTGTTCACTATAGGTTCGTTTTCATTAAAAGAAGTATTCAGCAGGATAGGTACTCCTGTTTTTTTCCTGAAGGCTTCAATGAGTCCATAATATCTTGGAGAAATATCTTTATCGACTGTTTGCAATCTGCCGGTTCCATCCACATGTGTTACGGCAGGAATTACCGAATGTTTTTCAGGTTTGATGGGAAATACTTTCTCCATAAAGGGAACTTCGGCATCGCTTGTAAAATATTCGC
>CAYLVR010000302.1:0-1251 GCA_964387165.1 uncultured Chitinophagaceae bacterium | reverse complement strand
TAGAAGGCGCAAAGGGCCGGAAGCTTTCCCTTCTTTTTATTTTACTGTTTAATAATTCTTTTGCGCTAGTATTCCGGGGATCGGCAATTATTGATCTTGCACCGAGTGCGCGCGGACCAAATTCTGCACGTCCAGTGAACCATCCCACAACGCCAGGTTCAATTAATTTATCGGTGACGATATCGAATAATTGTTCGTCATCGAGTTTTTTATAACTGATATTTTTAGATTGCAGGTACATTTCAATTTCTTCATTCGAAAATTTACTACCGGTATAGGCTGAATATACAGGCGCGGCACGGGGTTGATCCAGTATATGATTGTAAAGGTACAAAGCAGAGCCCATAGATATGCCTGCATCGTGACCTGCTGAGGGGATATATACATCCCCAAAGCCGTTTTGAAGGGCAATTTTTCCATTAGCCACTGAATTTTGTGCCACCCCGCCTGCAATGCAGATGTTTTTCAACCCGGTTCTGTTTTTTAAGTGAGTCAGGATATGAGATATCAATTCTTCTGTTATACATTGAACGGAGGCAGCCAGATCTTTATGATATTGTGTTAATTCTTCGTTTTTTGCTCTTGGTCTGCCAAATTCTGTAATAAAGTTTTTGGAATACAGATTCCCTACAGATGGAATATTATTTTCATATTTAAACCCCGCTTTTGTTGGTTGAACAAAATATTCATTATTCCAGGTAAAAAGACCATTGGGTAAAAATTTAAGCACTTTTTTCACTTTGTCGGTGTATTTAGGCTGGCCGTAAGGTGCAAGTCCCATTATTTTATATTCATCACCATAGTGAGGGAATCCGAGAAATTGTGTGAATGTGGTGTAAAATAATCCGCACGACACAGGAAAATCGACGCTATCGAGAACGGTAATTTTAGTTCCTTTACCAGTAGCGATCATTGTAGTGGTAAAATCTCCTGAGCCATCGATCGATAATATTGCTGATTCTTCGAAAGGTGAAGCAAAAAAAGCAGAGGCAAGATGGCTGCGGTGATGTTCAATGTTCCTGATTTTTTGTTTTATAACGGATGCAGGGACTGAACTGTCTATTTTTTGAAATTCCTCTTCAAGTGATTGAACTTGCCGGCGGTTAGAAAATCTCTCTGCCGCTCTGAATATTAATGATGGATTTTTAAAAAGATAGGAAACTTTATTCAGCATTTTTGCGCTGGTATCCCGCCCAATGGTAATATGATCAACTTCAATGAGTTGAATACCTGCTTCCTTTAAACAAAATT
>CAYLVR010000301.1:1120-3142 GCA_964387165.1 uncultured Chitinophagaceae bacterium | reverse complement strand
TTTTATTTTTCCGGCAATATTTTTCGCTACACCGGAAATTGGTACAAAACTTAAAATCCCGTCCGAAGTATTCATACAGGTATATTAAGTCCTGTATGTAACTTTGCTCCTATGAGCAAAAAAACATTAATCCTCGGCGCTTCAGAAAATCCCAACCGCTATAGCAATATGGCTTTGAAAAAACTAAGGGCCCACGGTCATGAGGTAGTGGCTATTGGCCGGCGCACGGGACGGGTGGATGATGTAGATATTCAAAAATCTTTGCCCGGGGAAAAAGATATCGACACCGTAACGATGTACATGAATGAACAAAATCAGAAGGAATACGAAGATTATATCCTGTCCTTAAATCCCAAACGCATCATCTTTAATCCGGGTGCAGAAAATTATAGCCTCGCCAAAAGAGCTAAAGAAAAAGGAATACAGCCTTTGGAAGCCTGTACATTGGTAATGCTGGGTACAGGGCAGTATTAGATGTAAATGCTTTGCGTGTTTAAAACAGACCAGCCTTTTCTGCCATGCGTAATTAATGATTAATGATTAATAATCATTGCTGTCCGGTTAAAATTAATATTCTTTAGTGACATGTTCATTCTATGGCTTTATAGAATGATTTTTAGCTACTTTTTGCTTACCAAGGTGTCATGGAGAAAATAGAGATGGTCTGATTAATTGCTTTTTGCCTTCTTGAATTTTTCTTAGTAAGGATTTTTCAGGAGATCTTAGAAAGCTTTTCAAATCCATGTAAGTCATTAAATGTAGCCTCACTAAGCCCGCGATGTTTGAAAAGGCCATGTTCGTACGGGTTCCAACTTTAATTACTTTTAGTAGTAAATCTGCAATTAAAGTACACCATATCTGTATTTTAATTGCATTTTCACTATCGCCTAAGAAATATTGCAGCGGGTAATTTTGTTTTATGCGCTTAAAAAATGTTTCGATTTGCCAGCGTTGCTGGTAGTAATTAGCAATCGTTAATGGAGCTAATGTCATATTATTAGTGATAAACTCGAAATGTCTTTTATGAACAGCATCATAATATCTGATCAGGCGTGCAGGAACTTTGATTGCTTTGTTATGATGGTTATGCCCTAACTCAACTACCCAATCTTTTATAACGCCATTTTGTTTCTGATAATCATTCACTTTATTCTTTTGCTTACACATACAGACTGAACCTTCAGATAGCCTGGTAACCCATGTTATACTTTGTTCAGAAAACCGGTTATAAGTTGAATAATCCCGATAACCTTTATCAAATACAACAACTGAACCTTTGGGCAGGTGCACGTCTTTAAGAAATTTTGAATCATTTGTAGCCGAGGCGCTAAACAGTATCATAGTTGGCACATCATGACTCGCTTGTAAAAGCGTATGGACTTTAATGCCCCCTTTACGTTTTCCGTCCGCTGGTATTTTGCCAGCTCCTTTTAGTATTTCCTGGAATAAAGTAATAGTCGTAGAATCAAATATATAGAGATTGTTCTTAGCAGAACGCTTTCGGCTGTCCGGTAAAACATTCCTATAACGCTCTAATATTTTAAAATATATTTTTTCAAAAACCTTCTCGCTACGGTTTTTATTTGCATCCGATAATGTGCTACGCCGAGGATGAAAATCCATTCCCAAGTGATGTATGCGCTTGTCCCATGCGAGTAGTCCAGTTGTAACTTCCCGTAATGAATTGCAATGGTTAAAAATCGAATAAAGCATCGTTACAAGATGCTCATACGTTTTAAAGGATTTATAATATCGATCAGCCTCAGACTCACAGGCGATTGTGCTAACAGAGGAACGTGGTATAAAATTTAATATCTGACTAAAAATTGGCTGTCCGGTAAAAAAAGTACTTTTGCTCATCGGCGTTTTTTTGTGTGGTAACTCAAAAATACCGAAAAGGAGGCCATCAAAAGCCTCCTTATTTACACAAAAAATTTACTTTTACCGGACAGTAATGATTCTTAACTCGTAATTTGCTTTAGCCTTGCGCTTTCCGCATCAAGCCCTCCGCCTCGTAATTCC
>CAYLVR010000301.1:687-1110 GCA_964387165.1 uncultured Chitinophagaceae bacterium | reverse complement strand
GGGCATTTTTTAACGCTTCACTACGTCCATTTTTTTAACGCTCATGCATCAAGGCCAACCGTTATACCCAACGACCGGGTAAGGGGCGGGTGGCGAAGATGTTGGATGCAGGGGTTATGGACTGCCTGCCCATCTGTGCATCTGCGGCCAGCAATCGGAATCATCGTAATTCCCAATTCTTAACTCTAAATTCATGCTGTGTTTCTGTTCTTTGCAAGGTCAGAGCGAAAATTTTGTTGGTGTTTCAGCTCTTCGCCGGGCCAGCACGCAACACACAACAAAGGCGGCATTGCGCGGCGGGCAGGTAGGATCATGGATTATAGCCGACCAGCAATCGAATAAGCCTAAGGCGCAAGGCCTTGCCCGGCTTTAAGCTTTCGGCCTTGAGCTTTCCGCCGTGGGAGGTGTTATCACCTGCTACCT
>CAYLVR010000301.1:0-677 GCA_964387165.1 uncultured Chitinophagaceae bacterium | reverse complement strand
AGCTTTCTGCTTTCAGCTCGTAAATCCTAATTCTTAACTCATAATTCGCTTAGCTTCCTCCTGTGCCATCTGTGGCATCTGTGGCATATAACTTCTTCCTCCCATCTCTGCACCCCTTACTCCTCAAAAACCGGAAACCCCTAACTTCGCACTGAAATATCTTATGCAAAATTCTAAAATTATTGCCGTTATAGGCCTGGGCTATGTGGGTTTACCCCTGGCAGTAGAGTTTGGCAAACAAAGAAAAACCATCGGTTTCGATATTAACCCACAGAGAATAAAGGAACTAAGTGAGTACCAGGATCGCACCCTCGAAGTAGACGAAGCAGGATTAAAAGCCGCCCGGCTCCTCAGCTATACCAGCGATACAGAGGAGTTGAAAAAGGCACAGGTATTTATTATTACCGTGCCCACGCCCGTGGACGCTTATAATAATCCCGATCTTACGCCCATCCGCAAAGCCACCGAAACAGTGGCTGGCTCTCTCAAACCCGGCGATATCGTCATTTACGAGTCCACTGTGTACCCCGGGGTAACCGAAGAGTTTTGTGTTCCCATTCTTGAAGCAAAAACCGGCCTTCGTTTTAACCAGGATTTTTTCTGTGGCTATTCGCCCGAGCGCATCAATCCTGGCGATAAGGAACACACGGTAACCAAAATCAAAAAAGTAACCTCGG
>CAYLVR010000300.1:0-3153 GCA_964387165.1 uncultured Chitinophagaceae bacterium | reverse complement strand
ACTTCTATTCTATCCATTGAACTACGGAGCCATTAAGAGGGGCACAAAAGTAAAGGTTTCCTGCCAAATTTAGTTGAGACTAATGGACTGTTTGGATAATCTAACCATTTGAAATAAAATACTGCTCTGCGCCTTTGAAAAAGGGGGGTGCACTGAACGCAGGATCGCAGGGGGATTTATGACACGACTCCTAAAAGACTAAAAGAGATATAAAGGAATAGAGTTCTATCTTTGCCCTCCTTTAGCAATTTAGTTATGAAGTTCTACAATCTTGTTATACGATATCGCCTGCAACTGGGCATTTTTTTGATACTGGTGGGTGTGGCAACCAATGTGTGGGCAGGTTTCTGGCCGGCATTTCCCGCTTATCTCATAGGGTTGATCCTTATAGCCGGGCATTTTTTCATTGGCCCCTTAAGGCTTATCCAGGAATATATGGAAAACGGCGACATGGAAGGGGCGGAGCGAATAGTGAACTCAATCAAATATCCCAACCTGCTGTATAAACCGATACGCTCGGCCTATTACACAGTAAAGGGTCAAATGGGTATGATGAAGCAGGATTTTGATGGCGCAGAAAGGGATATGAAAAAAGGCATCAATCTCGGCTCGCCGATCAAAGAAGTGGAGGGTGCAAACCTTCTGCAGATAGGCATGATCAACATGCAGAAAGGTAACTTTAAACAAGGCGAAAGTTATATAAGGCAGGCGATCCGTAAAGGATTACCAGATAAAGAAAATGAAGCTGCTGCGTATTTGCAGATGTGCAATATCATGATGAACAAAAGAGAATTCAGGGCCGCGAAAGAATTCTTTAAGAAAACCAAGGCGCTGAAACCAACCAACCCACAGATAGTTCAGCAGGTAAAGGAGATTGAGAAATATATTTCAAGGATACCTGGATAATTCATCCCCACACTACAGGCGTATAATTATTCCAATGTAACAAGTCACGTACGCACCTATTCGAATTTTTATAATGAATGGTCCTTTTTTACCTGTTCCATTACATTGTTCATTACAGTATTTAGTTTCTGAACAATAGCAGGCAGCGCATCGATATTTTCACCTGATTTTCCATTGTTTTCAATCAACCTGATATCCTGTTTCAATTCAGCAATTCCCATCGAATCGATAGTAGATTTTAATTTATGCGCCAGCTTACTCAATTGCAGCCATTCGCCCGCAGCTGTAGCCGCATTAATCCCATTTAAAGTAACAGGTACCGTATCTAAAAACAACTGAAGCATTTTTTTGACAAATGATCCGTCGCCGCCGGCAATCTCTTCAACTATCGATAAATCATACAATGTTGATACTTCAGGTTCTTTAATAATCCTTTCTTCTGTTTTAGTTTCAACAACGCGATTCACTTTATCTTTTCTTATATTCTTAAAAACTGTTTTAAATAATGCTTCTTCCTTAAAAGGTTTGGCAATACAATCATTCATACCCGATTCCAGGTAATTATTACACTCGCCCTTCGTGGCATTTGCAGTAAGCGCCACAATAGGAACAGAAGATTTATATTCATCCTGTATTTCTCTAATAAATTTTGTTGCCTGCAAGCCGTCCATCACCGGCATTTGAATATCCATCAATACAATATCGAAATCTTTCGTTTTGATTTTCTCGATCGCAAGGGCGCCATTCTCAACAATTTCAACCATACATCCCCACGATTCCATAATATGTTTTGCCAGATATTGGTTAAGCTCTACATCTTCAACTACAAGGATAATCTTATTTTCCAGGCCTTTATATTTCGCCATCTTAAATTATTTATTGATCACCTCCCCTGCCTGTATCATCCTGTATATTGTGCTTTTTCCAATATCTAACTTTTTCGCAACCAGCAATACATCATTGTCGAATTTATCCAGGTAATGCTGGATGATATCAATATCAAATTGTTTTAACGTTTTCTCGGAATTTAATAGCCCCGATACAGAGCTTACGGTGTTTAAGGTGATATTTTCCGGAAGAATATTTTCTTCATCCGCCATTACCACCGCGAGTTCAATTACAGATCTCAGTTCGCGTACGTTACCAGGAAATGGATAGGCCAATAATTTCTGCTGGGCCTCAGGTGATAATGTTTTTTTAGGTGTGCCATTTTCTTTACAGAATGCATCCATAAAATGTTTGGCGAGAATAACAATATCATTACCTCTCTCACGAAGTGGAGCAATATGAATAGGTAAACCAATTAAACGATAATAAAGATCTTCCCGGAATGTTTTATTTTGTACTTCCTGTAATAAGTTCCTGTGTGTGGCAACGATAATGCGGCAATTTATTTTTACCAGTTCATTTCCGCCTACCCTGATTAATTCTCTTTCCTGTAATACGCGGAGTAATTTTGCCTGCAGATTAATATCCAATTCTCCAATTTCATCTAAAAATAAAGTACCGTTATTGGCTTCTTCAAATTTTCCTATTCTCCTTGTTACCGCTCCGGTGAATGCGCCTTTTTCATGACCGAATAGTTCACTTTCAATTAATTCTCTGGGTATTGCGGCGACATTTACTGCGACAAATGGTTTTTTGCTTTTATCTGAATTGTAATGAATAGCTTTTGCAACTACTTCTTTGCCCGAACCTGTTTCTCCGGTAATAGAAACTGTAATATTTGTTTTAGCAGCTTTTTCAATCATTGCGCAGACCTTCATTATCTCGTCGCTTTTACCGATAATGAACTTAGAGAAGTCGTGTTTTTTTACAACCTGCTCCTTTAGGTCTTCCACTTCTTTTCTTAAACCATTGATTTCTTTTAAATGAAGAAGGGTGTTCCAAACACGGTCCTTTGTATCATCGTCTTTAACGATATAATCGAAGGCACCGTTTTTAAGTAAGCTGATGGCGGTGGCTACGTCTTCCTGCCCGGAAATAACGAGCACCTGGATAGTAGGATAGGTTTCTTTAATTTTTTTAAGCACTTCATCGCCGGCCATATCCGGCAGGGAATAATCGAGGGTAACCACATCGGGCATCTCGTGTAAATGGTTAAAGAATTCTGCAGAATTCTCGAACCGACGAACCTCATAGTCGGGGTTCATAGATAAATAATGATGCAACATGCTACCATACCAGGTATCATCTTCAAGAATAAAAATCCTGAGCGCGTTTGAGTTTTTCATAGACGTGATTCTA
>CAYLVR010000299.1:0-3159 GCA_964387165.1 uncultured Chitinophagaceae bacterium | reverse complement strand
GTAATGAAAGAGATACTGCATATGCTAATATTCGCGTAGGTGATGATAGTGCCCATCTGGACATGCGTGTTGATAAAGACAACGTTCCATGTACAATGTTGCAATATGTATTTAATAATCTTTCAACGCCTGATAGAAAACCTTTTACTGACAGCAGTTTTATCTGGGATTTTGGTGACGGCACACGAATTGTTGCAGGCATGAACCCGGTAAAACACTCTTACGCACAGCCTGGGTCTTATAAAGTGAGCCTGATCATTAATGATACAAGTTATTGTAACAGTCCTGATTCTATTCCTTATACACTAAGAGTTAATCCATTGGTAGTTGCGCAGTTTGAAACACCCGGAAGAGGTTGCGCGCCTTATGAAGCTGTATTTAATAATACATCACTTGGTGGCGACACATTTGTCTGGGATTTTGGAGATGGCACTCCTGTTTCCACTCAGGAACACCCCGTACATACTTACGAAAATCCCGGGGAATATACTATCCGACTCACAGCAACGGATCCACGAACATGTAATATTGTGCATGATACTACTTTTACAATAACAGTGTATGAAAAACCAACAGCGGCATTTTCTTACCGCCCGGTAACTCCGGAAATAAATAAGCCTACAATATTCACCAATAATTCTATTGGCGGCGTAAGGCATGTATGGTATTTCGGTGATGGCGATTCATTGCTTACAAACACGATGAATGATGTATCACATCAGTACAATGTCACAGGTTCATTCACCGTTATGCTGGTGACTTATAATATAGCAGGTTGCCCTGATACTGCTTATCAAACAGTTGCTTCCCTGATAGATCCATTACTTGATGTTCCGAATGCATTTACACCAGGAAGAGTTGGGAGAAACAGTGTTATTAAAGTGGAAGGATACGGCATAGTGAAAATGTCATGGAAAATATATAATCGCTGGGGGCAAAAAGTATTTGAAACCAACGATCGCGCAACAGGATGGGATGGAAAAAAAGATGGACAAATATTACCGCTTGATGTATATACCTATACCTTAGATGTGGAATATTTTGATGGGAAGAAATATAGGAAAACAGGAGATATAACGTTAATAAAATAAAGCAGATGCGCAGATACTTAGTGATAGTGAGCTTGTGTTTAAGCTTCGTGGGAAACGCGCAGGATCTGCATTTCTCACAGTGGTTCAATTCCCCTTTAACTACCAATCCCGCAAATACAGGGTTTATTCCGGATGCAGATTACAGGCTGGGTGCCAATTATCGTAACCAGTGGTCGAGTGTTATGACCACTCCATATAAAACAATGAGTATATGGGGAGATGCACAAGTGTTTCGCGACAGGATAGAGACCGGCTGGGTTGGTCTGGGCGGCGCAATACTGTGTGATGTAGCAGGAGCCGGTGCATTAACCTCAACAAAAGTGTATGCTTCTGTAGGCTATCACCAGATGATCGCTGATGCACATTTATTATCTGCGGGATTTAATGTAGGCTGGTCCAATAAACGTATCAATACAAATAATTTAAAATTCCCGGATCAGTTCGATGGAAAGTTTTTTGACAATAATATACCTACCAGTGTATATCTCGATAATCCCAATATCAACTACCTGGATATACAAATGGGTTTAAACTATGCGTATTTCCCTACCGAGAATTTATATGTTAATGGCGGGGTTTCCGTTCATCACTTAAACAAACCCAGGGAATCATTCTTTAGTTCTTCAGAAACGGGTGTAGACGACCGCATTGCACCACGTTATATCGCATTTGCCAATGCGAGTTATAAATTAAACCAGGATGTGATTATTAATCCAATGGCTTATTACACACGCCAGGTAACCGCATCAGAATTTGTATTAGGAGGAAATGTGCAGTATAATTTATCTGGTGATGGAGAATCACAATTATTTGGTGGATTATATATGCGTCCCGGTGATGCAATATTTCCTATGGTTGGTTTCCAGTACAAAAGCATTAAACTGATGTTTACCTATGATGTAACCACCTCATCGATGAACCAGTTTAATAACGGCCGGGGAGCTTATGAATTCGGCTTAATTCATTATGGAATGTATAATGAATATAACGGAAATAAAAGGCAGTCGTTTTGTCCGGCTTTTTAGAATATCCATCCAGACCCTGCATTTGCCCAATCAGAGTGAGTTGAATCAAATAACTATATTAATCATTCTGCCCTTAACATAAATTATCTTCTTTGGAGATTTTCCTTCCAGCCATTTAATTACCGTTTCATTCTGTACGACAGCTTCTTCTATTTGCTGTTGTGTCAGATCAAGAGACAAATGTATCTCTGCTCGCTTTTTTCCATTAATAGAAACAGGATACTGAAACGCAGTTTCTACCAGGTATTTCTGTTCGAACCTGGGAAAGTCTGCATCCAGTATAGAAGATTGATTGCCTAACTGATGCCATAATTCTTCTGTGATATGCGGCGCAAACGGGCTTAATAAAATTAATAAAGGCTGAAGTATTTCTTTTTTATGGCATTTTGCATCAGTTAATTCGTTCACGCAGATCATAAATGCACTGACTCCGGTATTAAAAGAAAAACGTTCATTATCTTCTTCAATCCGTTTTATGGTACGATGAAGGATCTTATATTCTGCATCAGTTGGTTTTTCTTCCGTCCACACTTTTCCTTTAATATCATCAAAAAATAATCTCCATAATTTTTTCAGAAAGCGGTGAACGCCTTCAATTCCTTTTGTTTCCCAGGGCTTGCTTTGTTCTATTGGTCCCAGAAACATTTCATACATACGAAAAGTATCTGCGCCATATCTTTCTACTAATACATCCGGGTTAACGGTATTGTATTTGCTTTTGCTCATTTTCTCTACCTCGGTTCCACAAATGTATTTTCCATCTTCTAAAATAAATTCAGCATTTTCAAAATCATCACGCCATTTTTTAAATAATTCGATATTTAATTCAACACCATCAACAATATTTACATCTACATGAATGGCGTCGGTAGAATATTGATCTTTTAATCCGTAGGAAACATATTTATGTGTATGACCGTGAACACGATAAACAAATCTGCTGGATCCTTGAATCATTCCCTGATTCACCAATTTTTTAAAAGGTTCATCGAAGCTAATATGACCGAGATCATATAATGCTTTCGTCCACATACGGCTGTATA
>CAYLVR010000298.1:2299-3393 GCA_964387165.1 uncultured Chitinophagaceae bacterium | reverse complement strand
GGTTTGCGTGGAGATACCTTTCATTTATTTCTGGATAAAGAAACTATACTGTGAAACGGAGCACAATAAACTTTTCTTACTTAAAGCAGTTTAGGTTGAGTTCCATCTGGCAATTAATCAATCAAAAAATACCCGGATGAAACATTTTGGCCTCATCGGCTATCCTTTGGGTCATTCTTTTTCTAAAAAATATTTCACGGAAAAATTTGAAAAAGAAGGAATTAAGGATTGTGTATTTGAATTATTCCCTATTGACTCCATCGACAAACTTCCCGAATTAATCAATAGATATCCTGCCCTGAAAGGCTTAAGTGTTACCATTCCATATAAACAATCTGTTTATAAATATCTTGACGCTGTTGATATTCCGGCTGGTATAAACGCATGTAACAGTATTAAAATAGAAGACGGCAAATTAACCGGTTTTAACACTGATTATATTGGTTTTGAAAAAAGTTTTACTGAATTGTTGCAGCCGCATCATAAAAAAGCATTGATATTAGGTAATGGAGGCGCTACAGAAGCAGTTGCTTATGTGTTGAACAAATTAAATATTGAATACAAAATAGTTAGCCGTAAAATTCATGGAATCTCCTCACTTATCTATAGTGATATCAACGAGAAGATAATAAAGGAATTTCCGGTAATTATTAATTCCACTCCTTTAGGCACATATCCCGATGTAAATACCTGTGCGGATATTCCTTATCAGTACCTTACTCCTGAACATTATTTATTTGATCTTGTATATAATCCCGCTAAAACATTGTTTTTACAACAAGGAGAGGAGAAGGGGGCAGCTATTAGAAATGGGTATGACATGCTGGTGATGCAGGCCGAAGCAAGCTGGGAGATATGGAACGGGGCCCGATTGTAATTATTTATTTTATTAGAGTCTGTTAGGAGTTTAATAAGGTATTATCCTGCCCTTATGAGAGACTAAGAAACTATACCCATTTATCAAGAACTTCCTGTGGTACCGATGCGGGCTTTCTTTTTTCGTAATCAAAACAAACCATTCCTGTTTTCGCATGCACCACATCAATCAGCTTGCCATTTTTTTCTTTCTGAAACTTATAAATTATATCGAATGA
>CAYLVR010000298.1:0-2289 GCA_964387165.1 uncultured Chitinophagaceae bacterium | reverse complement strand
GATGCGCGGGAAATTCCGGTCACACTAACCAATGCGTTTATAATATCTCCATAGAATAATTCATTCTTAAAAACAATTGCCACATCCCCCATGATCATTCCTGCGCCACCCAGATTCTTTTCAGAATAGCCAAAGGATTGGAGGAACTGCATTCGCGCTTCATGAATTAATGAAAGTATGGCATCATTGCCTACATGTCCGCCATAATTAAGATCGGTAATGCGAACAGGGATATTTGTAGAAAATTTAAATTCGGTAGGAAGTTCGATAGATATTCTGCTCATGATATTTTAGTCGCTAATTAATTCCTGCAATTCAAAAATATCAAAGAAATTATTGGCTCCTGGAACGAATCCCGCTTCGGTTAATTTATTTCTCCATTCTGCAAAGCGTGATTCCCATTGCTGTCCTTCATAATTAATTTCCGAAGCAGCATAATTGCTGTTGAGATAACTGAGATAGTCTAAAAATTTACTGGATATTTTAGTTTGTGACCCATTGGGACTCGTCACAATAATGTAAGGTTCATTGGGATTGCTGATTACGGAAAGATCCATAATAATGTTCCCTCCTGCATCCCTTATTGGTGGTGCATCAACCTGTACCGGCTCTATTGCAGAAACCATTTGCACCGGTTTCGGATCATCTATATCCCAATCTGCAAAACTCATAACCTGGGATTGTTTTTGATGCAACTCGCCACTGCTGCGCCGTAAAAGAGTTTTTACTTGTCTTGCTACCGGTGTGCCCCTCCTTTCCATGGAGGGGGATGATAACTTCCCGGAATTATTGTTGGCAATCAATTCATTTGTAGTATCTCGGGCAGTTGGAGCAGATAAAGCAGAATTATTAACTATTTCTGACTTCATAGTTTCATTGTTGCTATTTAAAAAATAAATGGCACCCAAAATGAAAACTCCTATTATTGCCGCAGCAAGGGCCATTTTTCTGTACAAAGGCTCCGCTCTCAATGGAACTGGCTCACGAAGCCCTGCCTCAATTTTATCAAACATTCCAGGCGGAGGTTCCACTACTGCATTCTCCAGCTTCAGAGCTAACGGTGTATCAGCCGCTACAAACTCTTCATCCAGCCGTATGGCTATTTTCTCCCACGCATCTGTGGGAGGAACAGCTTCAAACTGCGATAACTTATTTTTTAATGAACCTGGCATTTGGTCAACGTGTATAAGACTTGTTTGTGTCACTCAGGTACTGGGCGACTTTTTTCTGTAAAATAGACCTGGCACGGGCCAGCTGCGACTTACTTGTACCTTCACTAATTCCTAGTTTTTCACCTATTTCCTTATGTGAATACCCTTCAACAACGTACAGATTAAAAACCGTTCTGTATCCTGGAGAAAGCTCCTGGATCAGCTTCACAATATCCTTTTCTGCAAGATCATCCAAAGCTGTGGTATCTGTATCGCCTATCGTTTCCTCTTCTTTTTCACTAACCTTTGATAGCTGTAGTGATTTTTTCCTGAAATGTTCGATCGAAGAATTAATAAACACTCTTCTAACCCAACCTTCAAAGGAACCTTCGGCCCTGAACCTATGCAGGTTCCTGAATACTTTGATAAAGCCATCCTGCAGCAGATCCTGAGCGTCATCGGCATTGTTTGCATAACGGAGGCAAACGGCGTACATTTTTCCTGCAAACCTGTTGTATAGTTCCTCCTGCATCTGACGGTCACCACGAATACATCCATTGATTAAGTCGGTTTCGGAAATGGTATGGTTGCCTGTGCTGTACAATTTTTTTTATGTTCTAAATTAATGACTTTTATTACGTTGATCAATGTTGCTGCTGCAAAAACAAAACCAGCTGATCTGCTGCCTTTTTGCGGTGACTGAAAGCGTTTTTCTGCTCCATACTCATCTCCCCGAAACTTTGCTCACTTCCATCGGGAGTAAAAATAGCATCATACCCAAAACCGCCTGTACCTTTTCGTTCAGTTAATATTTTGCCTGGACAAATCCCTTCAAATAAATATTCTTTCCCTCCCCATATTAATGAAATAACGGTTCTGAATTTTGCATTGCGATTTTCAATATTTTTCAGCTTATCTAAAACCTTATTGATATTATCTTCTGGTGAACGTTCGTTGCCTGCATATCTTGCTGATTTTACACCAGGCTCACCATTTAATGCATCTATTTCCAACCCACTATCTTCACTAAAACAGCTCATAGCTGTCATTGCATAAATCACAGATGATTTTTCAGAGGCATTCTTTTCTAAAGTATCATACGGCTCAGAGATATCAACATGAATACCTGCATCTTTTA
>CAYLVR010000297.1:2090-3473 GCA_964387165.1 uncultured Chitinophagaceae bacterium | reverse complement strand
TGCTGCTTCTATCAAGCGATGGTTATGAGACGCATGGCGATCATCAGGATGATTTCTGAAGCTGGCTTTGCCCCCTTCCCGAAAAATCCTGTGATTGCAAAGTTTTTCAAAGAGATAGGACGGGTAGTTTAAAACCATTATTGATTAATGCATCATTTTTATTCAATAGCGATTTAATATCTTAGTCTGTTCCATACCGGTTTTATTGGGTGATCCATTCAAGATAGTTATCCTTTGAAATAACCTGAAAATCTACATCTGGATACGCGGTTGCAAATGCGGCAGGTTTTTTTACCTTCTTATCAGGCGAATACTTGAACTCAAATGCAGTAAGATGACCGTTCTCTACTTCGATCAGATCAACTTCCTGTTGATTATAGTTTCTCCAGAAATAGTATTGCAAATTTTTCCCTTCATACGCATTTTTTTTTATCCTCTCTGCAAACAGGTAATTTTCCCACAATAAGCCAGTATCGTTTCTGAGTGCGAGCAATCTGAAATCGTTGATAATCGCATTTCTGATTCCATTATCATAAAAAAACCATTTAGAAGATTTTGAGACTTCTTTGCGCAAGTTGGTACTATAGGCCCCAACTTTATAAACGATAAATACTTTAGATAGGAGATCAAGATAATTTTCGACAGTATTTTTGCTGATGCCTAACTGGCCTGCCAGTTCATTGTAGGAAACTTCGGCGCCACATTGAAAAGCAATAAGCCGAAGCAGCTTAACAATTTTATCGGATTGCCGGATGCCTTCGTATGCGAGAATATCTTTTAAAAGGTAAGACTGAACAAGTTGAAGTAAATAAGAAGACTTTTCTTGAGAGTCTGTTAAGTGAAACAGTTCAGGATAACTTCCAAAAACCAACCTTTCTTCAAGATTCTGAATTGTCTCAAGGGCATTTTCATTCGTTGCAATTTCTGCTTGCGATAAAGGATAAAGATGAAACTGAATCAATCTCCCTGTTAACGGATCACCTGTTTTATTTGCTAAATCAAACGAAGATGATCCGGTAGCAATAATGGTAAGCTCAGGAATATGATCTATCATCAACTTGAGGATTTGCCCTATGTGCGGAAGCACCTGTGCTTCATCAATGATGAGCAGCGTAGCCTTACCAATAATACGTTTGTAGTTCGCCACCGAGCGATTTTTGAGTATTTCCTGCACATCAAAATCTTCAGCATTGAGTACCAGTACCTGTTCCTTGTAGCTTCGCTTGATAGTATCAGCTAAGACAGTTTTACCTACCCGACGTGTGCCCATAATCAGGATGACTTTATTTTTACCCAGTTGCCGCGTAACCAGTCCTTCCAGCTTTCTTTTAATCAAATTCATATAAAATCGTCCATTAATTGACTAAATTACTTGAAATTCTG
>CAYLVR010000297.1:0-2080 GCA_964387165.1 uncultured Chitinophagaceae bacterium | reverse complement strand
CAACAAGTTAATTTAGACAATGACTACATTTGTAAGATGTTCATTACCAATCTGTGATAGCGTTAATACAAGATCTGACTTGGTAGGAATGTTTTCGGAGCAACACTATCTCCGTAGGCCATTTTTTCCTTTTGTTCATCAATCACCATATCCTCATCCTGCCCTTCGGACATAACCAATAGCTTACGTGTCATATCTGACATACCTTTTGCATTAACCGGTCTATATCCAATACTGCCCATTTTCCTCTGTAAAAAGAAACGCTGCAATAATAGTTTTAACACGATGGCTGTTTATTTGCAAAGTGATTATTATACCCCTCTTGGCGATGTATTCACGTTTGATCCGTTTATAGATTACATATTTGGTTCCCAATCGGTGTTTGAAACATTTCTTGATAATGTCGAAAGCAAGGACAAGTACATTGAAATGGAAAAAATATTATAGAGTGCATAAAGAAAATAATTTTCGTGAGTTCTTCATTAGTGATAAGAAGGAGAGAGGTTTTATAATAAATGAAATAAAGAGCTTACATAATCTAAAGTTGTAATTGTATTATTAAATTTTATCAGTGTTATTAAGTATTTTCTTTCCCTAAAATAAATACTTATGGCATCTGTAAAGGCTTTTCCCAGGCTCGACAAAGCAAATACTGACGGTAAAGTACCAATCTATATCCTCAGCAACAGCTTACACAAATAAGGATTTTGAAAAAACTACGAACCCGTGCCGGGTTGAATAAACATATTTCATTTTCATACGGCCCGACACAGTTAGGCTGTTCGTGCTTTACAGAAAGGAACGCGAATTGAATATGTCTCTCGGCTGATGGGCCATGCCTCGGTTAAGAACACGGAAATGTATGCGAAGATTCTAGACACCGAACTTGATAAAGCAATGGAAATTTTCAACTAGGTCAAGAAACATTCCAATGTTTTACCCGTAAAGAATAACGCTTTGCAAGCAATTTACCTGCAAAGCGTTATGTCTCTTTCCTGTGATCCCCATGGTACCGATTTCGAACCTGTTTACAAAAGATTTGAGGTTAATTGCTAATGCAATAGCTATTTAATTAATTGATTTTTAATCGATAATGAAAAACCCGTCAAACTGGTTCTACATTCATGAATAAAATCTCATATATGATTCTAAGGCAGTAAGTCAAATTCATAGCTATTACAGGTCAATCATCTTTCTTCTTTTTGGATTCCAACTTTTTAGCAGTTTGCTCTATATACCCTATGAAATGTTTTTCGGCTTCAGATAATTCATTTTTATGTAGCTCCCGGAATTTTTTGTATTCTTCAGTTGCTTTTATCATCGCTTGTTCGTGACTGACTTTACCAGCATGTTGCAGAATGTCATTGCCTGTCATTCTCAGGAAGTCGTCCAGTCTTTCTATCCAGTCTTTCATATACATGGGGCGTTGCCTCAATGCCTGCAGCTCTGCTAGTTCCAGGTATGCCGTTACCATTCTGTTCAGGATATTCAGTTCGTTTTCTGTCAGATAATTTTTGGCAATCTCTACTTCCTGTTTTGTGGGTTTACTTCCTTTAAAGTTGGTAAGCCCCATATTTGGTTTATTGGCACCCACTCTATTAAAAATCACTTCTGCCGCTGTATTGCCGTGTGCCGCCCAGTGCATTTTGTTTTGAACCGTTTGGAAAAACTTTATGGAAGTTTCCTGCCGGGGGTCATAATCAATGCTGGTAGCGTATATATCTAATACTTTCAGCCAAAAGACTTTTTCCGATGAACGGATGTCCCTGATCCTGGCTAATAGTTCCTCAAAGTAATTTCCTCGGCCACCCTGTTTTAGCAATTCATCGTTAAGCGTAAACCCTTTCACTATATATTCCCGTAGCCTGGCTGTAGCCCATTGGCGAAAACGGGTACCCTGCTGACTTTTTACACGATAGCCCACGGAAATAATAACATCAAGATTGTAGAAGGTTGTATCATATTCTTTTCCATCTGCCGCAGTTAGTCGGAATTTCCGACTAACTGAATTTTCTTCCAATTCATTCTCTTTGAATATGTTGCGAATGTGCTCTGTTATTGTAACCCTGCTTTTTTGAAA
>CAYLVR010000296.1:0-3520 GCA_964387165.1 uncultured Chitinophagaceae bacterium | reverse complement strand
ACACCATCAATAAGCACAAGCGGATTAGTATTTTCCAATGAAGTGATACCACGGATCCTGATATTACTTTGATGGCCGGGAGAACCTGAGGTAATAATATTTACACCGGATGCCTGTCCCTGTAAAGCCTGCAAAGCAGAACCCGCCGGAATGGATTTAAGTGTTTTAATATCTACCACGGCAACAGAGCCGATAATATCTTTTTTACGTTGTGAACTGTACCCTGTTACAATAGTTTCAAGTTCTTCGGTAGCTCTTGTAATAACAGAGATGGCCATTTCCTTCCCAATAAATCCGCTCACTCCCATCTCACGGGTTTCAATACCTACGCCACTTACAACCAGCACAGACTGTTCGGAGGGAACAGTCAATTCAAAATAACCGTCGGGGCTGGTAGTAGTTCCTGCTGTTGTACCCTTAAGTGTCACAGACGCAGCTACGGGTTCACCATTTTCGTTAGTTATTCTTCCCCGTATTACAACAGGGGGAAACGCTTCCTCCACATCCGGTTCTGCCTGTACACTGAGCGGCGTAGCTTTCTTACGTGTAATAATAATCAGTTTCTGTTCGATAGAAAAACCAAGAGGTTGATTTTTGAACAGCTTCTCAAGAAAACTTTCAAGAGGTACATCCGAAGCTTTAATGCTTACGGGTTTTGCGGATTTTAATAATTCGGCATCATAAAAGAAGAAAACATCGTTTTGCTTCTCTATTGCTCCAAACACCTTTTCCAGGGATACATTTCTGCCCTCAAAGGTTACCGTCTGCGAAATGCCATTCGCGCTGGCATTCAACATAAAAGCAATGAGCAATGTAATAGTCAATTTCATCACTAGCAGCGTTTTAGTGATGTACCTGGGTTTATCTCTAAACGACCAGATACACGTAGCATGTTTTTGCATACTTTTGTAGCAGTTTTGGGTTAAATAATAAAAGTGGCTCTTCGTTAACGCTTATTGTTTTTCCAACAACTTTCGCCCTGGTCTTCTACATCAGGGCGGTTTTTTTTTGGAAAAATTCTTATATCAGTTATGGTGACACTATTAATGTTTTATTTTTTATTTCAAAATTGACTTCCATCTTCGCTAAGGCATTTAATACCTGTGATAAAGCAATATCCCTGGGTATCTTACCCTGAAAACTTCTTTGAGGGATATTTTTATTGTATATAATATCGAGATCATACCACCTGCTTAACTGCCTCATAACCGTTTGCAGATCTGCTTTATTAAATACGAAAAAATTAGTTCTCCATGCAAGAGCCTGCTCCATATTCGCATCCGTTACCCTGAATGTTTTCGTACCCGCCGAAAGGTCTTTCATTAACATGGCCTGCTGGCCGGGAGCAACCAGTGCCTTTTCATTGCCATTGGTCATCCGGATACTTCCCTCCACCAGGGTAGTTACCTGCGAAGCCTCATCATCATACACGTTAACATTAAAGCTGGTACCTAACACTTCTATTTTTGCTCCGCCGGGAACCTTAACAATAAAGGGCATTTTTTTATTCTTCGCCACTTCAAAATAGACTTCTCCTGAAACCGTAACCTCTCTTACTTTTGAATTGAAAAAAGTAGGATAAATAATTGAAGAGGCGGCATTCAGCCATACACGTGTTCCGTCGGATAATACTATTTTAAACTGCCCTCCTTTTTGAGTAGCAATTTTATTTATTACAGATACGCCCGACTTGGTATAGTGCAATTCGCCGTTGCTGTTACGTATCTCTGATCCATTCTCATTGATTATCTGCGCACTGTTAGGATCAAGGCTAATTGTCTGCCCATCAGATAAAGTAAGTACAGCTTTATCGCTTCCCGGCATAATATCATGCGTTACCACAGAAGGTTCCTCTGATAATGTATGGTCAGCCTGTTTATCAGCAGGAAGAGCCATGAACCAAAAAGCAATCAGACCAGTAATTAACACCGCAATGGCAGCGGCGTATTTCCACAAATGCCTGTATGAACGGATTCGATCGCCGGAGAAAGGAACTACCGGCTTCAACTCATTTTTATTTATCTTACTACATATTTTCTCAAAAATCAGCTGCTGCACATTTGTTTTCTCATCCCTTTCATTTTCTCCAAGGATATTAAAAACTGTGCTCCCCTCCTCCAGGGAGTAAAAAAAATCCCTGTTTCGGCGTGAGGCAGATAGCCAGTTTTCAAGCTGAAGTGTTTCGGAAGCATTCAACCCTCCCTTGTAATACTTGAAAATGAGCCTGGCAATATGTTGTTCAGTGTGTACCATAACAAGGTTGTTATATAAGAACGATCCAATCAATCTAACTTCCTATTGAAAAGAAAAATATTTTCTGTTTACACATTTCCTGTCAATTTCTTCTTTGTTGACTTTACACTTTTTATTTAAGCAGACTTTACGCGTAAATAGTCATTAGAAGGATGCTTCTCATTATCTTCTTAATCATTATTTTGCGTGTAATTTCAGCCATGCCCAATTTGTACATTATAGCTGGTCCCAATGGGGCAGGAAAAACAACTGCAGCCTATACTTTCCTGCCGGATCTATTACGGGTGAAGCAATTTGTCAACGCTGATGAGATTGCAAGAGGTATCTCGCCTTTTGACCCTGCCTCTGCGTCGATACAGGCAGGAAAAGTCATGCTGCAGCGTATTAGACCAATTGCTCATTGCCGAAGAATCTTTCGCTATTGAAACAACGCTGACGACTATCGGATATTTGAAAACTATTGCAAGAGCGCAGTCTCAGGGATACAGGGTCACCCTGTTATTCGTATGGTTAAGCAGTGCTGAAACAGCCATTGGCCGAGTAAGGGAAAGAGTGGCCGAAGGTGGTCATCACAAGGGCCTGGCGAACATGGCGCGTTTCCTGGAAGTTGTTGAAGACTGGTACCTATATGATAACTCCGGCAGTTTCTATGAGTTGGTTGCCAAACGGGTGGATGGACACGAAACATTCCTTAACTTTGAGAAATATAAAAAAATCCTTCTTCATGGTCAATAATCAGCTTACTGGTGACATCAGCGATAAACTTCGCTTAGGATTTGACCGGGCTCGCCTTAAGTTTTTAGAAAAAAAGGCCCAACAGAATGGTGTTGTTATCATTTCGGATGCGGAAGGAAACGTCAGACAAGTGCCTGCTAAAGAACTTCTCGATGCTATATTACAGACGCCAGGGAATGGCGTTCATTAGTATGTTGTAAACAACATCCCCGTCTTCTCTTAAAAAGCAGAACCCCATCGATTAAATCAAAACACCAAGTGTAAGGTTTACTTAGACAAAAAGTGTAAAGCCAACTAGCTCTTGCTCACTTTTGGTGGTGAAATACTTTAGCAAACAAAGTAGCATCAAACTGAACCCGGAGCTGTCATTAAGAGAATATGACAAGAGGTTACCGGATGAGTCAGACTGACCCCGAAAATCCACGGTTTCTCCTCTTTGCCTCCTCTTTGCCTCCTCATTGCCTCCTCGGATCCTCCTATGTAGCTCCTCGGATTCCGAGGAGGCAATGAGGAGAAATCAAGGTTCCAATGA
>CAYLVR010000295.1:0-3537 GCA_964387165.1 uncultured Chitinophagaceae bacterium | reverse complement strand
TGATTTTTCAGATATTGTAAATTCGGATCAGAAGGAAACTTCGATACAGCTATTCCCAGGATAGATTCATATTCATCACCTGTTAATGTGCTTGAACCCATTCCCAGTGCAAAAGCGGAAACCAGTGGATTGTTTACTTTATTGATTGTTTGTTTTAAGTAGCCATTTAAAGATTCGATATTCTCATTTTTTTCTTCTGTAGCTGCAATAACCGAGCTATCAGATGAACCAATTGTTTTTAAACTGTCAAGCGATCTTAACGATTGTGCAGCTTTCATACTTCTTTCTGTGTAACCAAAAATAAAATCATGGAGCATTTCGCTGGCGGGTGAACCTGCAACGCTGTAAAAATTATCTTTATTGGTAAGGTCAAGGTCAAGTTTAACTGTTTCTCCATCATTAATAATCGGGATCATTGGCCCATTACCAACTACCACATCAAACAATGACTGTTTAGATGTTTGGGCTGATAATTTAAATTTTGAATTATCTTTTGATATGTACACGCTGTCCAGGAGTGTTGGCTGTGCGTCTCCGCCAAATGGAACCTCCAGTAATACAAGCTTTATTGAATCGCTGGGAAACAAGCCTGGAAACTGTGCTATCATTGCTTCAATATTCTTTAACTCTCCTTCTACTTCTATCTTAGTTGAACTCCGTTTTTCTTTACAAGAAAACAAAACAACAGCTAACACTAGCGCAAATAATTTCAATTGAGATTGCATCCTGTTTTTACTTTAATTTTTGTAATAATATTTCGTTGGTAAGTTTCGGATCTGCTTTTCCTTTTGATACCCGTTTCACTTCGCCTACAAATAAACCCATTAAACCCTTCTTTCCTTTTTTGTATTCAGAAACTTTATCGGGCATTTTATTTAATACTTCTTCCACCCAGTTACCTACTTCATCTTCTCCTGCGTCCTGTATAAGATTTTTTTCCGTTGCGACCTGCATGGCAGTCTTGCCAGGTTCCTTTATCATTGCAGGAAATATTACAGATGAGGCGGATGAAAAATTCACTTTTCCTTCATCATTTAATTGTATTAAATCTGCAATGGCTGCGGGAGGTAAAAGAAAGTCGGTAATCGTTATACTGTTGTTATTTAAGTAAGATTTGACAGGGCCCAATAACCAGTTTGACGCGGCTTTATAATTAGTGGTGAACTTTATTACCTGTTCATAATAATCGGCAAATTCAATTTCTTCCGTTATTACAGCTGCATCATATTCGGGTAATGAATATTTACTGGTATATATTGCAATTCTTTCTTCAGGCAATGCAGGAATTGCACTGCGTATTTTTTGAATAGTTTCTTCTGTTACTTCAAATGGAACAAGATCAGGATCAGGAAAATACCGGTAATCGTTGGCCTCTTCTTTTGTGCGTAAGGCAAAAGTTGTTCCTGTACTGGCGTCGAAGCTGCGGGTTTGCTGAATTACGCGATCACCATATTCTAATATTTTAATCAATCTTTCAGATTCAAATTCTATGGCACGCTTTACGTTTCGTATAGAATTCAAATTCTTCACTTCTACCTTCGTGCCCAATTGGGTGTCTCCCTTTTTGCGAACTGAAATGTTGGCATCACAACGCATGCTGCCTTCTTCCATATTGCCATCACAAACTTCTAAATAACGTAGTATTTTACGTAATTCAGTTAAATATATATATGCTTCTTCTGCGCTCGATAAACAGGGCTCGGTTACAATTTCTACGAGCGGTACCCCTGCGCGGTTATAATCGAGACATGTGGCTGTATCATCTACATCATGAATACTTTTTCCTGCATCTTCTTCCAGGTGTATCCTGTTTAATTCAATATTTTTTTTGCCTTCGGCAGATTTAATCGAAACATATCCTCCCACACAAACTGGTGTGGTATGCTGTGATATCTGGTATCCTTTCGGCAGATCAGGATAAAAATAGTTTTTACGGGCGAAATAATTATGAGCCGTGATCCTGCAATGGCAGGCCAGGCCAAGCTTTACCGCGTACTCAACGGCTTTTTTATTGAGCATGGGAAGTGTACCGGGATGGGCAAGTACAATTGGTGAAATATGCGTATTTGGCTCGCTTCCGAAAACAGCGCTGTCTCCACTGAATAATTTGCTGGCAGTAAGCAGTTGGGCATGTACTTCAAGACCTATCACTGTTTCGTAACCCGTTTCCAATTTTTCAAGTATTTAGTCGGCAAAAGTACCGAAAAAGGCATTGCCCCGTGCGCCTAAGCTGAAGCTTCAGCGCAAGCGTAAGGGGCAATAGATAGCAGGAAAGAATCATTTTTTGAAAGTACCCTCGAAATGTTTCATTAACATTTTACATTTTTGGGGCGGCTGCAAATAACATATTGTTTTTCCTGCTATATTACGCGCCCAGGGATGCTTCCTATAGTTCTGCGGTTTGCAGTTTTTTAGGAATTTTCAGGGTAACGGTTTTGGATTTACCATCTCTTTTAAGTTTAACTTCTACGGATGGCTTATCCTTCGATTCACGTGAAGCTTTTGCCAGTTCTTCAGCACTGTTTACGTCTTTCCCATTAAAAGAAGTAATAATATCATTTTCTTTTATTCCGGCTATTTCAGCTGCTGACTCATCATCAACATCCAGTATTTTAACGCCTTTTCCATCTTCTGTATCCTGGACCTTTATACCAATGCGAGGTTTGCTGCTGTTGCTGCGGTATTTGAATATGTCGCCAAAATCACGTCCATCGAAATTGAACTCCATTGGAGGCATTGGAGCTATTGGAGCAGCAGGTCCATATGCATTTGAGGTAGTACGTTTGCCGAGTTGTGCTGTTACCTTATTCTCTTTACCATCCCTTTTATAAACGATATTTACCTTATCCCGGGGCTTAAGTTTGCTAATGATAGTTGTTAACTGCTCGTGATCATATACTGCTTCGTTGTTCACTTTCGTAATAATATCTCCTACCTTCAGGCCGGCTTTTGCCGCACTGCTATTTTCTGAGATAAGAGTGATTTTTGCTCCTTCAGTTGACCCTTCCGTCATCACTCCAAAAAATGCTTTTTCTTCATCACCAGGATAGGCCTGGCGATAACGGAAAGGAGAATCACTATTCATGTTGAGGTTAAACTTCTGGGGCGACCTTAACCTCACAGAAACCTCATTATCTATGTATTCGTCGAGCGGTTTGCCATTAATCATCACCTCATCATCCTGGATCTCAATAGTAAGTTTCGTATCCTTATCCGTTTTTCTTTTAATAATGATCTCGTCGTATTCTTTAAATTTTTTTTCTTTCTCCTTTATTTTAGCTTCTTTCTCCTTCAGTTTCTCTTCTTTTTTTGATTCCTCTTTGCTGGTCTGTGCATTGGCCACGAAACCTGCCAGGAACAAGACTGCTACTATGGCGAATATGTGCTTTTTCATGTCTACGTTGATTTTCGTACATCAAATATAGGGGATTTCCTGAAATACGAAATATTTCGGAAATGTTAAATAAACCATCCCGCCGGCATCAGGTAGTGTTTTCTGTGTAGTGATCTGGATGCCCGCCCCGGATGGGGTGCGGA
>CAYLVR010000294.1:3052-3562 GCA_964387165.1 uncultured Chitinophagaceae bacterium | reverse complement strand
CCCCCCGCGTTCAGATCAAGTGTGATCACTTTTATGTTATTAATGGTTGGCGCTGAATATCCTCCAAAGCCTCCAATATGGTACCTGTATTTATGTTTGCCGCTTGGATCCAAAGGCGCTTCATCGGAAAGTCCTTCCATTTTAAAAAATATATAGCCGCTGTTCCAGCCCCAGTACATGCCATCTTCCATGCCTTCGCTGGGATCCAGTGCGCCTTTTCGTTTTTCGATACCCATGGTGCTACGCAAACTGTCTACCCCTAAAGTGAAAGTTAACGAAGTGTATTCGCCTTCAGGTACATTGATTTTTGCAAAGGGATCGCTTTCTTTTACCAGGAAATAACTGCTGTCCTGCGGAACAACATATTCTGATCCATCTGCTTTTTTCACTTTAATATTACTGATATAATACTGAATCAGGTGAATGGTAAACCGTTCATCTGAACTATTTTTATATTTTACTTCATCACCTGTTAGCAGGTTTTGTCCGCCGACTATATTATCGAACTCA
>CAYLVR010000294.1:1229-3042 GCA_964387165.1 uncultured Chitinophagaceae bacterium | reverse complement strand
TGTAATTGCTATTGCGATAATTATCCCTATCTTCTTCATCTTATTTCATTTTTTATCGCGCCCCTTATGGAGCCGCGAATTGTTGATTATTGATAAAACTATTATCCGTTAATGTGTGCAGAAAAGCAATAACAGCAGCCTGCTCATCGCTGCTTAGTGCAATTCCATATTTTTCTTCCGGTCGAATTAATTGCTCATCGAGTGTTGCAGAATATTTAACACCATGGTCATAGTGTTGTAATATTTCTTCGATAGAGCTAAACCTGCCATCGTGCATGTATGGTGCTGTAACCATGCAGTTTCTCAATGTAGGTGTTTTGAATTTTCCCAGGTCAGTGGGATCATAGGTAATTCTTGAACGCCCCTGGTAAATTCTTTCTAATGATTCATCGCTGAAATCATTATCAATGCCATTATTGTGATATAAATTATCGGTGAATAATTCACCTGCATGGCAGGATTGGCATTTTTGCTGTACTATTTGTAATCCTTTTAATTCTTCACTACTTAACTGAGCGCCTTCGTTTCTTTTGTATTGATCATATTTGCTATTTCCTGAAATCAGTGTACGTTGAAACTGCGCAAGCGCGTGCACTATGTAAGCAGATTTAATTTCATCTTTAAAGACTACCTGAAATAGATGCACGTATGCCGGATCATCTTTTAATTCTTCTTCTAATTCTGAAAGGTTTTGCCCCATTTCATCGTGGGCGGTCAATGGTCCAAATGCCTGTGATTCCAGGTTGGTCGATCCTCCATCCCAGAACAGGCCGTTATTTGTCCAGGCAAGATTGATTAATGCGGGTGCATGGCGATGTAATACTGTACCGGAAACACCGATATTATTTAGCGCCGTTCCATCACTGAATGCTTTTTCAGGATGGTGACAGCTTCCGCAGGATATTTGGTTATTAGCCGAAAGCCGTTTATCATAAAACAATTGTCTGCCCAGGGCGATGCCTTCTTTTGTCAGCGGATTATCTTCAAATAAAGGGGCGAAAGGAAAATTCGCAGGAACCTGTAATGTAAAAGGCACAGGTTCCTGCTGAACATCCGTTTTATTACAGGCCGTTACAATAACAGCCGTCAATAAGTAATAAGTAATATGTTGCTTTATATGGCGCATGGTTATTTAGCGCTCGCTACGGTGAATACTTTAGTTCCATAGTTGCCTGCAACAACTCCCATTTCAGTAGCCTGCGCAGCGCCGATGGATGGAGTAGTTATCAGGTCGATACCATCAATGATTTTAACCACGTCTACGTTTACGCCTACAGCCGTCGATTTTTCTGAACTGATTTTAATAGTAGCAGGCAGGTCGAGGGAGACGGTTTTATAATTGTTATTAAGGCCTGTTTCCACTTTAAAATCAACAGGATCATTACCAGCAGCAACAGTTCCTCCAAGTGCGGTGAAGATATACGTAGTGTGCCACATCCAGGAGATATTAGTCATGCCATTAAGCTGCGATAGTTCGCCTGCCTGGAGGCTTAAATTATCATTGTATTTATTGTCTACGCCTATAGAATATCTAATTTTGGAATATTCTCCCACCGGAATGTCTTTGATTTCAACATTTTCTCTTTTAGTAGCGGGATACTCAAAACTTCCGTCCTGTACGCTTTGAGCAGTTGTTTCTTCTACAAGGTAATAGGAGGCAGGCACTTTGAATTCGTCACCGTTTGCCTTTATCAGCACTACGTTGCTTACCCAGTAACGCAGATGAGAAAAATTGTATGTTTTTGAATCAATAGTGAAAGCCTTATTAAGTGCAAAATCTTCGCCACCTACTTTAGCGTCGAAGGATAATGTA
>CAYLVR010000294.1:0-1219 GCA_964387165.1 uncultured Chitinophagaceae bacterium | reverse complement strand
TGTAGCCGCACCTTCATGTTCAGCAATAACCGTTTCTTTTTTGCAAGACGTAAAAGCAAAAGCAGCAGCAATGGAAAATAGAAATAACTTTTTCATGTTTAAGAATTATCAGTTAAATAAGTAATTGAATAAATAGAGAATAAATCCTTTTTGCAGGTATATAATCGTCGCGATAATCAGGAAAAGACTTATCGACAGTAACAGACGAATCTTCCTGATTACAGAACGGTTATACCAATTAAATTAGCGAACCATACCAATAAACTAAAATGTAAACAATAAAACGCCCTATTGAACAACAGGCAGAAGTATAATTAAATCAGGCGGCAACTCCAGGTGGATGGAATATAGAAGTGTGTATTACTGATGAATACAATTTATTCCTGAATAAGTTATGTATGGGATTAATTCTGATAATATTATTGATCGAATAACGCTGCAGTTCTTCAATAAAATCAACTGCTAAACTTTTGACTTCTGCTTTACTCTCTTTCGACTCATTACTCTCATTAGCTTTAGCCAGTTTTTTCATGAGGACACACTGACCATTGCAATGCAGAGAAGGCTTTTTTTTATTCACGCAAAGTTCAGCAGCAATGTAATCTTTATTGAGATTGTATGATACCCAGGCAATAGGCATCCCCATCATCTTGATGAGTATGAGAATCACCAGCGAGAAAGCAGCTATATTTTTTGCATGAAATTGCATGAACCCTGCAAATATACTTCAGAGCCCCAATTTTACATAAAAAAACTACATTAAATCGTAAATATGCCTGCACATGGGAATTCCATTTGGCTAAAGATGAAGGAAAACAGTGTCTGACGAATTGTAGGATACAGTATGTTTGCTTCTTCGCAATAAGTTTCAGGTTAACAGTCTGGATACTTGTAACAGCAGTGTTTCCAGGCATTCTTTCA
This sequence comes from uncultured Chitinophagaceae bacterium, assembly GCA_964387165.1. Lineage (GTDB taxonomy): Bacteria > Bacteroidota > Bacteroidia > Chitinophagales > Chitinophagaceae > Flavitalea. Next base: position 298 of record CAYLVR010000294.1, on the reverse strand, counting down.
CAGCGAAATCATTTTCGTCTGAAATAAATAAAGTGTCCATAAAAATTAGCTTTATGAACGCAATAAGGATCGGAAAGAAGTAAAGTCAACGATGGATCAGTCGTGGATTTTGTTAAGACTTTTCCAGGGCTTCAATATCATCTTTATGCTTGATTAGCAGTTGCTCAATAAACTTAGCCGATTTGATTTACATGCCGGCAATCTGAAAATATACCATTCAACTTGGCAGGAAGTTTCCAGGAAATATTGGCATCTAAAAGTAGCTTCATTAAGCTGCAACCATTTTGATAAAAGATTC
>CAYLVR010000293.1:2824-3595 GCA_964387165.1 uncultured Chitinophagaceae bacterium | reverse complement strand
TGAACTATCCAGAAGGTTGTAAAGATGCCAATGACGTGCTTGTAAATCACAATAAAAGGGTATTGAAGGAAATATTTGATAATGCTACCCCGTGGCCGCTGGAAGGACTGGTTACGATGGATGAAATGTATGAAGATGTTTCTTACTACTACCAGCACGGTTACCCGGAAGGTTTTAAAACGCACATACCCGGTTTCGATGACCTGTTGACATTCTACCCTGGACAGCTAACTGTAGTAACCGGAACGCCCGGAGCCGGTAAGAGTGAGGTAATGGATTACATTATGACATCTTTAACAAAAGCGCACCAATGGACGTGGGGAATATGCAGCTTTGAAAACCCGCCCAAATTTCATGTAACGAAACTGGCTGAAAAGTTCGTAGGCAAGGCATTTGACTTTAGGAAGAACACGGAGCACAGGATGAACGTGACCGAGTTTGAATATGCAATTGGGCAGATAGATAAATATTTTCATTTCATGAATATTTCAGCCATTGACATCACGATGGACGGGCTGATAAAAAAGGCTGAAGAAATGGTAAGGAGAAAGGGGATTAATGGGTTACTGTTCGACCCCTGGAACTGTATAGAAGCAAAGTATGGTGAAGAAAGTGAAACAAAGTACGTGCTTACCTGCCTCAATAAGTTGATAATATTTTCTGAAAAATATAACGTGCATAGCTTTTTAGTAGCGCACCCAACCAAAATGCAAAAAGATAAACTGACCGGGAAATATAAAGTTGCTACCATGTACGATATATCAGGAAGTG
>CAYLVR010000293.1:0-2814 GCA_964387165.1 uncultured Chitinophagaceae bacterium | reverse complement strand
CACACTTTTTTAACCGAACACATAACGGGATAAGTATTTACAGGGACTTTGAAACAGGCTTGGTTGACTGGTATGTACAAAAAGTAAAATGGGCGTGGCTTGGTAAGATTGGATTTGCCAGCTACAATTTCAACACAATGACCAGGCAATATGAATACTCACCACAGGCGGCGGCAACAGGAGGATGGACACAATTTAACGACAATTAATCACCCTCAGCCGGGTAATCTGTCTGATGAAAAACTCGAAAATATGAATAAACTACTTTTTGAAATAAACCCCGGAACGTTAAGAGAGCTGGGCTTTGTAGAAGAAAATGACGGCACAGGAGATCCCCGCGGCGTTGACTGGAACTAAAGAAAAGTTTCGATGATGCAAAAAGTATTGTTGATAAATATTTAAAAGTAAAATCATGAAGCCTGTACGCATACAAAGGAGCAGACAATATAAGCAAGTAAGCCCAAACGGTTTGCAGATTGCATATGTAGGGCGCGGAAGCCGGTGGGGTAATCCGTTTCGTATAGTGAAATATTCGGACGGCAAATATGCTATCAAAACAGATAGCAGCGAATTGTGTAATGATATTTTAGTAAATAATTGCCACGCTGTTTATAATACAAAAGAAGAAGCCGCAAGAGACGCTGTTAAATGCTATTCGTTATGGTTACCTCATTTTGTATCCAAAAGCGACTTAAACGCAATTAAAAGGAAAAATCTTTCTTGCTGGTGCAGACTTGATCAAACGTGTCATGCCGACATCCTTTTGAAACTCGCCAACGGGTAGCAGGCAACGTAGAGGCATTGCTGAAGTGCTGGGAATAGAATTACAAAAGTTCAATTAACTACAAATGTTCATAGAAGATACACAAGTACAAGGTTCGCTATTCAGCCAGCATTTTAGCAATGCACTGTTACCGGCTGGCATGGGTAGTTTAAACGTCCTGATTGGATTTGAGGAAAGCCAGGCATCCTGTATTGAGTTCAGAAAATTAGGGCATAAAGCATTTAGCTGTGATTTGAAAAAATGCAGTGGCGGCAAACCTGAATGGCATTTGCAGATGGATATTTTCGAGGCGATTAACTTGAAAAAATGGGATTTGATAATACTGCACCCGCCTTGCACATATACGGCAATTTGCGGCAACCGTTGGTACTACAATAGCCCGTTAAGACTTGAAGGCATAGAATTGTGTAAAAGAAGCTGGGAAGCCGCTTGTGCAGTTTGTGATAAGGTTGTTCTGGAACAGCCGAAAACTATAATGCAGAAGTATATTGGTAAGCGAAGCCAAACAGTTCATCCGTGGCAGTTTGGGCACGGCGAGACAAAAGAAACGTGGCTTTGGATAAAAGGGTTGCCGTTGCTGCAACCTACAAACATTGTAGAGGGCAGAGAAAACAGAATTTGGAAAATGCCGCCTTCCGCTAACCGGCAGGAATTACGGTCAAAAACTTACCCTGGAATTGCACAGGCTTTTGCGATGCAGTGGGGTGGTAATGCTTGCCGGTAACGTAAAGGGCTTGCTGTCAGTAAAAAATTTAAAAAACAAATGTATGGAACTAAAGATGATTGAAAATATACTGAACAAGTATGTTATTGAAGCCCCATCAATGGGAAGAAGTGTGATATTAGCTGATAGAATTGATGAAGTTGCAGAAGATATTCGTCAGTTTTTATTGCAGCAATGCAGTGTTAGTGGGCGAAGCGAACAGGTTTGCCACATTTGTGGAGGTGAAAATGGGCACACTATTGAGTGTACTTCGTGGTGTGGAAATACAGTTACTGTTTAGGGCAAACTTGCCACTAACGGTAGGTATTGCTGCTGTGCAGAACCGCAGCTAAATTATTATTCAAAAGCTAAATCAAACAATATGAAAAAAATCAAGGTACTTCAGTTGGGCATAGCAGCAATACTCATGTTGTGTGCTGTTTCTTGTCAGAATGAAAAGTCAGTTAAAAAAGAACCGTCAATAGAATTAACTCAAAGCGAACTAATGGTTATTTATGAAAACGGGTATTTGAATGGCAGAATAAATTGTCAATTACATTCTACTGATGGGAAGTCAGCCGAAATATGGTCTATTGATTCAGCCACTATGAGTAAACGGTTCTTTAAATAGCCCACAACGCGCCGATTGCCGATATATGAACATCCAAATAATTGATAAAAAGAATATTGTATTCCGGGCAGGAAATAACGATTACCAGTTTGTGAAGCCTAATTTATTATTTAAAAATTTCGGAACGGTAATAAAAGCAACGGTGAAGGGTAGCACGCTTGGGTGGAATATTGAGAATGAATTTTTGAGCTATAATAAAATGAAAGAACTGTTTAAATGAATTGGAGCATCGCACACCTTGAAACCCTGGAAAAAGAAGGCAAGATACGCGGCTTTGTTGCCCCTGTGAAAAAGAAACGAACGCATGAAATAGGCGGTAGGATAGTGACAAAGATTTATTTAACAGACAGCAAAGAAAAGAACAGCATTTTAATCAACCTGTTTGAGTGGAGCCAGCAGAGAGGGTATAAGTTATACGAAGAATATTATTTCACGCTGGAAAATAGATACAGATTCGATTATGCGATCCCTGAAATAAAAATTTGTGTAGAATACGAAGGGGGAATATTTCAAAAAAAATCAGGTCACAAAAGCGCAGCAGGTGTAATGCGGGACATTAAGAAATATGGCATGGCACAGGATTTAGGCTGGAAGGTTATCCGGCTGCACGTTAATAATTATTCAGAATTAAATCAACAGTTATGACCACAACAGAAAAAATATTATCCCTATTCCCGGACTATCCGGTAAAGGCGA
>CAYLVR010000292.1:0-3631 GCA_964387165.1 uncultured Chitinophagaceae bacterium | reverse complement strand
TACAACTGATCGGTGTTTAAAAAAAATTTAAATGCCGGAGTGAGATACTTATGCCTTATTCAAAATATATACATAAGAAATCAACCATAGAAATTAAACAGTCAATAAAATTATAAAGATTAATAGCAATGAAATTCAAATGGATACTTTGCCTACCGGTGCTTCTGACCCTCTCAGGCATTACACGCGCGCAAAATGCGTCAACAGCAATAACCGGTCAGGTGAAAGGCAGCAGTGGTGAACCGCTGGAAGGAGTCAGCATCACTATAAAAAATACAGAACAGGCAACGGTGACAGGAAATGCCGGTCGATTCCAGATCGCCGTTCCCATCGGGAGCACGCTAATATTTTCGCATACAGGATATACTACTTTCGAAGCGACTGTTGGTAATTCATCTACAATTGATGTTACGCTTGCCGGGTCAGCCGATCAACTAAATGATATTGTGGTTGTAGGCTATGGCAACCAGAAAAAAGTGAGCCTGACAAGTGCTGTTAGTGATATAAAAGGTAAGGACCTGGTAAGAAGACCTGTATCTAACGTGGCACAAGCTCTGCAAGGTAACGTACCCGGACTCACCGTTCTCGATCAGGGTGGCGCCCCCGGAAAATCTGATGTTCGTATCAGGGTTCGTGGAATCACTACATTAAGTGGCAACAACCAGCCACTTATACTTGTTGATGGCATAGAACAAAAAATTTCAGAAGTAAATCCAAGTGATATTGAATCAATTTCGGTATTGAAAGACGCTTCTTCTACAGCCATTTACGGTTCACGTGCAGCAAATGGTGTTATGCTGGTAACCACAAAAAGAGCAAAACAAGGTAAACCAGTAGTGTCATACGACGCATTTTATGCAGTGCAGAAATCCGCAAACTTTCCGGAACACATGGAAGTGGGTGACTATATGCGCTTACAAAATATCGGCTACCTTAATGTTGGTTCTCCTGCGAAATATACAGATGCAGAAATCGAGGAATACGTCAACGCAACTGATCGTTACAAATTTCCACTACCCTATACCATGGCGGAAGCGGTATTAAAATCAGCTCCACAAATTAACCAGTCGCTTTCTATCAGTGGAGGTTCAGAGAATTTGAAAACCAGGTTAAGTCTGCGTCATCAGAATCAGCAAGGAATTATTCCGAATTCTGATGCAAAGCTTACAGAGATAAGACTAAACACCGACTATAAGATTTTGAAATCAGTTAAAATAAGTGGCGACATTAACTACAGGCACCTGAATACACTATCACCTGTGGACGAGTTTAAGGTTTTTGAACGATTAAAGCATGGTTCTTTATTTACTGTTCCAAAATATCCCGATGGAACTTATGGTATTAGTGCACAGGGAGAAAATGCATTGTTATATGCTGAAATTCATGGAACCTATAAAACATCTTCCGATTTCATTTATGGTAACGCAAAAGCAGAATGGGAAATTTTAAAAGGACTTGTATTCACCACTCAATTTGCTGCAAGAATAGAAGTACCGCAGGAAAAAAAGTATTTCAACAAATACAATGTTTACGATTATTACGATCCAACATTACTAAGAAGAACAATACCTAATAATAATCTTACCGAAACAAGAAATATTGGTCGCGAAACAACCGTTAACCATTTCTTAAATTATTCTACTGATTTTGGGAATCATGGGATCAATATTCTTGCAGGATATTCTGAAATTAAAAGCAATGGATATGGTTTAACCGCCTATCGACAGGGATTTTATAACAACGATATTCAGTCGATTCAACAAGGTGCAAACGATAACACTAAAAGCAATACAGGTATTGATTCTATCTGGGGTTTACGATCTTACTTCGGAAGAATTAATTACTCGTTCGATAACAAATATCTTTTTGAAGCCAACGCACGGTATGATGGATCTTCGCGTTTTACAGGTGGAAACCGATATAGTTTCTTCCCTTCATTCTCTGCTGGTTGGCGCATTTCACAGGAATATTTCTGGAACAGTCTCACCAATATATTCCCGGAATTCAAGCTGAGAGGTTCATGGGGAAAAACCGGCAACCAGGCAGTGGCTCTATACAGTTATTATCCAACGCTTAATCTACTCAATTATACTTTTGATAATCTGCCCGCGCAGGGTTACGTGCAGCAGAACATGATCAATGAAGATATTACCTGGGAAACCACAACCCAATCTAATATCGGGATCGATGCACAATTATTTAACAACAGAATTTCTTTCAGTATCGACAGATATAATAAAAGAACAGATGGTATCTTATTAGTGCTGCCTGTACCAGGCACACTGGGTCTCCAGCCTTCAACACAAAATGCAGGAATTGTTGATAATAAAGGATGGGAATTGGAAAAGTAACCCTTGATGTAGGTGTAAACTTTAATATCAATAAAAACAAAGTAGTTGACCTGAAAGGCACTGGTCCTTACATCACCGGATCGATCACTTCTATTTACAATATTACAGGTGAAGGGTTGCCAATTAATTCACTCTGGGGATACAAAACCGGGGGATTATTTCAAACACAGGAAGAGGTTGACAACTACCCTACTATCGGAGCAGACATAAAACCAGGAGACATTAAATTTCTCGATCTCAACGGAGATAAAAAAATTGATGCTAATGATATGACCTATATTGGAAATACATTCCCGGAATATACTTATGGCTCTGCCATCAATGCAAGCTATAATGGATTCACACTTAATGTATTGTTCCAGGGAGCTGCAAAATTCAAAACAAATTTTAACGGCTCACTTGGAGACAACGGTAATCTCGAAGGTTTTACACATAAAATTCTAACTAATAATTACTGGACCCCGGAAAACCCGAATGCACGTTTCGCGAGACCCACAAAACAGGATGTACGTAATTCCTATCAAAACGACAGGGAATTAATCAACGGCTCTTATCTGCGGGTAAAAAATATTCAGCTTGTTTACCAGGTTCCTACTTCATTTATTCAAAATACTATAGTAAAAAGATTAAGCGTGTATGTATCAGGCACCAACCTTCTTACAATATCTGAACTTAACGAGTGGGGATTGGATCCAGAATCTGCACCTGGTCGTGTTGAATATTACCCACAAACAAAATTGTTCACAGTGGGCCTAAACCTTCAATTTTAATTTACTATTCTAAAAGATATATTATGAATTCGATAAAGTGGCTTACACTATTTATTATAGTAGCTTATACTTCAACAGGATGCACAAAAGATTTATTGGAAACAATACCTAATGACCGTCTTTCTTCAGAAATATTCTGGAAAACAGAAACGGATGCAAGGCTGGCTTCAAATGCAGTGTATACATATCTTGATGGCGCCGCCAGTTATTTTGCATGGGATGGCATGTCTGACATTGCGCATGTTAATGGAAGCACATCATTTGAAAACCTAATTGCACGTGGTCAATATGATGCCACATTCGCAAAACTTTTGAGTGAGTGGACCAATGCCTATGCAGGAATCCAGGCAGCAAACTCTTACCTGGTAAATGTTGACCAGGTTGTAACCTCCAACACCCAGCTCATCAACACGCTAAAGGCAGAAGTGCGTGCTCTAAGGGCATACCAGTATATTAAACTTGCAGCACTTTATGGCGCCTAATGGACTGGAAGGGGTGTTTTCAGTTTCG
>CAYLVR010000291.1:0-3651 GCA_964387165.1 uncultured Chitinophagaceae bacterium | reverse complement strand
CACCAGCCCGAAAGCTGGTGCAATGTTTTTCAGGTCTATAAAAACAATCTTCTTTTAACAGACATTGATATTTAAGCTGCAATTTCCAATATAATGATACTATTAATCATAACTATTGTTTCAGAAAAAATATCTTAAAAGAAATCCATTTACCGTCCGAGAACAGGAAACTGTGTAATGCGGAGCCGCGTGCAACCCATAGGCACAAGTTCTATATTTTCCAGGTCGCCCATCTTTAAACTTTTATGATAAATTATGCTGTAAGGAATGGGCCCGGCCATTTCGTTATACAATTTCCAAAATGGTATTTGTCTCGCATTCGTTTTTAATACAATCGGAGCGTTCTCATTGTTCCAGGGATATGTATCACCTGCGTTTGGATTGTATTTAACTTCAAAGGCTTCGCCAGTGGATTTTATGCTTGTTTCAGGTAATCCATAATTCCAGGGGCTGCCGGGAAGAATTTCGGTATATGTGGAACCATAGGCGATAGAATCAGGATTGTTGACGACCTGTCTTTCATTTTCTTTTATGCGCAGACCGTACACGAGTGGCCCTCGTTCAACTGACACTGAATTTTCGTACCAGGTATTATGATAAATATGCATGGGCAGTACAAGTTCAATTACATCTTTATCTTTCCATGTCCGGTTAATTTTTTCCAGGGCGCCAGCTTTTGCTTTGCGAAGTAATTTTCCGTTGACTAATATTTGCGCTTCTTTACACCAGTCGGGAATGCGCAGGTAAAAATTAAACGACAGTTGTTGTTTGGTCTCAATTGTGAAACCAATACGGTCACTGAACGGATAATTTGTTTCTTCCTTTATTTTTACGGCGTGGCCTTTTACCATTGCAGTCATTTCACTTGGAGCATACACCAAAGCAGCCACACCACCATCATCAGTTGTATAAAATAAATGCTGTGTGAATTTTGGCCATCCCTGGTGCATATTCGATGTACAGCAGGGATAACCCGTCAACAAGCCGAAACACAAGTCTGTGCCCGAATGATTAACATCAAAATTCCTGTCGGCGCGCGTGAGCATTACCTGGTTAGCCTGTAAGAAATACTGTCTTGTCATAAAGTCATCGCTAATCTGTGCAGGAAGCACATTAAAGGCAATTTTCTCCAGGCGGTCAGCAAAATGCAGATCACCTGTGATTTCCAGCATTGTTTCCAGTGAATACATCATTTCAACGGCAGTACATAGTTCAGAACCCTGAGTGGGATTGTTACCATGCAGCGCTTCATCGCCACCATACAAACCATGAGCCATTCCATTGTATTTGTCAAGATCGGCAAAGCCTTTTTTAACTGCCTCGATATATTGTTTTTCGCGATGTTGTTGCCAATACACAACCGGTTCCTTAAATCCCTGCGCAAGATTTACAGTGTGTATACTTCCTGGTCGTTGCAGAAAATCCGTATGTAGAAACGCTTCTGTAAAATCGAAGCTCTGCCGGTGTAACAATTCTCCGAGCTCCAGTAAAAAGGGTTCTTTGGTAATATCATACAACCAGTACACGACAAGCAAATTGTCTCCTGCCCGGAATTTCGACCAGAATGTCCAGTGATCCAATGGTTTTTTCGGAAGTGTTTTGAGCTGATATTTGAAATAACCCGATAACAGTTTGATAACGCGCTGATCCTTTGTTGCGGAATAATATTGCTGCATGATTTTCAGCATTACCATTTTCGGCCACCAGTCGCGGCTGTTATCGCGCTGGAGGCCTGGTTCGGGAGTATAATCCTTTGCCGGTCCAAAATAACCATCGGGTTGCTGGCTGTTTATTGCCCACTCTACCCACCGCTGTGCTTTATTTTTGAGTGCAGTATCATCCAGAATGTAAGCCAGGGGTAATAAACCATCTATCCAGTAGGGCCCTCGCTCCCACTGGTCACCGTCACCACCAAGCCATCCATTTCTGTCACCCATAACAGTTGGATACAGGTTGTCGAGTGAACCTGTAGAACCGGTACGCTGTCGCTCCAGCATTTCGAGCAGCCAGCCACCTGGCCTGATATCTCCTAAAGGCAATTGCTTAAAAGCAGGAGCAGCCTCCGGAATTGCTTTTTGTGCAAAGCTGCCGAGGTTCATCGCCAGCAATGCCAACAAACAGAATATGCGTATCATAATTTTTTAATTATAATATACAATATTAAACCGAATACCGGATGAATAAATCAGTAGGTTTTTCAGGCTGTATAATGTTTTATCTGCACCTGGCTGAAATACTGCTGCCGAACCCTCGAGAGTAATGTCGGAGATGAATTCCGCCATGCAGGATGCCAAAGCGGCTATTGAAGCTTCAAAAAAAGAAATTAACGGGGCAGAACAAAAACTGAAAATATCCGCCGGCAATGATGATGATAATATTATCAGCGGCGAAGCCATTTCAAATATTGTAAACAAGGCTGTGAAAGAAGCTGAAAATACGTTAAAGGAATTAGGAGCTGAGGGAATTATGGGTGATGAAATAAGGCAGGAAGTGCAGAAAGCATTAATGGAAGCACGACAGGAACTTAAGGAAGCACATCTTGAGTTTAGAGGCACACCACAGGAAAAGAACGATAGCGTACAGGAACTGGTCGTTGCACAGGAAGGAAACGAAATTGCGGCCTTAACACAGGAAATAGTTGCATTAGCACTTAACGCCGCACAACTTGGCCTACAGGAAGCAAATGCAGAATTAAAAGCATCTCTTGAGCCGGACACCCCACAAAAAATGGATAAAAAAGAATACAGGAGAAAGAAAAAAGAATTGCGTGAAGCCTATAAATGATAAGGTAATTACGATACCAGGTGAGTACTCGAAAATAAAAATGGTGACTGTAGGAATTTGCGGTGCAACCCAGCTTGCCATTAGCAGTAATAACTAAAAACCCGATACCTGGTAAAGTTTAACTGCCTGGCAAGAGGAATAAAATGGATAGTACTATTCCGTACAATCACTGCCCGAATACGAACAGTTTCAATAACTATTTATATCTTAAATACTTGATTGCAAATCCCGTATGATAATGGCATGAATTTGAATATTACGTGATAGATAATACTGGAAAATGATTTCATGGTAAAAAGCTATTTCAAAATTGCGTGGCGTATGCTGGTGAGGTATAAAACGCTGTCGATTATCAATATTATCGGCCTCTCTATTGGTATCGCGAGTTGTTTGATCATCATGCTGTATGTGCAGCATGAGTTAAGTTATGACCGTTATCCTGAAAAAGCAGATCAAATAGTAAGGGTAGTTTTTAGAGCACATATAGGCGGCGGTGATATGAAGGAAGCCCATGTAATGTCACCGGTTGCTGCAGCACTCAAAAACGATTACCCGGAAGTGTTGGAAACGACGCGGCTGATGACTGGCGGCGCCCCATTTATAAAAGTGGGTAACAATACTATCAAAGTAGGCGCAATGGCCTACGCTGACGCAAACTTTTTTGAAATCTTTTCGGTCCACTTCGTTCATGGCGATAAGAAAACAGCATTAACAGCGCCAAACACTATTGCGCTTTCCAGGCTAGCTGCACAAAACCTTTTTGGAACTGAAAATCCTATCGGAAAAACGCTCCAGCTCAAGGGTACGAATTCATCATTTACTGTTACTGCTGTATTTGACAAAATCCCCGACAACTCTCATTTTCAT
>CAYLVR010000290.1:0-3672 GCA_964387165.1 uncultured Chitinophagaceae bacterium | reverse complement strand
TCCCTCTGCAGCCGTTGATTCTGTGATAGGCTCCCTACACCCTTTTTCAAAGGGGGAGAGTATGATCTCTGAATTAAGCAGAGGCAAACTCTCAATTTTAGAAGAGCAGGCTAACCCTCCCCCTTTGAAAAAGGGGGCTTCGGGATTTCGCATACAGCATGACCGCAGGGGGATTTATTGCGGAGAAGAGAAAAAATCCCCTGCGGTCTTACATTCAGTGACACCAAAGCTTTAGCCGATGGCTGTCAGCGTTGGAACATAATGACGCAGAGCGCTCCCCTGCTCAAACTAACACACGGTCCCTGATTTTCTTGGTGGTTAACACAAAAGTTCTATCTTTGAAACCCTCGTTGGTTGTACTCCCTCCATTATCCCTAAATCCATATCTCCTTAATACTCCGATATTCATTATTAATTATTGTTTTAACTGCTTAGTAAACCGTTGGTATGAAAAAGATTGTTGTTGCAATAATGCTTGGTGCATTATTTATGGTTTCCTGTAAAAAGGAATATAGTAGAACTATTGACCAAAAGGATGAGCCGCAGGTAAGTTTTGATATAGGCGGAGAAAAAGTTGAAATAATATATTCGGGGGAAAACCCCAATGAATGCTCCACCTATTCTTTTGGGGGCTATGCCGGGAACTATTTTGGAATACGCTCCACTTTTGAACTCAGCAACCAGGTAAACCTGCAGATCAGTTTTGGAACCATACTCAGCGAGAATACGATACTGACTGAAGATAAACTTTTACAACTCCTTGCTAAAGGAGAAAAAAAATATGGATCGCTCGGATCTTTTACTACATATCCTGAAATGAAATCGGGTAAAGTGGAAATAGCATATACCGATAAAAAATCTTCAAGATGGTGTAGCACAGAAATTACAGAAACGCAAACCGAATCAGGGCTCAGAGTGTTTGTAGACGTAGAGCAGCCCAACAGTTCTTTTGTTATTAATGAAGTTGAAAAAATAAATATGTACGGCAAAGATTGTTTCCGCGTCAGGGGAAACTTCGATTGTTTTGTTTATCAGATAAACAGCAGGGATAAAAAGAAGATGAAAGGCAATTTCGTTAGTCTCCTGTCTTTATAAAATCGCTGACTAAATAGCTTATTAATTTCCCAATAGTTTCAGATTTACGTCCATCAGATAATTGTGATGCTCCTTCACAAATATGCAGGTAAGCCGGTTTTGAATTTGTTGCAATAAAACTCATGAATTGTCTTGCATGAACAGCTAAGATGCCTGAAGGTGTTTCAGCGCTGGACAAAGTATTCTGAATGCAATCAAGATCCAATTCTATTCCGGCAAAATTGCCCCCGGTAAAAGATGCCGCGTGTGCAACTGCCTGTATAAAACTCCTTTTTTCACGTACGAAAATATCTTCGTAAGTAATAAAATCAAAAAAAGGATTGTTTACTACATCGAGCCATACATTTTGTGAAAGATAATTCTCATGCACACCAACTACACAGTATTTTTCGAGAAACCCATCTTCTTCAGCATAACGGAAACCATTCCCGCTATGCCTTCCTTCTGAAGGCCGGAAATCAACATGCGCGTCTACATTAATACAATTAATCTGAGCAAGAGGAATTTGTTCTGATTTGTGTAAACCTTTTGCTGATCCTTTAATTAAGGGATATGAATTATTATGACCCCCACCAATGGCAATGGGTATCTTTCCGGCATTGGTAATAATTTTTGCCATCTGTTCCACTTCATCATCGATCGTAGCGGTGGCATGGCGGTAGGCGGCAATCTTTTCATCATAATCATAAGCGTTTTGTTCAATCAGGTATTTCAGATCTCCGAAATCAAAATGACCCAGCAGCAATACTTCTTCTCCCGATAAAAAATCATTACTCTGAATATTCAGGAATGCAGAAAGAAAAGGTACCCAGGCAGAATCGGCACCGCCGGTACCATGATTTGCACGAATCCCGATATCTTCAGGAATTCCGAATAATATATATTTTGCTTCGCTTGTACTTATGGATTCATGCAGGTCGGTTTTATCGCCAATTACCTGTATCATCTCCCCTAGCTTGGTCTCAAACTTTCTTGTTCTGGTAAGAAATAAAATATCCTGCCTCGAATAAACCTTAAGATGTTTCATGGGAGATGAGTTTATATTTCAGGAAGATTATAATTTCATATCAGTAATTATCTTCCTGATCTTTGTATTTAATTGTTCATCCACTTTTTCATAATCATCCGCATTGTTTAAAGGGGCGTTTACACTGAAATAAAATTTTATTTTAGGCTCAGTGCCCGAAGGGCGGGCAGATATTTTTGATCCGTCAGCAAGAATAAACTGCAGCACATTTGATTTGGGAAGCTGAATCTCCCATTCCTTTCCTGATTGTAAATCCCTTCCCTTCCGGGTTTCATAATCGAGAAGCTGTATAACAGCTGAGTTATTAATATTTTTAGGCGGGTTATTTCTGTAAGATTCCATCATTGCAGCAATTTCTTTCTGCCCGTTCATTCCTTTTTTGGTAATAGAGATAAGCTGTTCCTTGTAAAATCCATACTGCACGTACAGATCAATTAACTTATCAAATAATAGCCGGCCCTTGTCTTTTTCGTATGCAGTCATTTCGCTTAATACAGCCACGGCAGCAACAGCATCTTTATCACGTAATTTGGAACCGATCATTAATCCATAACTTTCTTCTCCCCCTATTACATAATTCTCACTCGATTCTTTTTCGCGAATTAATTCAGCGATCCATTTAAAACCGGTAAGAACATTATAACATTTAATTCGATTAGCCGCCGCAATCTTATCGATCATATCTGTAGTAACAATGGTTTTTACTACCATATCGTTGCTTTTGGCGATGCCTTTTGCTTTACGCGCTTCGATCATATAATTAAACGCAAGCACTGCTGTCTGGTTGCCGTTCATCAAAACCCAGTTACCCGATTTATCTTTCACACCAATACCAACCCTGTCGGCATCGGGGTCCGTTCCCAGCAATATATCTGCATCAATTTCCTTTGCTTTGTTTAATGCAATATTCATTGCCTCTTTTTCTTCCGGGTTAGGAGAAACAACAGTAGGGAAATTACCATCGGGTACAGATTGTTCCTGCACAATGGTAACATTCCTGAACCCAAATCTTTCCAACACCTGCGGCACCAGCGTAATGCCAGTACCGTGTATCGGTGTGTATACTATTTTAAGATCTTTTTGTTTATCGATTATTTCCGGGTAAACAGATAATGTTTTTACCATTTTTATATATTCCTCGTCAACATCTTTCCCGATAATAGTAATATTATTTTCGCCCCCCTCCCATTTAACATCGTCGACACTTAATACCTTATCAACTTCTTTAATTACATTTTTATCGTGTGGGGGAACTAATTGTCCGCCATCGCTCCAATATGCTTTGTATCCATTGTATTCTTTAGGATTGTGTGATGCGGTACAAACAACTCCACCCTGGCAACCAAGATGGCGTATTGTAAAGGATAATTCAGGTGTTGGTCTTAATGCCTCAAATAAAAATACTTTAATGCCATTTGCTGCCATTACATTGGCAACTATTTCTGCAAATAACCGGCTGTTATTTCTGCTATCGTGTGCAATGGCCACTCTTACAATGCCACCGGGGTAAGTCTGCTTAAGATAAATTGGCATATCCCTGGGTGGCCATG
>CAYLVR010000289.1:0-3676 GCA_964387165.1 uncultured Chitinophagaceae bacterium | reverse complement strand
GTCCATCGCAGCACTTATAATTCCACCGGCATAACCAGCGCCTTCACCACAGGGATATAATCCTTTGATCTGCGGATGTTCCAGCGTTTCAGCGTTCCTGGGAATACGAACAGGCGAAGAAGTTCGCGATTCAGTGGCAACCACAATCGCGTCGTTGGTATAGTAACCTTTCATCTTCCTGCCAAATTCTTTAAATGCCTCTTTCAGGGCCGTAAAAATAAATGATGGAAGAATTTCATGCATAAGCGCTGCGTTAATGCCCGGCAGATAAGAACAATCCGGGAGCGATGATGATAATTTTTTATCTGCAAAATCTACCAGTCTCTGTGCCGGTGCAACAAAATTACCACCTCCATATTCAAATGACTTTTTTTCGACCTGCAACTGAAATTCCATTGCTGCCAATGAACCAGCCTTTTTAATTAAATGTGCGAAATCTTTTTCATTCACCGCAGCTACTATTCCTGAATTGGCATAAGGATTATTTCTTTTTGATGGCGACCATCCGTTGACCACCAGTTCGCCCGGGGCAGTAGAAGCGGGAGCGATAATTCCACCGGGGCACATACAAAAAGAAAATACTCCGCGGTCGTCAACCTGTTGCACAAGCCCATACGAAGCAGGTGGAAGAAATTCTCCACGTGCGGGGCAATGATATTGAATGGAATCGATTAATTGTTGAGGATGTTCCACGCGCACACCGAGCGCAAAAGGTTTTGCTTCGATTAATATATTTTTTTTGTGAAGAAGTAAAAATATGTCACGCGCTGAATGTCCCGTTGCGAGAATTAATGCCTCACCATCAAATTTATTTCCATCGGAAGTAATAACGCCTGTTAGTTGATTGTTTTTTATTTCGAGATCTGTTATTTTTTTTTCGAATAAAAAATCTCCGCCACAATCGGTGATAGCTTTTCTTATGGTAGTAATAATCTGTGGAAGTTTATTAGTGCCGATATGTGGATGCGCATCATATAGAATGTTCTCGTCGGCGCCGAATTGCACAAGTATATTTAATATACGATTTACATCGCCACGTTTTGTACTACGGGTATATAATTTGCCGTCGCTGTAAGTTCCTGCGCCTCCTTCTCCAAAACAATAATTACTTTCGGGGTTAATAATACCATTTTTATTGAGAGATGCAAGATCTCTCCTGCGCGAGCGCACATCTTTCCCCCTTTCAAGAAGAATGGGTTTTATACCCTGTTCAATTAATTTCAGTGCAGCGAATAATCCAGCCGGGCCAGCGCCGGCTATAATAATTTTCTTTGAAGATAACGAAACATCAGGTAGCGACAGCTTATTAATTTTTCTTTCTATAAATGGTTCATCAATAAATGCATTGAGCGTTAACAGGTACATAGGCTGACGACTGCGGGCATCCAGGGATCTTTTGATCAATGTCATACCAGTAATCGAAGATTTTTTTATGGAGAGATGGTGTGCTATGTATGTTTTTACTATATCTTCAGATGCCGCTTCAGAAGGTAAGACTTTGATTGTTAATTGTTGCTGCATCCGGCAAATTAACTCTATAATTTATTTAGTTGAACAAACAAAATTTCAGACAAAAAATAAAGCATATTTTTTATCACATAAGATGAATAAAAAATTTTTTATTTAAGGAAAAGTTTTGATATTCGTTCCCCTGCGTTGCTTTTTTGGTTTCAAAAAATGATCGCTAGTGGAACGTGTTTGTGAACGGAAAAATATCTTACTCAACATAAACCTTCTTTCGAATTAAAATGGCGAAGACCTTTGAACAAGTCTGGAACAATTGCTTAGATATTATTAAAGATATAGTTGAGTGGCAACATTTTACAACATGGTTCGAACCGATAAGGCCTGTGGAGTTGAAAGCCCAGATTCTTGTGATACAGGTACCCAGCCAGTTTTTTTATGAATACCTGGAAGAACATTACGTAAATTTACTGGCGAAGACACTCAGAAGAATTTTAGGAAAGGAAGCGAGGCTTGAATACAGGATAATGGTTGATAGCGGAAATCATCAGAACAAGCCGCTAACGATGGATGTACCTACGCACGGATACAAAACATTTTCAAATAATGAAATGGATTTTCCTTTGATAATTCATAATCCAGTTAAGAATCCATTTGTGATTCCGGGTCTGAAGAAAATGCAGATCGATTCACAGCTCAATCATATATATACGTTTGATAATTTTGTTGAGGGCGATAGTAACAGGGTGGCCCGTCGTGCGGGTAAAACAGTAGCCGAGAAGCCTGGGGCCAGTTCCTTTAATCCGCTGGTATTATATGGCAGCGTAGGTTTGGGTAAAACACATCTTGGCCAGGCGATTGGTAATGAAACGAAACGCCTGCACCCCAACAAGGTGGTGCTGTATGTAAGCTCAGAGAAATTCATTAACCAGTTTCAGGATCATAGCCGCAATAATGCTATTAATGACTTTATACATTTTTACCAGATGGTGGATGTACTGATCATTGATGATGTGCAGTTCTTTAACAGGGCCGAGAAATCGCAGGATGCGTTTTTCGCGATCTTTAATCACCTGCATCAGAGCGGCAAACAATTAATTATGACTTCGGATAAAAGTCCGAAGGACCTGGAAGGGCTGCAGGAACGTCTTCTGAGTCGTTTCCGGTGGGGTTTAAGCGCTGATCTCCAAATACCCGACTATGAGACGCGTATAGACATACTGGAGCGTAAAATGAAAAATGACGGCCTTGAGATGCCTAAGGAAGTAGTGAAGTATCTCGCTTATAATATTAATAGCAATGTACGTGAACTTGAAGGGGCGCTGATATCGTTATTGGCACAGTCTTCGCTCAACAAAAGAGAAATAGACCTGGATTTGGCCAAGAGAGTATTACGCAATTTTGTAAAGACCAGCAGCAAGGAAATCACAATAGATACCATTCAGAAAATGGTTTGTGAATTCTTTGATGTGCCATACGATAAACTACTCCAGAAAACGCGTAAGCGAGAGATAGTTCAGGCACGACAGATTACCATGTATCTTGCCAAGGCGTTTACTAAAAATTCACTCAAAACAATTGGTGAGCATTTTGGTGGCCGTGACCATACTACGGTTATTCATTCCTGCCAGACTGTTAAAGACCTGATGGATACAGACAGCGCTTTCAGGGAAAGCGTGGTTGAACTGCAACAAAAGGTACAATTAGCCGCCATGTAGTTTAATATTTGTTACAGTATTTTTTTGTAAATATTCGTCTCCAGGAGCAAATTATTGCTCCTTTTGTTTTGCAGCACCATATTGCCTTCCTGGGGAATTCTCTATACCAAAAACCAGGGATACAATTGATTCGGTATTTCTCTTGCTAAAGCCTTTTGTTTGTTTCGTTGAATCACCTATTTTTGCACCCCTTCACTAGTGCTACGAAGTGCGGGGCCCTCCTTAAAGATGGCTTCGTTGTCCGCAGCTTTAGTAAAGGATGGAGAGGTGCCTGAGTGGCCGAAAGGAACGGTTTGCTAAACCGTCGTACGGGTTAAACTGTACCGAGGGTTCGAATCCCTCCCTCACCGCAAGACGAGAGGGGATTTTCTCCGCCGAAGCCGAAGGCGGTCAGGGTCAGCCTCTCTTTCAGGTAAAACGTATTTTCAGTCGACAACCGTTCGGGAAGTAGCGCAGGCCGGTAGCGCACCTGGTTTGGGACCAGGGGGTCGCAG
>CAYLVR010000288.1:0-3681 GCA_964387165.1 uncultured Chitinophagaceae bacterium | reverse complement strand
TAATAATGAACTGGGCGCTCGGAATTTCACTGATTGAAAAAAAAGTATTAGAAAATATTATTGACTTTCACCAGAAATTTGAGGCCATCCACCCTTTCCAGGATGGCAACGGACGGGTGGGCAGACTGATTCTGTTCAAAGAATGCCTGGCTAATAATATTGTTCCGTTTATTATTGATGAAGATTTGAAATTATTCTATTACCGGGGATTAAAAGAATGGAACAGCGTAAAAGAATATTTATTAGACACCTGCCTTACCGCGCAAGATAATTACAGGACTATTCTTAAATATTTTGAAATCGCGCCGGGTGATTAGACGAACATATTTTGCAGCAAATACTTTTTCTGGTTTTCATATTGTTGTAAAATTTTCTTTTCGGTTTCTATTTTTTCATTAATGGAAGAAAGGACATTGATAATGAAGGTTTGTTCTACTAACACACAACTTTCCTGGTATTGATCTCGCCAAAATTGTATGCAGCCCCTAAAGTAATTTTTCATTATTCAAGTTGACGATTTCTATAGCTTTACCTATATCGTTCAAATCTTCTGAGGCATCGGTAAATAAACTTGCCGAGCTGGAGCGGGAATCCAAATTTTTGCCAGTAAAATGAGTTTACTGTCCATTTTTTGATTTCTGTTTTACAGCTTTGTGGCTATTAAAGGGCCGTATTGACTACAAATTGGCCGGGAAATGATCGGAACGGCCTGAATATGCAGTACAGACCATAAGAAAGATGCAGGAGTAACCCAGAAAACCACCCCACCGGAATTTTAGAAATCCGCGCCACCCGAACACTCATATCCAATATATTTGCTGATAAACTCTAATAATGAACAAGCTGGCCTTTGCTTTCCTGGTGATCATCGCCTCATGTACATCATCAACAGATACCTATACTACAGCATCAGGAGTGCAATACAAAATAATACATCCAAATAAAAAGGGGGTTGTTGCTTCAATCGCCTCTACTGTAAAAGCAATACCTAATACTAAAACGGATTCCATACATAGTCACCTGCCACTATACAAATCGGTGATGCCCCCGGCACCTTATACAGCCGATCCACTCGCCGAGGTTTTAATGACAGGCGTTCATGAAGGAGATAGCCTGGTTATAACTGATACCAAAGGAGAAGAAATATCATATAAAATAGTAAAGGTATTTATACCCGGCTACCAGGGATTGAATGCCGACAGCCTTATAACAGTGGATAAATGGAAAGAAATTTCCCTTATGCAGCAGGAGCAGTTAAAATATGGTATTGCCAGGGTGGAACGTTTTGTTAAAGCTAATAACCCAAAGGCTGTAAAACATGGAAATGTTTACGTAGAAATATTAAATAAGGGAGTAGCTCCATTAGCCGACTCAGGAAGAGTAGCAGGTATTAAATTTTCTTCGAGGAATATTCATACCGGTGAAGTAATCGCTTCGAATATTGAAAGCGGCTTTAATATTCCCGCGATATATGAATATCGTGTTTCCAGTGGTAAAATGTATAAACCTGTTGATGAGATCATGCACCAGTTAGGAAAAGGAGGGAAAGCCCGGATATACATGCCTGCTATTATAGTTCTTGGCGAAAAAGCAAATAACCCTACTACCGATATTACCCAGGATGCGGTTTTTGATGTAGAAGTAGTTTTTGTAAAATAATTATTAGCCCCCGCAGTAACACTTTCGCACTAAAAAGGTCTGCCCATCTTCCGATTTATTGTGTGATAGAATATTTTCAACCAACAAGCCGTAAATATTTATATTTCAGTTATATAATTCGTAACAGGGTGCAACTAGGCCATTATCTAATTGTTCCTTAGCTTTAGAGCTACATATTATAACATGAGAAAAATTAGTTATTTACTGTTTGCGTTTATGCTGTTTGCGCCTGCTTTGCTTAAAGCGCAGCATGATCATCATCACGATGCGCATCATATTGAGGCACAACCACTATTGGCACAGGCAATGCGTTTAAAAGAGGCGCTTAGCTTCCTGGGAAGCTCGTTGTCTTCCGAGGATGAAAAACGGCTGAACGAGCTGCAACACGCTTCACATAATGCAGAAACAGTTAAACGGGTGCAGGAAATATTAGACCCTTATTGCATAGCAATTGTAAATATTAATCCTGAAGGAAGAGTTAAAGTAGATCGCGGTGCCGCAGAAAATAAACTGATACAAAACGGGTGGACAAGCTTTTTAGTGAAGGTTGAAAATTATGCAGGCGCTACAGGGAAATTAAATGTTGAAAGCCCCAATGCATTACGCCCTCAACATGCTCCTTCATTCGCCCCTAAAGTAGATCCTAAAAATATTATTACAGAAGGACAGGTGTCTAACCGCTTTATGGAAATGCAGATGTACCACAATAAACCAATGCTGGAAAACCTGTCCGGAATAAAACTGGAATATGCAGTGGTGCAATTGTACAGTAGTCAGGCGGGTAAACGCGAGGCAGAAATCGGATTTAATGTAGGACAGGGATCCCAGGATATTGGTTTCCGTAATACTATTCATATTCTTTTCGATATCAAACCATCAGTAAAAGTAATGCTCGATGTTAAAGATGATGACGGTGCACCTGCAATGGCTTCATTTGTATTTACCGATAGTATTGAAAGAGTTCCGGGAAAACTATCAGGTGTATATCCATTGCCTTCACGACGGGTTGCCGCATTCGATGAATATCCCGATTTCTTTTTCCAGAAACAAATATATCGTTCAAGCGGTGAACACGTAAGACTGGCACCTGGCAAATATCATGTTACCTTCAAACGCGGACCAGAATCTCTTCCGCAAACAACTGAAATTGAAATACCCGAAGGGAAAGATTCAATTTCATTGTCTTTTAAATTAAAGCGATGGATAAATTTAGCTAAACTGGGTTGGTACAGTGCCGATCATCATGTGCATGCTGCAGGTTGCAGTCATTATGATAGTCCCGAGGAAGGCGTTCGCCCGAATGATATGTACCGGCAGATGTTGGGAGAAGATCTGAACCTGGCAGCAGTATTAACATGGGGCCCGAGCTGGTACCACCAGAAACAATATTTTACCGGTAAAGACGATAAACTTTCTACAAAGAAAAACCTCATGCGCTATGATGTGGAAGTATCAGGATTCCCTTCTTCACATTCAGGTCATATTGTTTTACTGGGAATTAAAGAAGACGATTATCCTAATACAACAAAAATTGAAGAATGGCCGAGCTGGACGTTACCTGTATTGAAATGGGCACAATCACAAGGCGGGATTGTAGGTTATGCACATTCGGGATGGGGATTAAAACCTATGAAAGAAACAAATGAACTGCCTAATTATGAAGTTCCTCACATGGATTTTATCGGCGCCAACGAATACATTGTAACGGTTGCGCATAATGCTGTTGACTTTTATAGCGCTGGCGACACTCCCTTTCCATGGGAAATGAATATGTGGTACCATACATTAAACTGTGGATTTACTCCAAGATTAAGCGGCGAAACTGATTATCCCTGTATTACCGATGACCGCGTGGGCCAGGCAAGAAGTTATTTCAAAGCTTCCTCTATTACCTACGATAATTATTTAGATGCTATCAAAAAAGGAAGAAGTTATGTTTCTGATGGAGGGTCACATATCATGAATTTCTCCGTTAATGGCCAGGAAGTAGGAACAAAAAACAGCCAGATAAAAATAAAAGGA
>CAYLVR010000287.1:0-3683 GCA_964387165.1 uncultured Chitinophagaceae bacterium | reverse complement strand
ATGGTGGCCGACGAAGCGCAAGGCGTAAGGAAGGTGGCAATTCCTTAATTAAAAAGCAGAATATTTTCTATCTGCGTAATATCTTAAGTCAATAAGATCGGCTGGAAGTGATTGGGTGTTCCAGTGTTGATGAATAGCAAGCGCTGCGCCCATAGCAGTAGCCTGTGCAACAGAAGCCGCATATACTTCTATATCAGGAAAAGCGAGCGCCAGTAAATTCATGTAAACGGGATTTTTACTGAAGCCACCATCAACAAATATCCTGTTAACTTTTGTGTCTTTCATTACAAGAGAAGTAGACCCTGTTTGCTGATGCATCACATCAAGAATAAACTGGTGATATGCTTCCTCGTAACTATTAAAAACAGCAAGATCACGCTGACCGAATATTGATGCGCCGGGAATGAATTCTTTTCTCTTATCCTGCTCAACTCTTTTTTTCAGTTTATTAATTATGTCGTGATCAAACTCCACTGTTTCATAATAATTAACCTGCTTGTTAAAATGAGCTGCAAGTTTCTTTACCTGGTCTTCATGTTCGTAACCGGCAAATAAACGGGAAGCCTTTACCGGTTTACGCTGGTAGGTTAAATAGCTCAGGCAATCCTTTTCAAGTTCCGAATCGGTTAATGGCTGGTCGTTAAATGGATTTAAACTAATGCACCACGTACCTGTAGAGATCAATATAAAAGGTTGGTGAAAACTGGAGAGGTACGGAATTAATGCAGATGAGCTGTCGTGCAACCCAACGCCCACAGCAAATTCTTTCCAGTGTGCTCTTGATCTGATCACTTCATCAGAAGGAAATATCGGCGCCAGCCTGTTATTGATATTTTCTTTGGCCACCCATTCATGATAATCATTCTTTTCATAGTTCCACAACATAGTATGGCAACCAATACTTGTAATATCAGAGTAGGCTCGGCCTGTAATTAAATAACTTAAGTACTGGGGCAGGTGAAGGGAATAACCCTTTATATCTGTCAATTGTTTTTCATGTTTAAGCCTGTACAATTGCAGACCGGAGTTTAAACTATCTAAAACAGGAGAAGCAGTTAGTTTCGATACCAGTTTTTCTCCTCCGTAATCATCAAAAAATTTCTTTTTTAATTCGGCGGGATAAGGTTTCAGATAATTATATAACGGCAATATGGTTTTACCCTCTTTATCGGTATGAACAAAACTTGCCCCGTAAGATGAAAAATTAAGCGCTCTTATATCAAAATTCCTGAGCTCTGTTAATTGTTTAAATGATTCGCGACCCCATTTAGTCAGCTCATCAAGATTTTCGCAGGTATCCCCATCTTCATCAACAGTTTCCTTGAACTTATGCGTTCGTTCAAAAACTATTTTATAATCCTCATCAAACAGGAAAAGTTTTTTATTGGTTTTGCCCACATCGAACACTGCTATTACCGGTATTGCACTCATAACCCTGTTGCCACTGTTTTTAAGCCCCTTTGTTTAATTAATTGTTGTCTTATTTTTTGTTCACGATAAACAGTGAGTGGCTCAAGCGCCCCCCCTGCTCTTCTGCGCGCCTCAGCCACAATTGCACGCATATCGGTCCGGAACGCGTCCTGCAATATTTCCTGTGAAGCAACTGTATCATTAGACTGTTGAGTTATTTCCAGTTTTTTTCTGTCGACAATTAATGCCTGGGCATAACTGATCATAATAGCTTCAACTGATTGTAATAGGTCTTCGAGAGGATCTTTTACATTATGCGAAGCGTCAATCATCCATCCTAAATCGGTAGCGTGATTCATACCCTTCGCATCCATTCCCTCAATCAGCTCATTAAATATTAAAAACAACTGGTACGGTTTGATACTTCCTACGGTAAGATCATCATCACCATATTTGGAATCATTGAAATGAAATCCACCTAATTTTCCTTCCATTAATAATAATGCAACGATCTGTTCAATGTTTGCATTGGGTAAATGATGACCAAGATCCACTAATGTGTAAGCCTGGTTTCCTAATTTACTGGTGTATAATAACGACTGTCCCCAGTCGCCAACTGTAGTCGAATAAAAATTAGGTTCAAACGCTTTATATTCTACGAACATTTTCCAGTTGGCCGGCAATGCTTCATATACCTGCTGTAAACTTTCAAGGGTATTCTGAAATGCTTTTCGGAAATTTAACTGGCCAGGAAAACATGAACCATCAGACAACCAGATTGTTAAAGATTCTGACCCCAACTCAACACCATGTTTAATTACTTCGATGTTATGGTCAACTGCCTGTCTGCGAACCTTTTTATCAACATGTTGAAACGATCCGAATTTATAACTGTGTTCCTGTTCTTTCTGGTCCTGAAAAGTATTGGAGTTCATCGCATCGAATTTTAATCCGTGCTGTGCAGCCAGTACTTTTATTTGAGAATAATTGGATGGAATGTCCCAGGGAATATGCAGTGATATGGCGCCACTCGACTGGTTCAGCTTATGTAACAACCCAATATCTTCAATTTTTTCTTCCAGGTTTGAAGGCTCTCCGCCAATAGAAAAACGGCCAAAACGTGTACCTCCACTACCCAATGCCCAACTTGGAATGGCCACCTGGAAATCAATTAATTTCTGAATGATCGCTTCAACGTTTTTAACAGCTGCCGAGGTGTATTCAAATTTTCTTTCGTGTTCTTGTATTATTGATGAATTATGATCATCGATAATATTTTTATTCAATAACATACTTACATTTTTAATTTATTGCCGTAACCAACTAAAAGTATGGATGCAACAATGATAATGATACCTATGATTACTGTGCGAATCGTTTTTTCACCCGTTCCTTTCCATTCCTTAAGAATTACCCCCGATAAATTAGCAAAGAGAATAATAAATGACATGTGTAATATCCATGAACTGGCGCCATTACCTAATTTGCTTTCTCCCATACCGTAAAAAAAGAATTGAAGGAACCATGTTGTTCCTGCAATAGCGGAAAATAAATAATTTTTTACCAGCGGGGTGCTTTTATTAGTATAATCGCCAAAAGTTTTATTACGTGCGTTTAATATTACACACCAGATAAGATTCGTTGTTAACCCTCCCCATAGTAATACGATATACACAACATTATTTCTAAAAAGAAATTCCCCTTGTGCCGGGTGTGCATCTTTCCAAATATCGTTAGCAGTCATCGCCATTGAGGATCCTGCCTCCAACCCAAAATTAAAACATGCACTTAACACACCTGAAACAATGGAAACAAAGAGGCCGAGGCCGAATTTATACTCCGTTTTCATCTGCATTCCATGGGGGTCAGTGGCAACTGCTCCCGCAAGCACTTTTTCTTTCATAACACCTGCCCTCGCGCAAACGATAATGCCGATCACACATACAGCAAGCCCTGCAAGTACTACCAATCCCCAGGAAGTACTGGTGAATAAACTGATAGGTTCTTTACCGGGTGTAGGGCTTATTTCATAATAAAAAGAAGGAATTAATGCACCGAATACCATGCATAGCCCCAGTATAATACTGCTTCCTAATGATACACCGAGATAACGTACGCCCAACCCATAGGTAAGACCCCCGATTCCCCAGAGTAACCCAAAAATAAAAGTGTATATGAGCGTCTGACCGCCTGTGTTCCTGATTATCTCAGCAAAGCCTGGAACGGTTAAATAAGCCGCTAATGGGGGAACAATGAGCCATGAAAACAGCCCC
>CAYLVR010000286.1:0-3700 GCA_964387165.1 uncultured Chitinophagaceae bacterium | reverse complement strand
GTCATGCTATCATATAACGCACTGTTCTGAAATGAAAACCCTATCTTACGTCGAAGATCCTCTAATTCTTTACCGGATAATTTATCTATTTCCTTGTTCAATACCATTACCGATCCCTTATCAGGTTTTAATAATCCGATAATTATTTTGATAAGCACCGATTTGCCTGTTCCTGATCTTCCTAACACTACAACATTTTCTTTTTCAAATACATCAAGATCAACGCCCCGCAATACGTGATTATCGCCGAACGATTTATGAAGATTCCTGATTGATATAACTGCATTTTCTTCGTTCATAGTTACTGCATAGTTCTGAAGCCGTTAAATACCTGAACAATCAATATTTCTTCAATAAATATTAAAAACATCGCGAGTACAACAGATGTATTGGCCGCCTTACCCACACCTTCCGTTCCTTTAGATGCATTAAACCCCTGGTAACAACCAACAATTCCTATTGTAAATCCATAAACTATAGATTTTACAAATGAGGCTATAAAATCAAGAAAACTAATTTTTTGAAATGCACCCTGAAAAAATAAACTCAGTCCTGTTTGTTCATTGATATGCACATCAAGATAGGAGCCCATCATACCAACAAAGCCCGTATAACACATCAATAATGGGATAGTAATAGTTGTAGCAAGCACCCGGCTGACCACCAGATATTTAAATGGGTTGATTGCTGAAACCTCCATGGCGTCTATTTGTTCGGTCACACGCATTGACCCTAATTCTGCACCCAGGCTCGAACCCACTTTTCCTGCGCAGATCAATGAAGTAACAAGTGGTGCAAGCGCCCTGATAATAGCAATCGACACCAGGGAAGGCAACCATGATGTGGCGCCAAATTCAGAAAGTGACGGGCGGGATTGTTTGGTGAATACAAGTCCTGTTATAAAGCCCGTAAGTGTAATAAGACCCAACGATTTATAACCAACCTGATAACACTGCCGGAGGATCTCCTTCCCTTCATAGGGCGGCTTCAGCACTTCTTTAAAGAACCGCATCACAAAAGAAAATCCATTATAAACAGCCAGAAAAAAGTCATCCAGCTTTTTCGTCAGTAAAGGTTTGCCCGATCCTTTGACTTCACTCATAGAGGGGTATTTGCTACTGTTTTAATATTGGTTTGCAATTACCATTCCCAAGTAGTTGCTACACTATGATTTTTACATGAAATCCAAATGTGCTATATTTAATTACTATGAAAATCAAGGCAGTTATAACAGAAACAACGGGCTGGGTAAAGAAGGAGCTACGTGTGTTGTTTTAACCGTTCAGGGCTGATCACTTATCACTTTTCTACCGGTGTAGCACATCCGAGATTTACAGACATCATTAAGTTGGGTCGCTAAACCCTTAACTTTGGAGTAGCATGCAACAACAGATAAAACTTGTCATACTGGACGATGATCCCGATGATCTTTATCTTTTAAAAGAGGTATTTCTCGAAAAGGGGTTTAGCCAATTGCAGTATTTCAGCGATGGACAGGAATGCCTGAAATACCTGGACAGTTGCACCGATGAAGAGCTTCCCGATACGGTTCTGACTGACCTGAATATGCCCCTGATATCGGGGTATGATATCATTAAAAAGATAAAATCCAGCGGGCGTTTGCTGCATATCAACGTACTGGTTTGCTCAACTTCAGGTACGCAGGCGTCTATTGATCAATGCCGCGAGCTTGGGGCAAGTGATTATTTCGTAAAACCCTATAAAATATCGGGTTATTATGAACTTGCAGATGCAATTAAGGAGTTGGCCACTACGAATTAATTCTTAGCAGGCTAAATAAAGATTTTAATGAAAAAGTGAACATTCCCGGCGATCTCCATCCCGGCTAAGTTCAAATGGGTGTTAAACATATCGTAACAGCAACTTCTAAAATAGTGCGGCTGCCGCTAATTTCGTGGAGGGTACTCTTTTCCCGGGGGCCAAAAACAAATATGGCGCCCCTTTAACATACGTCGGTAGGATAATCAGGGGAATTTTAATCGTTGCTTTTCGGTGATTTTATTTATCTTGTCAAATGCCTGATTTTTTCTCTGATTTATTCAGCGGTGAGAAGATACCGCTCGACAACATTGCCAGCATTCATAGCGAATCTCCTAATCTCATTGTGTATTCAATTCCCTTCATGTTCTTTTTTGTTATACTAGAATATTTTATTTCAAAAAAACAACATAAAGGTTATTACGATAATAAAGAAACTATCGGGTCAACGCTGGTAGGCCTGGGAAATGTGGGAATTGGTGTTTTGCTAAAAACAATATTACTTGGTGTATTTGTAGTGTTGTATAATTTAGTTCCGTGGAGAATGACATTCAGCTGGTGGACATTTTTACCCTGTTATATTATTTTTGATTTCTGCAGTTACTGGGCACACAGGATTTCTCATCACACAAGATTTTTCTGGGCAACGCATGTTACCCACCATTCAGGGGAAAATTACAACCTCACTGTTTCATTCCGTTTAAGCTGGGTGCAATATTTCAAGATCATCTTTTTTATGCCGGTGGCATTATTAGGTTTTCATCCTGTAATTATTTTTATTACTAACCAGATAGCTATTCTTTTTCAATTCTGGGTACATACAGAGTATATCAGGAAAATACATCCTATCATCGAATATATTTTTGCAACACCATCTAATCACAGGGTGCATCATGGTTCGCAGGAACAATATATTAACAGGAATTTTGGGGCCACATTTATCATCTGGGACAGAATGTTCGGAACTTATCAACCGGAAGTGGAACAGGTTAAATATGGAATTACACATCAACTGGAATCCAAAGCAGACCCGATCTATCTCAATTTCCACGAGTATATAGATATAGTGAACGATTTCCGCAAAGCGAAGGGATTGAAAGAAAAGTTATTTATGATATTCGGTGATCCGGTTGATATTGAAAAGTTTAAACAAGCTAGTGGATTGAGGCAGACGGCATCTCAAAAAAACAGCCCCTTGAGAGGGGCCATGTAACCAAAACTAAATGCTAGTGAGAAATATATAGAGAATGATTGCACAGCAAAAGTATTAGATTACATGACGCAGAACAATACCACATTCAGGGTATTTATTTCACTATATGACCTTTTTAATTATCCTTGCTGCAATAACTCTTTTGATCCTGCTCATATCGTGGGGGAAAATCAACGCTTTTATTGCCTTTCTCATTGTTTCCATACTGACGGGAATAGCTTTCAATTTACCAGCTAATAAGATTATTGGCTCAGTTCAAAAAGGTATTGGCGACACGCTTGGTTCTCTTGTAATTATCATTTGCCTGGGCGCAATGCTGGGGAAACTTATAGCAGAAACAGGCGCCGCCCAAAGAATCGCTATATCGTTAATGAAAGTATTTGGCATTCGCTACATCCAATGGGCACTCATGCTCACAGGGTTTATTGTTGGTATTCCATTGTTTTATGGGGTGGGTTTTGTGATGATGATACCATTGATATTTTCCGTGGTATTTGAATACAAATTACCAGCAGTCGCCACTGGCTTGCCTATGCTTGCAGCTTTATCTGTAACACATGGATTTCTGCCACCGCACCCATCTCCTGCGGCGCTTGTAACACAGTTTAATGGCAATATGGGTCTAACGCTTATTTATGGAATAGCCATCGCAATTCCTTCAATAATTATCGCAGGGCCCGTTTTTTCCAGGTTCTTAAAAAATATTGA
>CAYLVR010000285.1:0-3725 GCA_964387165.1 uncultured Chitinophagaceae bacterium | reverse complement strand
GCCAACACAGTTTGTTTTACAATTTTGGAAATAACACACGAAAATTTTTAGAAGCTTTTCTTTACTATAAATATCCGAACGCTACTGACCAAATTGAAAAATTGACAAAGTTTTTTGGAGACAATAGACAGGCTTCTACAATGACAGACCGAATAAACAATGAATTTTCACATTTGGAAGGACTATTTGAAAGAAGTATGATGCCAATTGACGTACCTGAAATGAAAAAAACATCAAAATTTATATTAGACAAAATAAAAGAAAAAGACAACGAGCAATATGATGCACTTTTAATGAGCATTGGTATTGAAGTCGAAACAAAATAAGCACTGCCCATAACAAGGGTAACTGTTGCGCAACTATGATTTAAAGAAAATAGAACAAAAGCTATTTTGTTATAAGCTATTACAGCCTCATTACCGGAGGCTATTTTTGTGCCAGTACTATGATTGGTTAATAATAAATCTTTCGTTTTGCCCGCAGGACGAGAAATTAATATACTTGATACTATATTTCTAGAAGCACTATATTTTAGTGCTTGCAATTTTATTGCAACTTTTTTTTGATTTTTAGTAATCAAATAGATTGTACCTTGTAGATAACTTAATCGTCTTTGATTGCCAACCTCGGAAAACAATAATGGATTTATTCCGTCTCACGGAGGATATCGAAATCTGCTTACATTTCAGAAGGCTGAGATTATTTATGATGGTACAGTTTTCTTTTGCAAGAAATATTTTTCCAAATATGATAGAACCATTGATCAAATGGTACAAGCTGCCCGCTCTGGGAAACAAAATATAGCAGAGGCAAGTATGGCTTCGGCAACTTCTAAGGAAACAGAGATTAAATTGACTAACGTAGCCAGAGCCAGCTTGGAAGAATTGCTTATTGACTATGAAGATTTTTTAAGAACGCGTAAGCTCAAAATTTGGCCACGCGGACACAAATATACTCTTCGCTTTGATGAGCTAAACAGAACAGAGGGTGCTAATTACGAAACATTTAAAAAGGCAATTGAAAATGAAGACCCGGAAATTAGTGCAAATGTTCTTCGAAGTCTTTCTAAGGTAACTGTATTCCTGCTGGGCCAGCAATTGACAGCATTAGAAAAGAAATTTCTTGCGGAAGGAGGGTTAAGGGAGCGCATGACGCAGGCAAGATTGAGAAGTCGAAAAGGCAAGTAGTGTTTTGGGTGACTTAGGAGACAAGGAGACAATTTTGAGTAAGACTATGTCTGACAAGTCCCCGCTGTCACACTTATATTGATCTTTGATGGCTATTCAATTATAGAAACGGTTATTTCAAAATAAGCTAAAGGGGTTTTGTCGGGAGAAAATCTGCCGGGGAACATTTAAATATTTTTGCAAAAGCATTAATGTGATTAAGGTTATATTTTGCTCTACGTTTAGGCGTCTCAACATGCCCAACAAAACTGTCGCTCATATTTAACTTTTGAGATAGTTCGATTTGAGTATACTCAAAGTATATTCTCTTTTCCTTTACTTTTTGAATTACGAATGCTTCAATCTTTGTTACTTCCGGCATAGTGGAAGCAAGGGAAGAAGAATTTTAAAACCTATCAAAGGTACATGTACCATTATTCCTTTATTATCCTTATATTTGAAGAATGAGATTAAACCAATAAATAAAACATCTTTATTTATTCCTATTGATTATAGGGTATATTAAAAGAGTCTTGCGGCCCTCTCTGACGCCGTGACGCGAGACAGCAAAATATACCCCATGTCTAAAGATTGATTATTTTCGTCAATTAATGGATATGGGGCTTGCTGTAAATCCATGTCACGTAAGGCGTCAGAACCAAATGGGGTATGGTTTGTAAGCCCCATTTCTAAAAGTATCCGCAGGACTCATAAACAACAAATGTTGTTATATGAGACAGATTTACCCCCACAAGGCCCTCCACTTATTGCTTACCCGCTTTGCGGTAAAGCCAAAAGCACCTATCTAGGTTTTTACTTTTTTTATTGGTTAGTAGTCCTTGCTCTCTCATGTCGTGTAGGTAAGGGTTAAGGCCTGCTAGTAGCATTTTCCTAACACATCAAAAACTGTAAATGAAAAAAACAACGCTCACCAGCGTAGGGGCATTGCTATGCCTGTACTTCAGCAGCACCGCACAGCCCCCGCCCGCCCCGCGGCCACTCACAGTAGGAGATACCCTGCCAGATATAATGCTGGAAAATATTTTATACCATCCTCAGCAAAAAGCGGCACTCAGTAGTTTCAAAGCACCTCTTATTATTCTTGATTTTTGGTCATCCTGGTGCGGCGCCTGCATTCGCCTGTTCCCGCATATGGATAGCCTGCAAAGCAAATTTGGCAAAGACATTCGCATATTACTGGTCAATACCCGCAGTAAAGCTTCCGGCGATGATGCACAAAAAATCACCGGCATTTTTGACGGGTTAAAAAAGCGTACCGGTATAACAATCAGCCTACCTGTTGTATATGATACACCGGAGTTGGATGTTTATTTCCCGCATAAATACCTGCCGCATGAAGTATGGCTGGATAGTAATGGGGTAGTACTGGCTATTACGGGTTCAGAAGAAGTAACCGCCGGAAATATTCAGGCTGTGCTAAAAGGAGAGACCCTTGATCTTCATTACAAATATGATTTAACGGATTTTGATACAGCTGTACCGTTGTATGTGAACGGAAACGGAGGAAGCGGTGATTATTTTCTAGGCCGTTCGTTATTTACCGGATACATAGAAGGCCTGCGTAACAGGATAGGCATGAAGAATACGGATTCAACCAGCCGGTTCTATTCATTCAATCAGCCGCTGCTGGCACTCTGCCACCGTGCGTATCCTGAAGAGATGAAGCTACCTGCAAATAGGCAGATACTGGATTTGAAAGAACCTGGTTTGCTTAGTAGGGATGGCAATGGTTTATCGGTTTATCAACGATTGTTTTGTTATGATCTTACGATACCTCGCACCACTGAAGAACAACTGTGGGCCTATCTGCGAGAAGATTTAAAACGAGTGTTTAATGTCCGCATTTCCTCCATAAACCAAAAAATGGAATGTTGGGTATTGCGGGCTGGTAAGGATGCTACTCGGTCTTATAGTAAGGGAGGTAGTGCAAGCTGGGATATTGATGAAAGTAGCGTAAACAAGTTTATGCGCAATCAATCAATAACAGCAGCCATACAGTTATTAAACAATTTTCTTTCTATTCCACTGATAGATGAAACAGGATTAAATAAGAATATCGATCTGCGGTTGCCACAGAACTTGAAGGACGAAGCAGCATTGTTGCAGTGCCTGCGGGATGCCGGTTTTACACTTCAAAAAAAGAAGAAGTTATTGCCTGTTACACTTATTACTGATAAATAAAATTAGTCAACTACTGTTTATGAAAAAGTTATTCATTCTTCTCATTCTGCTTTGGGCAAGCCAGCTGGCAGCCCGGCAGAGTACTTCTTACATACAAGGTACTGTTAGTAATGCTAGTGGTTATCCCATAGCGGGTGCTTATGTATCTATACAGGCACGCAGTGTGATTACCGATGCGGCAGGTCATTTTTCTATTGCCTTTAGCAATCGTGATGATACATTGGTAGTGAGCCATGCTTCTTACCAGGTATTGCGCTATCCGGTTGTTGCGACTACCGCCTTCGTTACACTTATATTGATAGAGTGGAAAATCCACTCAAACAGCCCCCCTGCTACCAGTGTAAGTTGACCCCACTT
>CAYLVR010000284.1:0-3734 GCA_964387165.1 uncultured Chitinophagaceae bacterium | reverse complement strand
GTATTGCCTTGCGAAGAGTAAGCGCTGTTCAGCTTGCACAGAAATATAAAATAGCGTCACTTGAACCGGAGCTCAAAAAAATACTATCTGCGGAGTGGATGGATTTCCAGCTTCGTCCGGCAGCCGTAGAAGCATTGATGAGTATTAATGCAAAAAATAATGGCGAATTGTTTGCCTCTGTATTCACTAATCCTTCACAACCTGAATTGGTGCGGCAAAAAGCAGCTGTTGCTTTGGGAAGGATACACACTGAGGAAAGTTATCGCGCGCTTGCAAAAGGCCTTGAAACGAGCGACCGCCAGCTTCAGTCAATTGTTGCCGCTGAATTAGCGGATAACAGCAAAGGAATTGATCAGTTATTAATTGCTTTGACGAGTGGATATATTCAGACAGATCTCCTGAATGAGGCGCCGGTAAAAGATAAATTATCGGTGAATGCAAATGCCGCCCAGCATAAACAAATGAAACAGCTGTTTGCAGGAACAGCGGATCATCGGGCTGAGAGGGACAAAATTATCAAAGCGAGGCTCGAAGGATTAAAAAATGCTAAAGCATCTCCGGTTGAAGGTAAACAGGTATTTGTAAGTAATTGCAGTATGTGTCACCAGATAAAAGGAGAGGGTGGGCTTGTTGGTCCACAACTGGATGGGATAGGTAACTGGGGGGCCAGGGCGTTATCTGAAAAAATACTCGATCCTAACAGGAATATTTCCGGAGCTTTCCGTAATTATAATATTAAACTAAAGAATGGTCAGTCTATGACTGGGCTGTACAGAAGAGCCGAGGGCGAAACGATCGTGTTTGCAAACCTTTCCGGGAAAGAATTTTCTGTTGCGAAAAATGATATGGTTGAATATAAACCCTCTCCCTATACACTTATGCCCGACCAATTCAGAAACGCTATTGCGGAAGAAGATTATTATGATTTGCTTGAATTTTTGTTGAGTCAGAAATAAAGAAGTTGTTCTTTAAAGTTTTACTGACAGCTTTAATTCGCCACCCAATCCTTCTTCTACAATTCTTTTTAATGTTGAAATTCTTAAATCATTTACATCATTCTCAAGTTTAGAGATATATCCTTTGTTGGTACCAGATTTTATTGCCAGTTCCTCCTGGGTCATTCCCTTTTTTATTCTTGCTTTTTGGATCAATATTCCGAGCTTAAATGCCTGGAACCCTCTTTCAAATTTGTCTCTCCCGGGGGTGCCTTTTTCTCCGTATTGCTCATTTAAATGCTGGGAAAATGGTTTAGTGCTGTTCCTTTTCATAAAAGTATTCGTTTTTAATTTTTATAGCTCTGTCAATATCCTGTTTGGGTGTTTTTTGTGTCTTTTTCTGAACCCCGTTTATAGCAACTATAATCTTGTTTTCGTCGAAAAAGCAAAATATCCTGTATATATTCCCTGCCTGCTGAACTCGTATCTCATATAAGTTATCTGCGCCGCCTTTGCCGTAAATAAAAATCAGTAAAATAATCTTTGTATAAAACTACTTTCCTGGTCTTATTGTTTGTATTGTTATTGTAAATATAAGGAAGTTGTCTGATCTGGCAACTTAAAAAATCATTCTTTACTCAGATCGAGCTCGAATCTTATCATTGTTCCTCCATTATTTTCAATAATAAACTCGCCATCAATGCTCTGAATTCTTTTCTTCATATTACTTAATCCATTACCAAAACGACGGAGGTTTTTCATATCAATACCAAGGCCATTATCGTGAATGGTTACCGTTAATTTGTTTTCATCTGCATGAATGGTGATATGCACCCTGCTGGCCTGCGCGTGTTTAAGAATATTATTCAGGGTTTCTTTAAAACTTAAAAATATATTCCTTCTTTTTTCACCACTTAATTCATGCTCTATAATTTTTTGAACATCTACTGTACAATCTATATTTGTGCCATCAAAATATTCGGTGGCATAAGCGCGTAAATATGCAGCAAGACTCTCGATACTATCATTAGAACTTTTCATCGTCCAGATAATAGAATTCATCTTGCCTAATAACTCATTAGCTGAATTGGATATTTTATCTAATTCAGGAAACTGCTCATTCTTCATTTTGCTTTTAACGATCTCGCTCATCAATCGTATGGCTGTTACACCGGAGCCAAGATCGTCGTGCATATCTGCTGATAACCTGTCGCGTTCATCCTGTCTTGCAGAAACTATCGCCATCTGTTTTTCAAATTCTTTTCTTTCATTCTCCAGCTTCAATTGTTCTCTTTCCTTTACCTGTGTAACAATGTCTTTTTTGTTTTTATAGGCAAGGCCGAAAAGAAATAACAACAGCTCGAATATCAGTCCCAGTTCATAATAGAACATTGAACTGTTTAGTATGGAACTCTTAAAGGCAGGAAACGGCTTCCAGCTGGAAATGATAATGATTAATGATATTATCGAAAAAAATACCAGCGCGATATTTCCTGCTGCGAGATAATTCAGTAATGGGTCCTTCTTTTTGAAACTATAGGTGATTACTATAAAACTGATTACGAAGATCAGCAACTTGATCACATTATTCTCTAATATATTAAGGATAACATATTTGTCGGTAAAGAAATAGATATACGAGAATACTGCGAGGAAAAATGATAATATGATGGCTGTATAACGGAGCATTTTTTCGAGAAAAGGCTCACGTTTTCCTGTATTTAAGAATTTCCGGATAAAACCCAGGTAAAAATAAACGCTTCCCGCAAGGATCATAAAATCGAGGTACTCTTCGAAGAAGATAATAAACGGGGAGGTCTTATATTCAAAAAGATACTTCAGGAGTATCATGATCATTGTGCTGAAAGCATAGGCCGAATAAAAAAGAAATTCCGTGCTTTTATTCTGAATATAAAGAGCTATTGAATAAAAAATCATCAGCAACATAATGCCTATTGCTATATAGGTGAATATCGCCATGTACGATTTAACATTCTTCAGCATAATTACCCAGGCATTGAAAAATCCCTTTTCAATTATCCTGGGATTTGATGTATTTACATTGGACCTGACATAATTGAATTTTGCAAAATAAATCATCGTATCACCTGCAGCGATGCTGAAAAGTCTTGCCCCCTTAAATATTTTTTGTGATAAGGAATCCGGCGCCAGTTGGGTCAATTTCGCAGGATCAGCATACGAAGCTTCAAACATTTCTATATTCTGCAGATAATAACCCGGTACAAAATAAAATTCCCTTAATGTATCAGCATCATTATGCACAGTGAACCGCATGAAACATTCTTTTTCTATTACCTTTCCGGGAACGGAGGATCTCCCGTTCTTTCGTGGTTTGTAAGGAAGAAAAGGTATATCGGCATTTGTTACCGAATCTTTGGGGGCAGCATAAAAAAAACATTTATCTGCAAGGGTATCAGAATAATGTATATGAGAGACTTCTGCAATAGAACTGTCACCCACCTGTGCGAACGAGCGGGTAACGAATAAGCAGCATACCAGGAAGGATAGTAGTCGCATGATTGCTATGCTGTGTGTAAAATACAATTTTTGTATCTTTTAATTGAAATACGAGTGCTTATCTTTGCCGTCATGGGCAACCGCTTAAAATCCGCCAAAAAACGATCTCCCAATCCGGATACACTGAAACCTGAAAAAGAAGAGCAGGTAAGTGTTAAGGAATTGGTGAAAGACGAGCGGACACATAAAATTGCGGGCACCGTATTACTACTCATCTGCCTGTTTTTGTTCACCTGCTTTTCATCCTATTTATTTACCTGG
>CAYLVR010000283.1:0-3794 GCA_964387165.1 uncultured Chitinophagaceae bacterium | reverse complement strand
AATTTTACGAGTGAATTATTTGATAATGAAAGTTTTAAGGTTTATGAAACTCCACTTAGCTTTTCCACAACGATAAATATTGACGGAAAGGTTCCTGCCAAATTGCTGGGGAAGTTAATATATACCTATGGAAGAGCTGATGAATTTTATCCTGGTAATTCCTATCCTTTTGCTGTTGAATTAGAAGGTGGTGTTGCTTCCAGTACAAAAATTAAAATTGAAAGCTTTGATCTTAAGGATCCTGTAAATAATTGCGGCGATGAGGATGCTGGTGGAAAAAGTTTAGCGGGAATATTTTTATTAGGTTTCCTTGGTGGTTTTATTGCGTTGCTAACTCCATGCGTATTTCCATTGATTCCGTTAACGGTTTCATTTTTTACTAAACAGGATAAAAAGAAAGGCGTGTTTAATGCTGTGATGTATGGGTTCTTTATATTCATGATCTATGTATTATTGAGTCTGCCATTTCATTTAATAGGAAATGTAAATCCTGAGATATTAAATAATATTTCTACTAATGTGTGGTTGAATATTATATTCTTTTTAATATTTGTGTTTTTCGCATTATCGTTTTTTGGTTATTATGAAATCGGGTTACCGGGAGGTTTAGCTAATAAAATAGATTCCAGATCAGGAATGGGTACACTGGGCGGAATATTTTTCATGGCTATGACGCTTGCAATAGTTTCTTTTTCGTGTACCGGCCCTATATTGGGTTCGCTGTTGGCAGGAACAGCGTCGGAAGGAGCCTGGCCATTAACGGCAGGATTAGCAGGCTTTGGATTAGCGTTGGCGTTGCCATTTGCATTGTTTGCGATGTTCCCGGGATGGTTACAATCACTGCCTAAATCGGGTGGGTGGCTGACCTCGGTGAAAGTTGTATTGGGATTTCTGGAATTAGCAATGGCGATTAAATTCTTATCGAATGCTGATTTAGTGGTGCAATTGGGCGTTATTAAAAGAGAAATATTTTTAGGCGCATGGGTAATAATAGGAGCGTTAATTGTGCTTTATTTATTAGGTAAAATTAAATTTCCCCATGATGGTCCTGTAAAAAAGGTAAGAGGTGCGCGACTGGCATTTGTAATTATTTTTGCGGCTGCTACATTATATTTAATTCCTGGGTTAACAAATACTAAATATGCTAATCTTGGATTGATCAGTGGATTTCCGCCGCCATTATGTTACAGCATGTATGCCAATCCAATTAATTGCGAAACAGGAATAGAGCCTTTACGGGATTATGACGAAGCGTTGGCATTGGCTAAAAAGGAAAACAAACCTTTATTAATTGATTTTACCGGCTGGGCCTGTGTGAATTGTCGCCGTATGGAAGAAAACGTTTGGCCCGATGAAGAAGTCTCCAGATTGATTAAAGACAAATACGTGATTGTTTCTTTGTATGTTGATGAAAGGCAGGCATTGCCTGCTGCGGACCAGGTAATGTTTAAAACTAAAAATGGCGCAGATAAAAAAATAGTTACTGTAGGCGATAAATGGGCAACGTTTCAATCAGAGAATTTCGATGCTGTTTCCCAGCCTCAGTATGCCATTATTCATCCGTCAGAAAAGATCCTCACCAAAACAAAAGGCTATACTCCCACCGCCGGTGAATTTGTCAAATGGCTGGAGTGCGGACTGGATGCGTTTAACAAGGTGAATAAATAATTTCAGGTATATACAATCTCCAGTTTTGTTTTGCCATCAAGGCCCATATCGGTATATATATCTTTTAGTGGTAATGAAAGATATATTGATTTAATTATTAGATTGTCTTCCAGGTTTTTGAGCGTTTCAAATATTCAGTTGCCATCATCGGCTTTCGTATAAGACTCCACGCATATTCCCCTTGAATCTATCATGATGTATTGTTTTAATGCATTCACATATCAATACCAAAAGGCCTGCAACTGCTTCCTTTCGTACGATATAGATGCAGTGCTGTTGACTAGCTGGCACCACAGCAAAAAAAGTATTTGAGCTCAGCTGGCTGGAAGGGTTAAAACAGGAGGAAATAGGCACACTCATGAACCTTTCCTTCGAAACCGTCGAGCGGTACCTCGCAGACACAAACAAAATCTACCAAACCTTTTGGGTGGCCGGAACGAAGTACTGGCTGTTGCTAATAACACTGGCTTTACCTATATGTAGTCCTGGTACTCAAGCAATATCCTATAGTAATCCTATAGATATCCTATAGTTATCCTTTAGTTATCCTATAGTTTTTACCTGAATCAAACTATAGGATAACCTGATCATATCTAATAGATATCTATAGGATATTTGAAGCTACAGCCTGCTCAACAAGGTTGAAAACGCGAAAGCACAGGGTGAGATTAGTATTTTTCACCAGTAGGAGATGGTGGATAAAATCGCTCATATGGTCCTTCCCGGAAAATGAGTTGCTGCCAGTTTTATTGCTAAATGAACGTATTCTTTCAGCAAAACTCATAGGATTATACTGTGCAGATAAAATTCAGATACAGGGTATTGCTGCTGGAAAATGACCGTTAAAAAACACTATAAATTCTATAAAACACCTTTGCTGTAATTCTCCTTTAATATAGCTTGCGGTTATTGTATGAATAAAGAAAACCAAAATATTGAATGGAAAGAGTCCTGGCGCGATGAATACCTGAAATGGATCGCTGGTTTTGCAAATGCGTATGGAGGCAGGCTTATTATTGGTAAAAACGATAAGGGCGCAATCACCGGTTTGCCCGATGCAAAAAGATTATTAGAAGAAATTCCGAATAAAGTGAGAGATGTTTTAGGTATTATTGTAAACATCGAATTGCTGAGAAATAAGGAAAAAGAATATCTCTCAATTAGTGTAGACCCTTATCCTTACCCTGTAAGTTACAGAGGGCAATATTATTATAGAAGTGGCAGCACTAAACAGGAGCTAAAAGGTGCCGCATTAGATAAAATGCTGCTGCAAAAACAAGGTAAAAGATGGGATGGCGTACCTGTGCCATATGTTTCGGTAAACAATTTAAGTAAGGACGCATTTGCTGTTTTTAGAAAAAGAGCGCTGAAAAGCCGGCGACTGGCAGCAGAAATTCTCGATGAAACCAATGATCATCTCCTCGAAAAATTAAAGCTTAAAGAAGGTAATTATCTAAAGCGGGCGGCGGTTCTTCTCTTCCATCCTGATCCGGAAATATTTATAACTGGTGCATGTGTAAAAATTGGATTTTTCAGGTCAGATCATGATCTTCTCTTCCATGATATTATTCAGGGGTCTCTTTTTATCCAGATTGAAAAAACAATGGATCTGCTTTTTACTAAATATCTAAAGGCAAGCATCAGTTACGAAAGAATCAGCAGGATAGAAACTTATCCTTTTCCAGAAGGAGCAATCCGTGAAACAATATTAAATGCATTAGTTCACAAAGATTATAGTAGTGGCGCTCCTATTCAAATAAGCGTTTATGATGATAAGATCATAATATGGAATTCAGGACAACTTCCAGACGGTTGGACCATCGAAAGATTAAAACAAAAGCATTCATCAGTGCCATATAATCCAGATATAGCAACTTCTTTTTTCAGATCGGGATATATTGAATCATGGGGACGTGGAATAGAAAAAATAAATCATGAATGTGTTGCTGCCGGAGTACCTATGCCCGATTTTAATACTGACTTTTCGGGATTAATGGTCACATTTAATTCGACTTTAAAACAAAAGGTCGGAGAAAAGGTCGGAGAAAAGGTCGGAGAAAAACCCAGTGTGTACCTGACGAAAAATCAAAATGAAATTCTTCTGCAGATTAAGTCAAACCCACGTA
>CAYLVR010000282.1:0-3832 GCA_964387165.1 uncultured Chitinophagaceae bacterium | reverse complement strand
CACCGAGTGGTCAGATACTGTTTCGCATTGTCATGATTGTGATCTTGTTATTGTGATACCTGAAGGAATTGTTGAAATAAGCCACAAATTCAAAAAACCAATTATATTGCATGTCGGCCGGGTATTTCATGAAAAAAGAAATGTCATACATTCGCTGACCGAAACCCTGATCTTTTGAATCCCGTTAAATACTGCTGCTTTTTGTTATCAAAGAAGGAAAAAATCTTACACCAAACTTTACCTTTAAATTATTGGGGAATGAAATTAATTATTGCGTGTCTTTCATTTATCATTTTATCTCTTAATATTCATGCACAGGAGGGTTATTCAGTAAGAGAAGTGCCATTTACCGACGTAAAGATCAAAGATTCTTTCTGGTCTAAATGGCTAACCGTTCATGCAACAAGAACAATTCCTGCAGTTATTGCACAGATACGCGATTCTACTAATCGTATCTCTAATTTCGAAAAAGCCGCCGCGCAAACACAAGGAGGAAAAAAAGGAAAGTTCAAGGGAACATTTTTTGATGACTCTGATGTATATAAAGTAATGGAAGGAATTTCCTATTCATTACAAAGCAACCCTAATCCGGAAACGGAAAGGATCATGGATTACTGGATAGATATTATGGCTATGGCGCAATTACCAGACGGATATTTATATACATTCTTTATTCTTGACCGTGATAAGGATTATTGGGAGCAAAAAGGCCGCTGGACAGATATTGGTCGACATGAAATGTACACAGGCGGACACATGATTGAAGCTGCCGTTGCTTATTATAAAGCCACAGGTAAAAGAAAATTTCTTGACGTGGCTATAAAATATGTTGACCACTGGTTAAGTTTATTCGGCCCGGGAAAAAGACATTGGGCAGAAGGACACCAGGAAGCTGAATTAGCGCTCGTAAAACTGTATCATCTTACCAACGATAAAAAATACCTCGATTTTGCTCACT
Source organism: uncultured Chitinophagaceae bacterium (assembly GCA_964387165.1). Classification (GTDB taxonomy): domain Bacteria; phylum Bacteroidota; class Bacteroidia; order Chitinophagales; family Chitinophagaceae; genus Flavitalea. Next base: position 2,874 of record CAYLVR010000282.1, on the reverse strand, counting down.
GGTTACTGGAGGAAAGAGGACATGGTCATGAATTTGGACCGATGGTGGAAATAGAATCAGCAGATAATGCAAATATCCAAAACCATATTCCTGTGAAAGATATTAGAAATGCGGAGGGCCATGCTGTACGCGCAATGTATATGTATTCGGGTATGGCTGATATTGTTGCAAACACAGGCGACAGTACCTATGTAAAAGCATTATCAACGGTATGGGAAGATATTGTGTACAGAAACATGTATATCACAGGAGGAATAGGATCTTCCAGAGAAAATGAAGGATTTGTAGCTGATTATGACCTGCCCAATAAAACAGCCTATTGCGAAACCTGCGCATCGGTTGGAATGGTGCTATGGAACAAAAGAATGAATATGATGTTTGGCGATGCCAAATATGCAAGCGTAATGGAAAGATCGTTATATAACGGCGTACTGGCTGGTGTTTCGTTAAGCGGCGATAAATTCTTTTATGTTAACCCACTGGAATCAGATGGAAATCACCACCGCCAGTGGTTCCATGGCACAGCATGCTGCCCAACAAATATTGCACGCCTCCTACCCTCCATAGGAAGTTATATTTATATGGTAAAACAAAATGAATTATTTATTAATTTATTTGTGGGAAGTGAAACTAATGTAAAGCTTGGCGAAACACAGGTTGCTGTATCGCAGGAAACACTTTATCCTTACGAAGGTACAGTAGCGATAAATATCAACCCTTCATCGCCCGTTGATGGGAAAATAAATATCCGTATTCCTGAGTGGTGCAAAAAATACAGTGTGACGTTGAATGGGAAACCGGTGAAAAATATCACGCCATCAGAAGGTTATTTATTATTTGACAGGAAGTGGAGCGAAGGCGATAAAATTATTTTGAAGATGGATATGCCAGTTGAAATTGTAGCCTCCGATCCCAATGTAAAAACCAATATAGGTAAACGTGCATTACAAAGAGGTCCGCTTGTTTATGCAGCGGAGCAAGTTGACAATCCTGGCGTTGACCTGGATAAAATAAAACTTTCTTCTAAAAATAAATTTACTGTTGCGGATGCAGAAGGTCAGTTAAAAGGAATTAAAAAGATCCAGACAACCGTTGGCAAAAATAAAATAACGTTTATCCCATATTACGCATGGGACAATAGGGAAGCAGGTAAAATGCTGGTATGGATGAATTATGAATAAAGGATTGAGATAATATACTTATCGCTAAGCTATAGCTTCATTCTATTAGATAGCTCACATTTTATAACCAAACTACCGGGAACAATAAAATGCAAGGATAAAACAAGAGAAATTCCATTGAGTGCTTAATGCCGGTTACTGTTTAGACAATAACTGCAAAGATTATGAATTATCATTTTAATTCATAATCTTTGTAAAGAAGCCTTATTTATGATCCCGAAATTCCTGTCTTTATCTCCTTGCAAAACCCTGATTCTAAGTCTTTTACTTATTAGCACTTCCCGCACATCTATCGCACAAAATGCAGTGTTCGTGCCTGAGGAAGACAATCCCGACTTCTTTCTTTCCCTCTCAAAACAATATGAGCAGGTGTACAAAAACGAGTTAAACACTCTTCCCTCCGTCTATAAAAAAGATTATGAGAAAGTGTATGAACAAAGATGGAAACATATCACTTCAAAATTCAACAATAAAGAAATTTATTCAGGTAAAGAAGCACAACAGTACCTCGATGCGCTTACAGGCGACATCGTCAGAGCTAACCCTTCTCTGTTGCAACCCAATTCCTTCAGGTGTTATTTCTCGCGTTCAGGAGTTCCCAATGCAAGCTATATCGGGCAAGGAATTATCCTGTTCAATATGGGGCTTTTTGAAAAACTTAATAATGAAAGCGAAGCCGCATTTATTATATCACACGAAATAGCACATTTTCTATTGAAGCATAGCGAAAGTGCTATGAGCGCCTATGTAAGCGCCATTAACTCGAAAGAAGTACAGAATAAATTAAAAAAGATCAAAGGCTCCGAATACGGGAAGCGCGGGCAGGTTGAGCAGCTTGTGAACTCGCTCACTTTCGATTCCCGCAGGCATAGCAGGCATCATGAAAAAGATGCAGACTCGCTGGCGGTGGAATTAATGAGTAATACAAGATTCGACCTGAACGGAGCCATCACTACATTACATATCCTTGACCAGGTTGATAAGGATACTTTGGCAATTTCTTCCATTCTGGAAAAAACATTCAACTCAAAAGAATACCCATTTAAAAAAAGATGGTTGTCAAAAGAAGAAGGTTTTCTAGGTGGGCATGCTTCAATTAAACAGGATTCTGCGCTTGCTGATTCACTAAAAACCCACCCCGATTGCCATGCCAGGGTGGCTGCACTTCAACAAATAATCAATAAATACCAAAAGAGCCCGGAAGCTGCAAATGATCAAACTGCTTTTAGTGTTTTACAGAACAAATTCCGCTACGAAGTAATTAATTATTCTTTTAATAATAACTATACAAAAAGCCTTTATTATACACTGGAACTACTTGAGAAAAAACCAGGAGATCCTTTCCTTGTTACGCATGTTGGAAGAATATTTAATAGTTTATACGCTGCAAGAAAAACGCATACGTTTGGGAAAACCACCGATTTGCCGGCTCCTTTTTTCTCAGGCGCATATAATACATTGTTACAATTTGTGCAAAACCTTTACAAAGAAGATATATCCTCTATTGGGTACCACTATCTTAAATCATATTCATCTGAGCTTTCCAATTATGGATTATTTAATAAAACATTCGAAACAAGTAGCCATATAATAAAAGAATAAAACCGAACCTAAATCTCTAAATCAAGTTAAATGAACAGACATTTTTTTATTTCCATTGCCTTATTATTGCTTATTATGCAAGGCTCCTATG
>CAYLVR010000281.1:0-3863 GCA_964387165.1 uncultured Chitinophagaceae bacterium | reverse complement strand
CTGCTATTAAATTTGGATTTACGCCAAATAAATTAGAATACAACGGAAAGGAATTACAAAATAAAGAGTTCTCCGATGGTGCAGGATTAGAGTGGTATGATTACGGAGCAAGAATGATGGATCCGCAGATAGGAAGATTTAATCAAATTGATCCAGCTGTTGCGGCTTATACTTCAACTTCTCCATACGCATATGTTAATAATAATCCTATAATTTATATTGATCCCACTGGAGCGTATATAGAAAAAGGAAGTCAAGACGAATGGAATAAACAAAAAGGATATGTTGAGAAAGAAAAAAACAGGCTTCAATCTAAAGCAGACGGATTAAGTGCAAAAGCTGAGAAAAAAGGGTGGAGTCAAGAAAAGCTGGATAAGAAAATGGGTAATCTGACGGAGAGAGTTTCAAGTCTGAATAGCAGCCTTAGAACTATGGGTACCTTAGAGAGCAGCAGTCAGGGGTATAGTTTGTCTCAAACTGGATTAGGAGAGAATGGGGGAGTTAGCTTAAATACAGAGACCAGCGTTATTGATATCAAGTTTGGAGGCACTGCAAACTTTGTCCATGAAACTACACATGCTGGCCAATTTGAAAATGGAGACTTAGCATTTAGTAGTTCGGGTATGTCGATTGGGCAGGATGTCGATGATGAGGTTGCTGCTTACAAAGCCCAATTTGCTTATGACCCATCCTCTGTGTCAGGACTCAAATCCACATCAATAGCAAATTCTTTTAGCTCTATTACGCCTAAATGGGTTCAGGGAATTCAGGAACAACCTAGTGGCAATAGGCCATACGCACCAGGAGGAACTGCAAATACAGGAATGTCACCTGTTAATATAAATTCTGGTAGAGCTGATCTAATACGAGCCTATCCTCTTGCGTTCGGTCAGCTTGTAGGACTGCCATTAAACTTTACACTTAAATCTGATCCCTCAATTTATAAAAAATAGTTATGAAATATATTATTATCCTTCTTTTAGGTATTTGTGTGGTTTCTTGTAAAAGCCTTGAAGGTGGTATAGAGGGGATGTTTGTAAGAAAAACTAAGAATTACAATTATAGTTTGACTATCAATAATGATAGTACATTTTCATTAATTACTCAATCGATACATGCTCGTTCAGGATGTGCAGGCAAGTGGGAGTTAAGCAAAGATACTCTTGTATTGAGATGCAATGAAGAATCTTTTCCCGCACAGATTTCAAGTGGTTATATGAATGAGAGAGAAAAACGAATTAGAGTTATTAATAGGAACAAAATAAAATATGAGCAAATCGTAATGAAGAGAATCAAAAGCTAGATGGACTTCGATATCGCGAGCCTACGAAGTTCTGATCAGGATTACCATGTAAATAGTAATTGGGCATCAACAAGAGGCACAGACGGGGAAACTGTTTACAATCCAGCAACAGGATCAATAGATGTGAATATATCTTCCTCATATGGTCTTGCTGGATTAGCGCATGAATTAACTCATGGTGCTCAGTTTGATCGAGGGGAAATTGATTTTGCCGCAGATGGATCTTCTAGAGGTTACCTGGCAGACCTTACTGACGAAGTAAGTTCATATAAGAGACAACATATAATAAGCGGTGCATCAGGAAGTATATTTGGTATTAATGAGTCATTTGTAAGAAAATTAAACTCTACATACCAGACCATGCCGGGGACATCATTAAATTCAAATTCCACAGTATCAGGCATTTTAGTATCTCATCTTACGGTTAATCCAGCTATCAAGCCTTATCCTTCTTTTAATGAAGGAATTAAATCATATAAAGATGCAAAAACAACAACATTTGGCAACTATATTTCTCGGTAAACTAACGCTACTTCTATTATTCTCAGTAATAGGTTCTGGATGCATTTCGACTATGAATATATCCGCAAACAATCTCACCGGATATACATTTGCCAGCGACGGGAACCTTGCCTACGGTGGGCAGAATAAATTTAGTTTTACTGATACTTCATTTGTGTATTATGGCACTGGTCCTGCAAAACCGATATCAAAAGGCTTCTGGCGTTATGATCCGCAATCTAGGGAAGTAGTTTTAAAAACAAACAACGAGTTAAAGCCGGAAATAATAGATCCAATTTCGACAGTCTGGTTAGATTTAAGTGATAAAAGTATTAAGGTGTTATCAAAAGATAAGTTATCTTTTGATAACACCATCTATCGTCGTCAAGCTACTAATAAATAAGCTGGAAGAAACGCCCCATTATCCGTTTGGACTTATTATGGCGGGAATTAGTAGTGCTGCATTAAAGAATAATTATCTTAATAATAATACAAATACAATAAAGGTTCGGAATTACAATCAAAAGAGTTTAGTGATGGTAGCGGACTGGAATTATACGAAACAAGTTTTAGAAACTTAGATCCTCAAACATGCAGATGGTGGCAAATAGATCCTAAACCGGATTATGCGCAGAGCTTATATTCTTCGATGGGTAATAATCCAATACTTTATAATGATCCGTTGGGAGATACACTTAGGGGAATTAGTAATCAAGATGCGAGGAGAACTCAAAGAATTATTCGGCAATCTTTTCAAGGATCGGAGGCACGCAACCTGCGAAGTTTATTTAAGAGAGATGGTAATACTTTCAAAAGTATTAGTGATAAAAGTTTAGCGAAAGCCACAGCCAATCTTTCCCAGGATCAAAAAGCTTTGGCAAAAGGTTATAAGGATGTAATCAATTCAGGCCAAACTCACACAGCTGATGTATTAAAAGGCAATGAAAGGCCGTCTTTTGAATCAGTTTTAAACTTTGGCCCAAGAACTACGGCAGAAATGGATAAAGACTTCGGAGGTGGTGTTAACAGAAAAACTGAAAACGGATCTCATACTGCTATAGTGATGGGTTCTACAGCTATGTTAAAAGATTATGTAAATGAGACTGGGCAAATAGTATCGAGAACATCCTCGGCAGGTGAACTTTTATCGCATGAACTATTAGGACATGGATTAGGTAGACAAAACAACTCGCCAACCTCTCAACACGCAGATGCAATCCAGGCTACCAACCTGTTTTTGAGGATTACAGGGATTAATAATCTCTATCGTGAGGGTTCTCTCCATGATAATGGTGCATTTGTACCGTCAGCCGATGCAGAAGCAATCCCGTGGTATCTTAAATAACAAATTGAAAAATTAAGTGGTCTATTAATTTCAGAATATGAAAATATACATCATTCTCTTCTTTTTCACCCTAGTGAACAACATAGCCTATAGTCAATCTGATTCGATCCGACGTTATGCTAATATTCAGCCATTATTCAAGCTGATTGATAGCGTGGCACGAAGTATAGAACAAAAAGGCCAATCAATTGACCTGGTGTTTTGCTCCTTTGGCCGTAGTCTTCATAGAGGTATTATTTTATGGCGAAGTGGAAAAAAATATTGCGGAACCTATTTCCAAAAAGTAGAAGAGGGCGACTTAAAAAAAGGCAACATTCCTCAGCGTAAGATAAAAAGAATTTTGTCTTCTCGCCTGTTTTCTGACAGTTGTGATTTTTGCGAGTTATTAAGTAGTGAAAAAAAGGCTGATATAGATCACGAGTATAATATGTATTTGAAGTGCTATACAAGTTCAAAATGCAATGAAATATATTTTACTAGTTCAGCTTATTTGTTTTATGGCGTGGAAAATTGCATTTATGATGTTCGGCAATTATTGCTTTATAAATAGTAAAGTTTTACGGCAAAGAATCTTTCTGCCAGCAGGTAAAGACATAAATTAAATGATTAAGAGGTTGTATTCTAAAGTAATTTTGATACAGCTTCTTTTATACCAGCAGGGGCACCTCCACCTTTCTTCATTCCGTTAATTTTTACGATGCAAAAGGAAGGCTG
>CAYLVR010000280.1:0-3933 GCA_964387165.1 uncultured Chitinophagaceae bacterium | reverse complement strand
ACTCACGTTTAAGCAGGCAGCTCCCTTCTTTGTTTTATGTATCGTGGCTTTGGCTGCGATGTTCAGCGGTCCCGCCGCTGATTTCGTTCCTGGTGATAATGATCCTCAATACAGCAGTGCAGATATTGCATGGGTGCTGGTTTCATCGGCTCTTGTTTTTTTAATGACTCCGGGACTGGCGTTCTTTTATGGCGGTATGGTGCACCGTAAAAATGTGATTTCAACAATGATCAAAAGCGTGGTGGCCGCAGGTGTGGTTGGTGTACTTTGGATCGTTTGTGGGTTCAGTCTGGCTTTCGGTGAATCCATTGGTGGTTTCATTGGTAATCCCACGACTTATTTATTTTATAATGGCGTGAAGTCAGGAGCACCATGGGGAGGCGCGAACACTATTCCCCTGACGCTGTCTTCCCTTTTCCAGCTTATGTTTGCCATTATTACTCCCGGCCTGGTAGTAGGCGCTGTTGCAGAACGCATCCGCTTTACAGGCTATATATTATTTATCGCATTATTCAGCTTACTGGTTTATGCTCCGCTGGCGCATTGGTCCTGGCACCCCGATGGTTTCCTTGCTCAAATGGGTGTATTTGACTTTGCAGGAGGAACAGTTGTGCATATTTCCGCCGGCTGCGCTGCCCTCGCAGGTGCCATGGTATTAAAAAGAAGAAAATCTCACCTCGAAAAGAGAGAAATTCCACCGGCAAATGTGCCCTATGTGCTGATTGGTACTGGTTTACTATGGTTCGGATGGTTCGGGTTTAATGCAGGATCCGCAGTAGGGGCAACTCCTCTTGCTGTCAACGCTTTTGGAACTACAAATACTGCAGCTGCTGCAGGGGGCCTGGCATGGATGTTCTTCGATGTTATTAAAGGTAAAAAACCATCTGTTCTTGGATTCTGTATCGGGGCAGTTGTTGGCCTGGTTGCCATCACTCCGGCGGCGGGTTTTGTAGGAATACCACAGAGTATTATAATTGGTCTTGTTGGCGCACTTATATCTAATATAGCAGTTAGCATCAAACAGAAATCAACACTTGACGATACACTTGATGTATTCCCTTGTCATGGTGTTGGAGGGATGGTTGGTATGCTGATGACTGGTGTGTTTGCCGCTCCACTCGTTCACGGTATTGAGGGTGGTCCGGAAGGATGGTTTTACGGCAACTTCGCTTTCTTTTTCACACAACTGAAAGCTATGGTCATTGTTTCAGTATTTGCCTTCACCGTTTCTTACCTGATCTTCAAATTCATCAACTTTGTATTACCGCTTCGTGTAACAGAGGAAGAGGAAGAACTTGGCCTGGATTCTACACAGCATAATGAAAAGTATCTGCAGGGAACTTTGCTGGTAACTCAGGAAATCACAACTACCAACGGCAAATATGAAAAAGAAGCTGAAGTGGCGAACTTTTAATATTACAGCTACACATATTTCTCCATTAGCTCAATAGAAAAGGTATAGCCGGTTGATGAACTTCTGATACAAGTTCAAGGCTATACCCTTTCTTGTTAACACTTAAAAACTAATTGCAATGTTACAAAAATTTCTTGCTTCAGGCATCGCCTTGTCTCTATTCACGTCTGCATTTTCACAGGATTCCACAGCAGTCGTCACAGAGGAATCACCAAAACCAGTTATATCGGGGTTCGTTGATGTTTACTACCGCTATAATTTCGCCAACGCAAAGAATGTAGGAGATGGTGGAGTTTTTAATAATTACACCAGCTTTACAAATTCCCAGAACTCTTTTGAACTGGGTATGGCTTCTGTTAAGTTTGATCATACCGTAGGAAAAGTGAGCATGGTAGTGGATCTTGGTTTTGGTAAACGTGCTGAAGAATTCGCTTATGCTGATGAAAGCACCAAAATTGCTTTAAAGCAGGCTTATATTACTTATGCCTTTTCTGATAAATTCAATATTACAGCAGGAACCTTCGGTACTCATGTGGGTTATGAACTTGCTGATCCTTATTTGAACAGGAATTATAGCATGAGTTATATGTTCTCTTACGGACCATTTTTTCACACCGGGGTAAAAGCGAATTACACTGCAGGCAAAAGTAGTTTTATGGCGGGCATATTTAATCCCAATGATTTAAAAGAAGCAAGTTTTCAGCAGAAAATGGTCGGCGCTCAGTATGGATATGAGGCCAGCGATAACTGGAGTTTCTATGTGAATTATATTGGAGGAAAATTGTTTGAAGAGTTAAATCTTCAACAGGTTGATGTGGTTGTCCTGGGAACTATTACTGATAAATTCAGTGTTGGGTATAACGGTACGGTACAATCGAAAAAATATAAGGATGAAACAGGAAAATATGGAGATGATGAAAGCTGGTGGGGTTCTGCTGTATATTTAAATGTTGATCCAACTTCTAAATTTGGTTTAACATTAAGAGGGGAATATATTGGCGATAAAAAAGCTGTTTTAGGAATCGCTTATGATCCTGATAATCTGGCAATTCCTTCAGGAAATATTTTTGCAACTACACTATCTGCCAATTTTAAAGCCGGTCCTTTAACATTTATCCCGGAATTGAGACTGGATAATGCAGACAATGAAATATTTGTAAAGAAAGAAGGTGAATTAACAAAAAACACTTTCACCGCTTTACTTGCAGCAGTTTATACGTTTTGATTTAACAGCAGTTCAGCAATCGGTTCGTGAGCATTCAAGAATGGTAGTGATTCATTTTCGATTCAAAACGAGTCACTACCCAAAAAAGGGCCGCCCCGTAAGGCGTCTCTTTTTCTTTTTATAGCGCTGGTTGTAATGGGTCCCGATTAATTGAGAGCCGTAATAAGTTGATAATTGTAAAATATTATTCATGACCAGAAAGGAATAAATAATTCCTAAGCTCCTGGTAATCCGGGGCAATTTTATTGCTTTTCTTTTGTTTGTCTATTATTGATTGAATTGAATCAGGCAGGGGAATCTGACTCTTAATTAACGGTTCCACTACATCGTAGAATTTAATGGGATGGGCAGTTTCCAGAAAAATAGCTTTATCGCCGGGATTCTCACTTAAATATTTTTTAATAGCTGCATACGCAACTGCACCATGAGGATCTGGTAAATAATTGTATTTATCTTTTACTTCTATTATTGTTTGTTTTGTTTCTTCATCAGAAATGCTATAGCTGCTGATCAATTGTTTTAATGTTCCGAATTGATGATTGAATAATTCCAGCATGCGAACAAAATTGCTGGGATCGCCTACATCCATTGCGTTCGAAATAGTAGCTACTGCAGTTTTAGGCTGATATTTTTCATGCTTAAAATATTCAGGCACCACATCGTTGGCATTTGTTGCGGCGATGAAATGTTTTATTGGAAGCCCTGAACGGTAGGCAATAAGTCCTGCGCAGATGTTCCCGAAATTACCACTGGGCACTGCAATAACAGGAGGATTGTTTTTATCCTTCCATTGCTGGTAGGCATAAAAATAATAAAACTGCTGGGGCAGCCATCGTGCTATATTTATCGAATTCGCTGATGTCAGGAATAATCTTTTATTTAATTCTTCATCGGCAAAAGCCTGCTTAACCATTCGCTGGCAATCATCAAAAGATCCTGCTACTTCCAGTGCATGAATATTTTTTCCCAGCGTGGTTAATTGTTTTTCCTGTACCGAACTTACTTTTCCCGAAGGGTATAGAATAACTACTTCAACACCAGGTACATCATAAAATCCACTGGCTACCGCTCCGCCAGTATCTCCCGAAGTGGCTACAAGCACATATACCTTATCGGATCTTTCCTTGGAAAAATATCCCAGGCAGCGGCTCATAAATCGTGCACCTACATCTTTAAAAGCAAGTGTTGGCCCATGAAATAATTCAAGTGCATAAATGTTATCGGTTACCCTAACTAAGGGAAAATCGAAATTTACCGTTTCGCTGGCAATGCGGCGCAATTCGTTTTCAGGAAT
>CAYLVR010000279.1:0-3939 GCA_964387165.1 uncultured Chitinophagaceae bacterium | reverse complement strand
GTTCAACACAAATATATAACTCCTCAACAGCTATGAACAACCCAGAACCAGTTTTTTAACTTGTTAAAGTAGAATTAATAGACGCCTGTTTTTTTGCTGATCTTTTTCTAAATGGCAAAACAAATATTGATATAGTCTTAGAGAATGGAGTTGGGATGCGGTTCTTTTTCTAAATTAAGGAGAAGCAAATTCGGGAATTCTCAAGCCATATTCCATAATTCCCTTTACCTGAAAAATAGTATTAATAATGTAAATAAAAGTAGAAGATTTTGAGTAGGAGTAAAATTAAATTTGAAAATTAGTTTAGTGCTAATGATTGTATGCATTATGACACAAAAATGTTTTGTTCAGCATCTTATTAACAATTTTTTAAAACTGCATTTATGACAAAGAAAATCTCTGAATACTCAAGTTCGCTGTATTCAAGTTGTAGGGTACTCAGTAAATTAATGATATTACTGATCTTGGTTTCTTTCAACGTTGCTTCTGCCCATTCCCAAACTTCAGTCAGTGGTAAAGTGACGAACGAAAATGGAGAGGCATTACCTGGTGCAACAATCCAGGTGAAAGGAAGTGTAGCGACTACACAAACCAATGATGATGGAATGTTTACAATCACTGTCGCCAGTTTGAATGTTACACTTCTGTGTAGTTTTACCGGATTTCAATCAAAGGAAATAACTTTAGACGGGAGATCTGAGGTTAATATCGTTTTGTTAAATAACCCGGGGGGCGTGCTATCAGAAGTTGTAGTAGTAGGCTATGGAACTCAATCGAGGGATGCTGTGACAACATCAATTACGAAACTGGATAATAAAGTTTTGGAGAATGTACCTTATGCCAATATTGGCACGGCGATGCAGGGCACCATGTCTGGCGTAAAAGTGCAGACCACATCAGGACAGCCTGGATCTGCCCCACGAATAATTGTTCGGGGCGGTACCTCTATAAATAACCCTAATGGCGCAACGCCTTTGGTTATTATAGATGGTGTGATCAGAAGTATGAATAATATTTCTGCTGATGATATTGAATCTATACAGGTACTAAAGGATGCTGCATCAACTGCTATTTATGGCGCAAGGGGTTCCAATGGAGTAGTGCTTATCACAACAAAATCAGGTAAGGCAGGTAAAACCAGGGTAACGTATTCATATGATCTAACTGCTTCTGACGTTGTACGTTTGCCTGAACTTGCCTCTGCAGAGCAATACATTACGCTTGGAAGACTTGGCACCGTCTCTGTTGCGCAAAAGCTGCCTACATATATGGGCAGGCTTAATCAGCCCCTCGGATATGGAGTTGGTAATGACTTTACGAAAAATACAGATTATACTACTCAGTATTTAACTGAAGAAAACAAGCACAAGTTAAATGAAGGATGGCAAAGTATGCCTGATCCTGTAGATCCTTCTAAGACTATTATTTTCAAAGAAACAGATTTTCGTGCTTTAGCGCTGCAAACGGGGTTGTCTCATAATCATCATATTTCTGTTTCCGGGGGAACAGAAAAGGCAACTTTTAATGCAGGTATAGGCTATTTGACAAGTGAGGGGACAGCCATCACTACTTTTTTTAAACGTTTAACCGCAAACCTGAATGGTGATATTAAAGCAAGTGAAAAACTTAGATTTTTCGGACGGACATTGTTTGCGCAATCGGTGGATAATCGTTTGGCAGCGGACAGTTACACTTTTTGGGGATCGGCTACCCGCCCAACAGCTAAATACAATTATGAAGACGGGACATTGGCCCCTGGTAGAATAAATCAAGGTAATCCTGATTATCATATGAGAAATAGAGACGCAGAGAATAGAACCTATAACATTACACTCTCAACCGGAGCTAACTGGGATATCCTGCCAGGGCTAACATTTGATCCGGTTATATCAATGAATACCACGATGGGATATTCCCGTTCATTTCAGCCCTCGTATGGCAATGGTAACGGTACCGTAAATTCTACAAGAACTGCTACGGGTTCGGATAGCAGGACCTTACAAACTCAGGCGGATGCTGTATTATCCTACGTAAAGTCAATTACATCTAACCATAATTTTGATGTAAAAGCCGGTTTTTCTTATTATAAAAGGAGCAGCTATACGCTTGCTGCAACCGGGCAGGGTGCATCTACCGATCTCATTCCTACACTGAATGCCTCGGGACAGCTTGTAAGTATGAGTAGTACTTTAAGTGATCAGGTTATTTTAGGTTATTTTTCAAGAATCAATTACGATTTCCAACGAAAGTATCTTTTCTCACTGAACGTACGATATGATGGTGCATCTAATTTGGGAGCTAATCATAAATGGGGTGCTTTCCCGGGCGTTTCTGTAGGATGGAACGTAGAAAAGGAAAATTTTTGGAAAAGTGTTCCAGGTAGTTTTTCTAAGCTGAAACTCAGAGCCAGTTATGGAGTAAATGGCAATATAAGTGGGCTTGGAGACTTTACAGCTCAGGGAACTTATGCTGTAGGCGGGCAGTATGCGGGAGGGCCAGTTATAAAGAATACCGGGATACCCAATCCCGATCTGCAATGGGAGCGGTCAAAAACTTTAAATTTTGGGACCGATATAGGGCTTTTCGAGAACAGAGTCGATATATTATTTGATGTATTCAGACGAGTTACCGATAATCTTATCACAACATTGAATCTTCCCTCCTCAACCGGATTTACAGGTATTTTAACGAACTATGGAAGCCTGGAAAATAGAGGTGTGGAACTTGAAATCAGTGCAAGGGTATTGCCAGTTTCATCGGATTTTCAATGGACTATCGCCTTTAACGCTTCTAAAATCAAGAACAAAATCCTTGAATTACCTGAGAATGGCACTAAAAATAATAGAGTGGGTGGTTATTATGTTTGGGATGCAGGCAAAACAGACTACGATTGGTTAGGTGGTTTACAGGAAGGAGGGAGAATAGGTGATTACTATGTGTATAAACAGGTTGGAGTTTATGCTACTGATGCAGATGCTGCCAAAGCTCCAATGGATAAAGTGTCCCCAACTGCCGACAAAACCAAACATGGTGGAGATGTAATATGGCTGGATGCTGATGGGAATGGAGAAATTGATAATAGAGATATGGTATATGTAGGAAATCAATACCCGGTTTGGACGGGCGGGTTTTCCAACTATTTTACTTATAAAAGTCTAAGTCTTTCCGTTCGTTTTGATTATACAACTGGGCATACAATATACAATTACGGAAGAGCCTTTTATGATATCAACCTTGACGGAGATAATGTGATGACAAAACGTATGGCAGATCTTTCATGGAAACAGCAAGGTGATATTACAAATGTACCACGTTATGATTGGCAGGATGCAACAGAATATAATATTAGGAGGGGCAATTCTGAATATTATGAGTCTGGAGACTACCTGGCATTGAGAGAAGTAACACTCAGCTATACACTTCCGGCAAGAATTTTACAGAGGCTCAAACTGAATAATCTGCGGCTAAATATTACCGGCAATAACCTGTATTATTTTACAAAGTTTCAGGGACTCAATCCAGAAGATGGAGGGCAGGAGTTTGGTCGGTATCCTATACCAAGAAACATAATATTCGGATTAAATATTACATTATAGAAAATAAATAAGTTATGAAATCAAATTATAAAATTATCGGATCTTTATCCTTCTCTATAATCATTTTTCTTACCTCCTGTACTAAAACGCTTAATGTTGAACCCAAAAGCGTAATTACGAATTCTTCATTTTGGAAATCTGAAAATGATGCTACAGGTGTACTTAATGGGATGTATTCATACTTAAGGGATATGAATAAAATGACTTATCAATTAGGAGAGGGTAGAAGCGAAGTAATGACTTATGGTATAGCAGGAACAGGAGGGTATGATCTTTTTTATAATAATACATTAAATCCTAATAACTTGGCAGCCTCAGGAAATTATACTTCCGGAGTGGATTG